>NZ_DASXHN010000278.1:0-3923 GCF_036488505.1 Paraburkholderia sp. | reverse complement strand
CCCGCTAAACACTGCGCCGCTGCGCGCAGGAAGCGGCAGCGGCCGTGCCCGGCGTCCGACTCGCGGGTTGGCGAGCGCCGGCGATGCTGCGAACGACCGAACCTCAAGGCTTCAGCGTCCGGCCCTCCGCGCGGCCGAAGTCGAGGAAGTGATCGACCGCGTCGACGCCAGCGGCGGCAACATCGGGATTCGCTTCGAGGTAGAGCTTCGCATCGAAGCCGTCCGGCAATTCGGCAAGCCGCGCGCTGCGTCGCGCCACCGCGGGGCTGCGCAACGGACGGCCTTCGAACCGGCCGTAATAGATGTAGTGCTGCAACGCATTGCCGCCGCTTGCCGCCACGTCGGGGTTCGCGTCGAGATAGGCGTCACCGTCGAACGGCACGATCGGCGTCAGGCTCGACGGCATGCCGGTCAGATCGTGATAGCACAGACAGCCTTGCGCGAAGAAATGGCAGACCAGTGCCTTGCGGCTCGCGTGCGCCGCATCGCGCATCTTGCTGCCGCCGTGCAGCAGGTTCGCGTGCCACAGCAGCACGTCGCCCTTTTTCGGATAGAAATAGTGCGGCCCGCCCGATTTCTCCGCGATGAGCTGCTGGATCGCGGGTTCGTAGATGTCGTGATAAGCGGAGTAGCCGCAACCGAACGGCATCCCGAGTTCGGTCGACATCAGATAAGGCAGTTTGTGCGTGCCCGGGTGATAAACCAGGGGCCCGGAATCCGGATGAATATCCTCGAACGCGATCCAGTTCGCGACCAGATATCCGTTCGGATATGTCGACATATGAATCGAATCGGAGTGCTCGAGCTGCTCACTGCTCTTGTGGCCGCCGATCGTCTGGAAGGGCGCCGACTTCACACCGAGCAGCAAGCTCACGACCTGGTTCATGCGCGCATCGAACAGCATGTCGCGAATTGCCGGCACCTGGAAATGCGGATTCAGCGTGCGGCCCGGCAGCGTATCGCCGTCGAAAATCGGCTCATGCGGCGGCTTCAACGTGCCGTCGGCGATCGCGTCTTCATAGGCTTGCCACGTGGCGTCCAGTTGTTGTTCGCCAAAAAAGCCTTCGAGGATCAGATAGCCGTCGCTCACCCACTTTCTGCACCAGCCGGCTTCCTGCTCGCTGATCTCTCCGCTCGACAGTAGCGCGTCGATTTTTTCGTGCGCATCGGGACGGTCGAGCCATGGAACGGGACCGGCGGCCGGAAATTTTTCAAACTTGAAGACTTGCGTTTGACGGTCGATTGGCACTTCGGCGACGACGGGCCGCTCGAAAAACCTCTCGTTTGCTGGACTATTCATTTTCCTGAAAAGCTCCGGATTCGATGGTGAGACGACTGGCACGAGCGACGCGGCGCTTGCCGAGCCGCTAGCTGATCAAACGTCCCTCGGTACGGCCAAAGCGGATGTAGTGCTCCGCGCCTGAACTGAATTGTTTCTGCTCGACCGCCGCCGCTACATCGGGATAGCGCTCGAGGTATGCGGTTTCGCTGAAGTCTGGAATACGCGCGGCATAAAGAAGAATCGATGGACCGGCTGGGTGATCGCGATCTTCGCGACCCACGATTACTGTCATGCCGAGTGCATGCAGGACGGCCAGTAGACTCGCGCGACTCATCCAGTTCGCTTGCGGCGCGGTACCTCCGATGAATTTGGCGCTGTTGATGCTATCCAGATAGTGGTAGCGGTGGATATGAATTTCGCGCCCGCGAAATACCGACGTGGTCGGCGTCGGATCGACATGCGTTGCCATGTTTCGATTCTCGCTCACGACGTCCGCATCGTAGTAGTGAGTCCACAGGCACAAGGAGTCGGATGCATGCGCGATATCTTCGAGCAGCGATACCGGATCGATCATGTGATACAGCACACCGCTTGCGAGAATCAGGTCGAAACGCTGCTCGCGCTTCCTGAGTAGTTCGCGGAAGTCACCGTACATGAACTCGGCATTGAACTTCAACGCATTGCGCACAAGCAGGCACTTCAGAAAGGACTTCGAGTTGGCCTCGATCGCGAGGATCGGTGATGCGCCGGCCTTGGCCAGCATGTAAGTGTGCCCGCCTTCCATTGGCCCGAGTTCCAGCACGCTCTTGCCGGCGAATCCACCGCACACCGACTCGAACCATTGCAGGCGCCCGTCTTCGAAATGGGCGGTCTTGCCTAAACCGTAGCCCGGCACATCCGATATCCACGTGCCGTCGAAAAGATTGAAAGCCAGTGCGTGACTCGGCTCCGAGGTCGCATACAGATCCAGTTCGCTCGCTTTCATTTTGGCTTCCCTATGGATCGTCCAAGGTCCGTCGATTATGACACGATCGGAAAGCGCGCTACCGGTTCGCCGGTGGCTCGATCGCGGGACTGTCCGGTCGCTACACGTTTCGCGAAATGGATCAGGGGACGTGTGCTGCAGTCTGCTTTTAGCAGGCGTTTATGAGCCGCTATGATCGCAGGCGTCGGTATCTTCGCGTGCGGCACCTCAGGCATCAACAGCAGCTTGATCCGCGCGGTGAGATTACCGCGAAGTGTGCCACCGACGGGCGTGTCTTTCAGATTGCTAACGGTAGGCGGACGAGGGCGGCGGCTGATTGCGATCGCGCACAAGGTCGGAAATGCAGATTGCTATAATTTGCGCGCCCCATTTCGAAGTGTTCCCGAGGAAGTCCATGGATCCTGGTCTCGAGCGCGTTACGCCTTTGAATTTTTGCGAGCAAGCCTACCTCGCCGCCAATCCGGATGTCGCTGAAGCTGTCGAACGCGGACAATTACGATCGGGAAGATCGCACTTCGATATCTTCGGCGTATCCGAAAGCCACCGTATGCAAGATGCGAATGTCGCCGCCAATCGCAGGCAGGAGCGAAGAAGGCGAATAGAGTCTGTGCTGCGTACTGACATGCCGTATACCGACGACGGCAAGTGCTTCGATTTCCTGTCTCCTGAGCTGCGCTCGAAGTTCGATATTTACGATTCCGATCTGACAGGAAGCAATCATTACGACGGCGATGCTTTAGCCGTCATCGAGCGTCACCCTTCTGGTCTGGTACTGGATTGCGGAGCAGGCAGTCGTCCCGCAACCTACGAGAACGTCGTCAATTTCGAAATTACCAATTACCCGTCTACCGATGTGCGCGGCGTTGGAGAGGTACTGCCGTTCAAGGACGCATCGTTTGACGGCGTGCTTTCGCTTAATGTGCTCGAGCACGTCAAAGATCCGTTCACTGCCGCCAAAGAAATTCTGCGCGTGCTAAAGCCCGGTGGCGATTTGGTCGTGGTGGTGCCGCTTACCCAGCCAACTCACGGCTACCCGCATCACTACTACAACATGACCGCGGAGGGCATTCTCAATCTCTTCGGGTCTGCGATCAACGTCGTACGCGTGTACGTGCCGGAGTCGACGACGGCCATATGGTCGATCTATTGGATCATGCGTGATTGGGCCGAAGGGCTCGATGAGGATGCGCTGCGGGAATTGGAAGCGTTGACGGTTGGTGAGATTCTGCAAGGACCGCCGGCTTTGCTGAAGCGATCGTTCGTAACGCAATTGAGCGCACAGAAGAATCTTGATATTGCGAGTTCGACGACGGTCATTGCGAAGCGGGCGTGAGGTTGCTGTGCGGTTGGGATTTGCTGATGGGACCGACTTGAGTGCGGCAACACATGTTGCCGCGCTTTTTTGTGAGTCGTGTGCTCGCCAAGGCGCAGGTCCCACGGGCTAGTCAGCGTCAATTTCGAGTGTGTCGAATTCGACGGCCAGCTCCGCGCCGGCCGTTGCAAGGACTAGCGCTACCTGACGCCCGGGCGTGTCGGAAAAACACTCGCTTTTCGAGAGCATCGAAAGCGCGAGATCGAAGTTGGTGTCTGCCGGCTCGAGGATCTTGATCTCAAATACAATGTTATTTGAGACGCTGAAATGCTCAACGGTGCAAC
>NZ_DASXHN010000214.1:0-1768 GCF_036488505.1 Paraburkholderia sp. | reverse complement strand
CAACGCACGGCGGAAGGCCTTGGCGCCCTCTTCAAAGCGTCGCATGCCGAGCAGCGCATTGCCGAAGTTATTCCAGGTCGCGGCGTCCAGCGGTTGCAGGCGCAGCGCTTTTTCGAAGGCATCGGCGGCGTCTTCGTGGCGGCCCGCGGCCGCGTACGCATTGCCGAGGTTGTACTGCGCAAGCGAAAAACCCGGTTGCAGATGTAGCGCGTTGCGGAACCGCTCGATCGCGTCGTCGATCCGGCCCAGCGCTTTAAGCGCGTTGCCAAGATTGAGCTGCAAGCCGGCGTCGGCGGGGCGCAGATCCACCGCGCGACGCACCAGTTCGGCCGCTTCCGCGTGCTGGCCCTGTTGATGGCGCAGCACGCCGAGCAGATGAAGTGCGTCGACGTGGGAAGGCTCTGCGGCAAGCGCGGCCTGATAGTCGCGTTCCGCTTCGGTTAGACGGCCATCGCGATGCGCCGCGAAGCCACGCGCAAAAACTGTATCCATTGAGGAAGATTGAATGCAAACGCCTCATTTTTACACACGTTCGCCGCCGATCCGGATTTTTGCATTGACGCGCGCGGTTTCACTTCTGTAACATGTGAACACTTGTTCATATGTTGGCTGATCTATCTTGTCTTCTCCTTTTATCGCAACCGATGAGCGCGTCGTTCCGCTCGCCGACCTGTTCCGCCTGCTGGGCGATCCCACGCGGCTGCGTATCGTGCTGACGTGTGTCGACCGGCGCTGCGCGGTGGGGGCGATCGCGGAATCGCTCGGGTTGTCGGCATCGCTTGTCAGCCATCACCTGCGTTTGCTGCGGGCGGCGCGGATCGTTCGCGCCGAGCGTGAAGGCAAGCAGGTTTTCTATCTCGCCGCCGACAACCACATCAGCGCCATGCTGGCCGAATTGCTCGAGCACGTTGCCGAGCCGCAAGCCGACTTCCGACCGGATAACGAGTAAATGGAACCTCAATCGAAGCAACAGCATGAGCACGCTGATGAGCACAAACACGACGACCATGACCACCAGCACAAGCAAGGTCACGCTCACAACCACGGCGCCGGCGGCCATCATCACCATCAGGCGCCGCAAGCAGGCCAGGGCCGCGCGTTCGCGATCGCGGTCGGGCTGAACCTGCTGATTGTGGTCGTGCAGGCCGTGTACGGTTTCATCGCGCATTCCACTGCGCTGCTCGCCGACGCCGGCCACAATCTCTCCGATGTCCTCGGCCTGCTCCTCGCCTGGGGCGCCGTCTGGCTCGGCACGCACAAACCGTCGGAACGCTACACCTTCGGACTGGGCAGTTCGTCGATACTCGCTTCGCTCGCCAACGCCGCGCTGCTGCTTTTCGCATGCGGTGCGATTGTGCTTGAAGCCGTGCAGCGGTTGCTCAATCCGGCGCCGGTCGCGGGGCTCGACGTGTCTATCGTCGCGACGCTCGGCATGGTCGTCAACGGCTTCTCGGCGTGGCTCTTCATGCGCGGCAGCAAGGAGGACCTGAACGTGCGCGGCGCTTTCCTGCACATGGCCGCCGACGCCGCCATTTCCGCCGCGGTCGCCGTCAGCGGTCTCGCGATCCTGTTCACGGGCGCGAACTGGCTTGATCCGGTAATGAGCATCGTCGTGGTCGGCGTGATCGTGGTGGGCACGTGGGGGCTCGGCCGCGACGCGATGCGGCTCGCGATGGGCGCGGTCCCGCCTGGTGTGGACAAGCCGGGTATCGAACAGTATCTGGCGGGTTTGCCGGGCGTGACCGACGTCCACGATCTCCATGTCTGG
>NZ_DASXHN010000178.1:0-10422 GCF_036488505.1 Paraburkholderia sp. | reverse complement strand
GTCGTCCGCTCGTTGCGCCGCTCTCCCCTTCATTTCCGTTCGGCGGCTTCCCCGCCCCCTATCGGCGGAGGCACCGGTCTTGTCGCGCTGCTCGCACCGCACGCCACTGTCGCGTCAGATCTGCTGTCAGCACACGTTCCGCGCTTCCAATCCTCTGCTCGCTCCGGGCCTCGTGCCCCCTGGTCCCCAATGCGCGCCGGTATAATGTGCGCTTTGCGGCGGCGCCTCCCAGAACCATTGCACGCGCTTTTCATGGACCGCAAGGCTCCCGGTCGGAAGCGCCATCGCTCGCCCAAGCCCGCGCAAGCCACTTCGCCCGCTAGTCCATCCGCCTGTTCCACCCAACTCCCGACCCAACGCCGGCTCCCCGGACTCAACCCTCGACCGACCATGACTGCGAAACTGATCGACGGCCTCGCCCTCTCAAAGACCCTGCGCGCCAACGTGGCCGCGCGCGCTGCCGCCCTCACCGCCCGCGGCCATCAGCCGGGACTCGCCGTCATTCTGGTCGGCGACAATCCGGCCAGCGAAGTTTACGTGCGCAACAAGGTCAAGGCCTGCCACGACAACGGCTTGGGCTCGTCGTTCGACCGCTATCCGTCCGATCTGCCCGAAGCCGAACTGCTCGCGCGCATCGACGAACTGAACCGCGATCCGCACATCCACGGCATTCTGGTGCAACTGCCGCTGCCCAGGCACATCGACAGCCACAAGGTGATCGAGGCGATCGCGCCGGAGAAGGACGTCGACGGTTTTCATGTCGCCAATGCCGGCGCGCTGATGACCGGCCAGCCGCTATTCCGTCCGTGCACGCCCTACGGCGTCATGAAAATGTTCGAGGCCTATGGCATCGATCTGAAGGGCGCGAACGCGGTGGTGATCGGCCGCTCGAACATCGTCGGCAAGCCGATGGCGCTGCTGCTGCTCGAAGCAGGCGCGACCGTCACGATCTGCCATAGCAAGACGCGCGATCTCGCCGCGCACACGCGCAACGCCGACGTCGTGGTGGCCGCGACCGGCCTGCGCAACATCCTGACCGCTGACATGGTGAAGCCCGGCGCGACCGTGATCGACGTCGGCATGAATCGCGACGACGCCGGCAAGCTGTGCGGCGACGTCGACTTCGCGGCTGTCAAGGAAGTGGCCGGCCATATCACGCCGGTGCCGGGCGGCGTCGGCCCGATGACGATCACGATGCTGCTGGTCAACACGATCGAAGCGGCCGAGCGCGAAGCGAACGCGTCGAACGCGTAAGCGTCGAACGCGTAAGCGTCGAACGCGTAAGCGCGGCGCAGCGTCAAGCCACCTGCGCCCGCGCGGCCCGCCCCAGCATCTGATAATTTGTCAGCCAACGGATTGGAATTGGCGCTTCGCGCCGCAATAATGCTTTGTATCCGGTGCCGCCACGCGAAATGCGCCGCGCGTCGAGCGGAACACCGTCTCCACGGAATGCGCGCACCGCCGTACCGCCCCATTGATCCGCGTCAGACAGGAAGCCCTATGTCCACTACCGCCACGCCTCAAGACAATCCGCTCCTCGATTTTTCCGACCTGCCGCGCTTTGGCGACATCCGCCCCGAACACGTGACGCCCGCGCTCGACGTGCTGCTCGCCAACGCGAGCGCCGCGGTCGAGCGCGCCGCGCTGCCGATCACGCCCGCGTCATGGGCCGACGTGGTCGAACCGGTCGAGCGCGCCACCGAGCCGCTGTCGCGCGCGTGGAGCGTGATCGGCCATCTGAACGCGGTCGCCGATACGCCTGAGCTGCGCGCCGTGTACGGCGAAAATCTGCCGCGCGTGACCGAGTTCTGGTCGAGCGTCGGCCAGAATCTGGCGCTCTACGAAAAGTACAAGGCGCTGCATGCGAGCGACGATTTCGCGTCGTTCACCGGCGAGCGCAAGAAGATCCTCGGCAACGCGCTGCGCGACTTCCGCTTGTCCGGCGCAGAACTGCCCGAAGACCAGAAGCCGCGTTTCGCCGAATTGCAGGAGCGCCAGGCGGCGCTGTCGAAGGCATTCTCGGATCACGTGCTCGACGCGACCAATGCTTACGCATATTTCGTCGACGCGGGCGACGACGCGCAACTGGCCGGCCTGCCTGACGACGTGATCGAAGCGGCAAAGGAAGCGGCCGAGCGCGAAGGCAAGAGCGGCTATAAGTTCACGCTGCACTTCCCGTCGTATTTTCCGGTGATGCAGTACTCGGAAAACCGTTCGATGCGCGAAGCGATGTACCGCGCGTACGTGACGCGCGCGTCCGAACTCGGCGCGCAATACGGCAACGGCAAGCCGGAGTGGGACAACACCCAGGTGCTCGCGGACGAAGTGAAACTGCGTGCCGAAGAAGCCGCCATGCTCGGCTACGGCAACTTCGCGGAAGTGTCGCTTGCGCCGAAGATGGCCGAGTCGCCGGCGCAGGTGATGGCCTTCCTCGAAGACCTCGCGACGCGCGCGCGTCCGCATGCCGAGCAGGACTGGAAGGAACTGCGCGAATTCGCGGCGAGCGAGCTCGGCATGAGCGATCTGCAGCCGTGGGACATGACGTTTGCCGCCGAACGTCTGCGTCAGAAGCGCTATTCGTTCTCCGAAAACGAAGTGAAGCAGTACTTCCCCGAGGACACGGTATTCAAGGGCTTGTTCAAGGTCACCGAGACGCTGTTCGGCGTGCGCATCCGTCGTGACGAAGCGACCGTCTGGCATCCGGACGTGCGTTTTTTCCGCGTCGAGAATCAGGACGGCGGGCTGGTCGCGCAGTTCTACCTCGACCTCTATGCGCGTGAAGGCAAACGCGGCGGCGCGTGGATGGACGATGCCCGCGGCCGTCACAAGCTCGCGCACGGCGCGGTGCAAACGCCGGTCGCGTATCTGACCTGCAATTTCTCGGCGCCGGTCGGCGGCAAGCCCGCCTGCTTCACGCACGACGAAGTGATCACGCTGTTCCACGAATTCGGCCACGGTCTGCATCACATGCTCACGCGCGTCGATGAGCTGGGCGTGTCGGGCATCAATGGCGTCGAATGGGATGCGGTCGAATTGCCGTCGCAATTCATGGAAAACTTCTGCTGGGAGTGGGACGTGCTGTCCGATATGACGTCGCACGTCGATACCGCAAAGCCGCTGCCGCGCGAGCTGTTCGACAAGATGCTCTCCGCGAAAAACTTCCAGAGCGGTCTGGGCACGCTGCGGCAAATCGTGTTCTCGATGTTCGACATGCAACTGCATACCGGCTTCGACGCGAACGGCGGCAAGAGCGCAAACGACCTGGCGCGCGAGATCAACGAGCGCTTCCACGTGGTGCCGCAGGCGCCGTTCTCGCGCTGGCCGAATACGTTCAGCCATATTTTCGCGGGCGGTTACGCGGCCGGCTACTACAGCTACAAGTGGGCAGAAGTGCTGTCGGCCGATGCGTATGCCGCGTTCGAGGAGGCCGCGCAGTCGGCCGGCAGCGTGCTCGATCAAGCCACCGGCATGCGCTATCGCCGCGAGATTCTCGAAGTGGGCGGCAGCCGTCCGGCGATGGAATCGTTCAAGGCGTTCCGCGGGCGCGAGCCGAATATCGACGCGCTGCTGCGGCATAACGGTATGGCGCCCGGCGCCGCGCATTGAGCATCTCGTCATCGTAGATTCGGTGCGTGCCGGATAACAACGGACCAAGCGTCCGCAACGGCGGCCTGTGCAAGCAGGCCGCCGTTTTCGTTGGCGCACCAGATGCACGACCGCTAGCCGCGATGCAGTTTGAAATCCACCTGTTCAGGCCGCCCGTCGAGCGATAACGTCGCGCGCGCGGCCGGCGCGCGGCTCACCACCTTGCCACGGCTCACCACCGCGAGCCGCGCGGCGCGTAGGCGGATCGCCTCGACTTCGTCGCGCGCGTCGAGCAGCACCAGGTTGGCCGCGCATCCGGGGGCAATGCCATAGCCTTCCAGACCGAGAATCCGCGCCGCGTTCAGCGTGACGGCATCGAAACACGCGTGCATGCCGTCGACGCCCGTCATCTGCGCGACGTGCAAGCCCATGTGCGCGACTTCGAGCATGTCGCCCGAGCCGAGGCTGTACCACGGGTCCATCACGCAGTCGTGGCCGAACGCGACGTTGATACCGGCGGCCATCATCTCCGGCACGCGTGTCATGCCGCGCCGTTTCGGATAGGTGTCGCTGCGGCCTTGCAGCGTGATGTTGATCAATGGATTCGCGATCGCGGCGACGCCCGACTCGCGCATCAGCGGCAACAGCTTGCTCACGTAGTAGTTGTCCATCGAATGCATCGACGTCAGATGCGAACCGGCGACGCGTCCATGCAGCCCGAGCCGATGCGTTTCGGCCGCGAGCGTTTCGATGTGGCGCGACAGCGGATCGTCCGATTCGTCGCAATGCATATCGACGCGCAAGCCCTGCCCGGCCGCGTACTCGCAAAGCACGCGCACCGACTGCGCGCCGTCGGCCATCGTCCGCTCGAAATGCGGAATGCCGCCGACCACGTCGACACCCAGACCGATCGCGCGCTTCAGATTGTCGAACGCGCCGGCGCTGCGCAACAGGCCGTCCTGCGGAAAGGCGACCAGTTGCAGATCGAGATACGGCGCGACGCGGCGCTTCACTTCGAGCAGCGCCTCGACCGCCAGCAGGTGCGAGTCGCACACGTCGACGTGGCTGCGAATCGCAAGCAGACCGCGCGCGACCGCCCAGTCGCAATACTGCATCGCGCGCTCGATCAGCGCCTGTTGCGTGAGCGCCGGCTTCAGTTCGCCCCATAGCGCGATGCCTTCGAGCAGCGTGCCCGACGCATTCACGCGCGGCAGGCCGTACGACAGCGTGGCGTCCATATGGAAATGCGGATCGACGAACGGTGGCGTAACGAGCGAGCCCGCAGCGTCGATTTCCTCGCGTGCGCTCGCGGCCAGATGCGGTTCGACTGCGACGATACGGCCCGCATCGATACCGATATCGACGAGCGGCGCGTGGCGGTGTTGCTGCGACTGTTGTGCAACGCTGCGCGGCAGCGTCCCGCGGCGGATGATCAGGTCCATGTATCGCTCCCGTTGATCGCGTTCGGATTCGCTACGATTCTATCGGCGCCAGAAAAGCATGGGCACCCGCTCGATGCTGACGCGGTTGCGCACGCCGTCACGAACGGGCGCGTGATTACGACCGCGAATGCCGTACCGGCGCATGTTGGTCGATCCGTACCGGCGGCGCGCGACGGGGCGCGCCTATACTCGCCGTTTCAGGTAAGCATTCACGGAGCGGACAGATGAAAACGATCGGCGTGATCGGCGGCATGAGCTGGGAGTCATCCGCTGAGTATTACCGGCTGCTGAACCGCCACGCGAAGGCACGCCTCGGCGGCCATCACAACGCACGCAGCCTGCTGCTAACCGTCGATTTCGCCGAGGTCGAAGCGAACCAGCGCGCCGGCGACTGGCACGCGCTCGGCGAGCAAATGGCCGACGCCGCGCGCCGGCTCGAACGCGGCGGTGCCGATCTCGTGATACTCGCGACCAACACGATGCACCGCGTGTGCGAATCGATCGAGCAGGCGATCACGGTGCCGTTCCTGCATATCGCCGATCCGACCGGCGCCGCGCTGCGCGCGGCGGGCGTCGAGCGGGTCGGGCTGCTCGGCACGCGCTACACGATGGAGCACACGTTCTACAAGGGGCGCCTGCGCGAGCGTCACAGTCTCGAGACGCTGGTGCCCGACGAGGCGGAAAGGGCTGACGTGCATCGGATCATCTACGACGAGCTGTGTCACGGCAGCGTGGACAGTGCGTCGCGCAAGGTCTATCAACGCGCGATCGACAGTCTGGCCGCGCGCGGCGCGCAGGCGGTCATACTCGGTTGCACGGAAATTACGCTGCTGATCAAGCCGGAAGATTCGTCGCTGCTGGTGTTCGATACCACCGCGTTGCACGCGCAGGCGGCGGTGGAATGGGCGATTGAATCGGCGTGACAGCGGTTTTGATGTCGAGTGACGCGCAGGTGGTTCATGTAGGAACACGCGCGGACGGCATAGCCGATGCTATGCCGTGAAGTTGCCGCTAGAAGTCAAAAAAGCCTACAGGAATTTCGTCATGCGGCGGGCCTTCCATATCTGCGACAGCTCCAGCCAGACGAAGCAGAACTGTGCATGCGAGCGCACCTGCGACGCATACCGCCAGGACCTGCTGTTCACTCACGCGCGCCCGACGCTCTAGTAAAAGCCCCGGTAAAGCAGGGCCAGCATTGCACGCGTGTGGTTCGGAAGCTATTGTGCTTCGGGTGGCTCGACTTCGATGGAGTCGAGCGTTTCCGAAATTGAAGTCGCTCCGCGGAGATCGCTGCCAGTTATTTGCCGACGGTGGCTATCAAAGAACTCTGTTTTGGTATCGATGACGAGAGTAACGGGAGTGTCGCCATGCGGACTATGCCAGATCGCCTGAAAGCGGTACGGTCCCATTCGTGCGCCGCTCATATGGGGCATCGTCGGACTATCTATTCGGATTCCCCAGCCGGTGTCGGTAACGGAAAACGATTGCGCTATAAAGTCCTTGAATTGCGGACGCTCCTTTAGCATTGGCAGGATGTTATCGATGAAGCTAATCGACCCTTCTGCGTAGGCAGTTGGAACAAGTAACGCACAGAACAACCCGACTATGAGTCCCTGTATTGTCCGGAAACCACACTGACGAAGGCTCACTTTTACTTTCCATCGCAGCAATTGTTAGGGCAACCGGGCGATAGTTCAATCTCCACACGTCTGACCTTTGCGGGCGACTCCACTAAATGCCGAAGCGGTTTATAGATTCCAGCGCGAACGTCGTATGGAACTTGATCAAGACCAAACTGCGTCAGCATTGTCTTGGCCGCCTCCCCACGTTGCATTGCCAATTTTTTAGGCTCTTTCTCGCTTGCCTCCGCCATTCCACCGATGGACAGCACCTCTTGAATGGGATACCTGAGACGCATGTCGATAGCCCAATTTGCCAACTTTAAAACCTGATCCGTCGGTACCTGAGCGGAGTTCCTTCCAAAATACAGATCGATATTTTGACCCGGAAGATTGTGGGACGTATTGCATGCTTGTGCGCTGATCGACAGCAGCCCAGCCGCCAAGGCACTCAGTTTAATATTCATAGACGACGTACCCCGCAAGGCTGTCCGCATTATTAATCGCTTGCTGCGGATGTTCTTGACCCCATGTTGCCAGGAATCGCGTGATCGTATACTTCCAATCTTTGCTGCCAAAAGTGTCAGCAAAGTGCGTGCACTCGTGAATGATCGTTGACAGCTTCGAATCGCCTCCCGAAGTAAAGTCACGGGTTTCGCAAAAAACTTCGTGGATACTGATGGTGTGTGTGGCTGTATCAGGAGCGCAGACGTGCGCCGCAGAGCCACTGCTGACCGGATGCGGCAAACACCCAAGAACACTGTCGAGTTCTGGAGACTGCCGAACGAAGTTCTTCGGTTGAAGATTGCGCATAACTTCGTTGACTGCCTTAAATCCTTGAATCAGAAGATCGCGCGTCGCATCGTCCCTTGTTCCAAACCAGTTGGCGACGCGCGCTTGCTCCGAAGCATTCCATGTCTTCAATGCAGCTATTCGCTTGTCAACCAAAACAACCGCGTCGTCGCGCAACGTCATAACTTTGGCGCGAAATTCGGCGTCCGTCATGTTTGGGCATATGGGTGTAGTGTCAATTGTCACATGAACCAGTGATCCCGGATTCGTGCTCGTCACTGCGCCAGAATGAACCTCAAACCATTCCTCATTTTCGCTCGCCTCGAAGCCATACGTATTGCTTCCATCAGAACCGTTCATACTCGATTTTTCCCTGTAACTGTAAAACTTCCCCGCCGATAACATGACCGTTTCCCCGTTGTTGAGCGGATCGCCTTTAACGACTGCGTCGTAAGTTCCCGACGCGCTCTAGGCCCCCTCTGACTCGGTGAAGTCGAGAGATAGCCGCTGCGGCTCATCTGTCGAAATGCGCCGCGTGCACCCTTGAGAATCCGTAACGCCGCTCGCGATGACACTCGAACCGATGCGCACTCGATAACGCGCCCCCGCTAACCGCTTGCCCGCGCGGTCTTTCAGTGCGAACTGCGCATAGAACCGATTTGGGGCACGGTCGCGACAATTACACGCCCCATGCGTACCCCATGGCGTCGGCCATGTCATAGCCGTTTGAATACGACCGAATTCTATCTAGCGGAAAGAACTCGCCGGTTTCCACGTTCATCGTCATTGCTGATGGCATGGCCGGGAAAGTGGAGAATATTGCATATGTGACCCGGCAAAGATGGCACTCCTCCTTGCCTCCGGTCCTTTTCTGTATCTGCTGCTCCATTCGACCTCTTCTAATTTTCCAGACAACACCCGACGAATTAACTCTCCAGACGGGTCACACAGTCAACCGCTTTAAATTGGGATAGGGCCGTTTTGACAAATATTGACGAAGATGCATGATGCAATCAATTCACGACGCATACCTCTGTATCGACATGATGAAAAAGGCGCGACAACTCTCGCCTGTCGGTTGATGTGACAGACTGCCCCTGTTGTTAGTGGGGAGCGGAAACCACCGGTGTGCGCGCTTGCGTCAGCAGTTCGATAGCCTCGTCTGAGATGATGCGGCCTTGATATGCGTCCTTCGCATCAAGCGCGAGAACCTCAAACAGTTCCAATGCACGTTCATTGGTCAGCTCGGCGAGCGATTGCTCGATATCGTGTGCGATGAACTTGTGTCAGATGACGCGCAGGCGGGATTGATTCCGCCGTAGGTCGCTATTTCGGCCAAAGAGATTCGAGCGAAAGTAAGCACACTCGACCGGCAGATTGAAAACCGGACGCAGGCGCAGGCCGAAATGAGAGTGTCAGCGGCGCTGATAGAGCAGCTGGAAAAAAAACCGGAAGTGAGCGCAAGGCGCTTACCACGCTTTGACGCAACGAAAGATCAACAGCGAACAATTCGCGGCAATTGCGCAACCCATAAAGGCACGAACAATAGAACTCAGGGAAGTGTTATCGGAGGAATCCGTCGATGAGGCGCGGCAAATAAACGCGACGCTGATGGAACCGATAGAGATACAGAAGAAGGACGGTGCTTACTTCGCGTCCTATAAAGACGTTTCCGAACAACTGCTCGTCTGTGCTGCCGGAAATCAGTCTTGAATTGTGGTTGCGGGGGTAGGATTTGAACCTACGACCTTCGGGTTATGAGCCCGACGAGCTGCCAGACTGCTCCACCCCGCGTCAGAGAAAAAAGATTATATCGGCTGGTTCATTAAACGTCAAATGTGGATGCACGCCATTGTTCGTGCGCGTGATGTGCTCGCGCAATCGCATCGACTCTTGCACGACCAACGCGCGCGCATCAACACCTAAGTGTCCATTAGTGACCCTCTGCACAGCGCATGCTCGCGCACGATAAGATGCGGGACTACTGAAAGCTGGAATCGCCGCGGCGATGAACACACGCTATCGATCAGAACACGGACCCGGGCATCACCGCGCCTGGCCCGCAAGCATACGAGAACGACATGAAAATCGCGACGTGGAACGTCAACTCACTCAAAGTCCGCCAGCAGCACGTCATCGACTGGCTCGCGAGCAGCGACACCGATGTGCTGTGCCTGCAGGAGCTGAAGCTCCCCGACGAAAAATTTCCGCGCGCCGAACTCGAAGCGATCGGATACCGGAGTTTTTATGTGGGCCAGAAAACCTATAACGGCGTCGGTATTCTGGTGCGCGAAGGCCTGAACGTCGACGAGAGCACCATCGTGCGCAACATCCCCGGCTTCGAGGACCCGCAGCAGCGGGTGATCGCGGCGACTATCGACGGCGTACGCATCATCTCAGCGTATTTTCCGAACGGCCAGGCGCCAGGCACCGAGAAGTTCGCGTACAAGCTGCGCTGGCTGGACGCGCTGCACGACTGGCTCGCCATCGAGATGACACTGCACCCGAAGCTCGCATTGCTCGGCGACTACAACATCGCACCCGAAGACCGCGACGTGCACGACCCGAAGGCGTGGGAAGGACAGAATCTGGTGTCTCCCGAGGAACGCGCGGCGTTCGTGCGGCTGATTGGACTCGGTCTGCTCGATGCGTTCCGCCAGTTCGAGCAGCAGGAGAAGATCTATTCGTGGTGGGATTACCGGATGCTGGCGTTCCGCCGCAACGCGGGGCTGCGCATCGATCACATCCTGCTGTCGAAAGCGCTCGCGGATATCTGCACGTCGTGCGACATCGACAAGGTGCCGCGCAAATGGGAGCAGCCTTCGGATCACGCGCCGGTATTCGCGCAGTTGGGTTGAAAGCTTGCCAGAAGGCCTTTGAAACCAGAACGGGCGACACCTGGATGGCACGTCGCCCGTTTATTGCATGGTCGCCTGCTTCGGCGCGTGCTCCGGCGCCTGCTTGGCCCCGGCTCAGGCGTCTGC
>NZ_DASXHN010000163.1:0-21214 GCF_036488505.1 Paraburkholderia sp. | reverse complement strand
GCTGTTGCCTGCGCGGCTGCCGTTCGTGTTGCTGAACGGCGCGTCGGGCATTGCGGTGGGACTCGCCACCGAGATTCCGTCGCACAACCTGCGCGAAGTCGCGGGCGCGGCGATCGCGCTGATCCGCAATCCCAAGCTGTCGCACGCGGAGTTGATGCAGCACGTGCCGGGTCCGGACTTTCCGGGCGGCGGGCAGATCATTTCGAGCGAGACGGAAATCGCCGCCGCGTACGAAACCGGCCGCGGCAGTCTGAAGGTGCGCGCGCGCTGGAAGATCGAGGACCTCGCACGCGGGCAGTGGCAGCTCGTGATCACCGAGCTGCCGCCGAACACGGCCGCGCAGAAGGTGCTCGAGGAAATCGAAGAGCAGACCAATCCGAAGATCAAGCTCGGCAAGAAGGCGCTTACGCCCGAGCAGCTACAGACGAAGCAGATGCTGCTCGGGCTGCTCGACGCGGTGCGCGACGAGTCCGGCAAGGACGCGCCGGTGCGCCTCGTGTTCGAGCCGAAGTCGAGCCGCATCGATCAGACCGAGTTCGTCAACACGCTGCTCGCGCATACGAGCCTCGAATCGAACGCGCCGCTGAATATGGTGATGGTCGGCGGCGACGGCCGGCCGCGTCAAAAGGGCCTGGGAGAAATTCTGCAGGAGTGGGTCGCGTTCCGTTTCGCGACCGTCACGCGCCGCACGCGGCATCGGCTGTCGAAGGTCGACGACCGGATCCATATTCTCGAAGGCCGGATGATCGTCTTCCTGAATATCGACGAAGTGATCCGCATCATTCGCGAATCGGACGAACCGAAGGTTGCGCTGATGGCCGCGTTCGGGTTGTCCGACCGCCAGGCCGAAGACATTCTCGAAATCCGTTTGCGTCAATTGGCGCGGCTCGAGAAGATCAAGATCGAGAAGGAACTGGCCGAGCTGCGCGACGAGAAAGCGAAGCTCGAGGAACTGCTCGGCAGCGAATCCGCAATGAAGCGCCTGCTCATCAGGGAAATCGAGGCCGATGCGAAACAGTATGGGGACGAGCGCCGCACGCTGATTCAGCAGGAAAAGCGCGCGACGTTCGAAGCGCGCGTGGTCGACGAGCCGGTCACGGTGGTGGTGTCGCAAAAGGGCTGGGTGCGCGCACTGAAGGGCCACGGGCTCGATACGGCCGGCTTCACGTTCAAGGCGGGCGACGGGCTCTATGCGGCGTTCCAGTGCCGCACGCCGGACACGCTGATCGCATGGGGCAGCAATGGTCGCGTCTATTCGGTCGCGGTCGCGATGCTGCCGGGCGGCCGCGGCGATGGCGTGCCCGTCACGTCGCTGATCGAGCTGGAGTCAGGCAGCCATCTGATGCATTACTACGCGGCGCCGGCGGAACAGGCGCTGCTGCTTGCGTCGAGCAACGGTTTCGGCTTTATCGCGAAGGTCGGCGACATGGTGAGCCGCGTGAAGGCAGGCAAGTCGTTCATGACGATCGACGCGGGCGCGACGCCGCTCGCGCCGATGCCGATGCTGCCCGATGCGGCGCAGGTCGCATGTCTGTCGTCGGGCGGACGTCTGCTCGTGTTCGGTCTCGACGAGATGAAGACGTTGTCGGGCGGCGGACGCGGCGTCACGCTGATGGCGCTCGACGACAACGAGGTGCTCGTGCAGGCGCTCGCGATCAACGCGGCCGGGGTGGTGCTGATCGGCACGCGCCGCGGCGGTCGGGTCGACGAAGAAAAGCTGAGCGGCGCCGCGCTCGCGCCGCATGTCGGCAAGCGTGCGCGCAAGGGACGCTCGCCGGAGAGCAAGCTGAAGCTCGAAGGTATGCGTCCGGTGCTGCCTGCTTGAACATTGGCGGGCGACAATGGCGCGCGCCTGCCAGCCTGCACGGCGCGCGCCGGTTATCGCAAAGGAAGCGGTTGCGAGATGACAGTCGCAAGCGGTCTGTAAAAAGCAAAAGCGGAGCGGCGGTGTCGCGGCAGCATAGGCGCCGCGATAACCACGACACCATACGAAGCAATAGCCATGCAATCGCGACGCAATAACCATCGGCCTGCGGAACTGCATGCAGCATGCGCGGTCGAATGCGCGCAGTAGCCGTTGTCCAAATCAACTGTGCCAAGCGGCGTGGCGTCGTCGGGAGAGGAAAAACTATATGAACAAGGCTATTGAGCTCGCGCTGTTTCTGCATCTGCTTGGCGTGGCGGTGTGGGTCGGCGGCATGATATTCGCGCATTTCTGCCTGCGTCCGGCGCTCGGCGATCTCTCGCCGCAATTGCGTCTGCCGTTGTGGGAGTCGGTGTTCGGCCGCTTCTTCAACTGGGTCGGCGTCTCGGTGCTGGTGATTCTGATCAGCGGTGGTTTTCTGCTGATGCAATTCGGCGGCGGCCACGCGAGCTGGCCTCTGCACGCGATGGCCGGCCTCGGTATCGTGATGATGCTGATCTTCGGGCATATTCGCTTCGCGGTGTTTCCGCGCATCCGCCGCGCGGTGCAGGCGCAGAAGTGGCCTGATGGCGCACGCGCGGTCGGCACGATTCGGCGTCTGGTGCTGATCAACATCGTGCTGGGCGTCGTCACCATCGGCTTCGCGGTGCTGTCGCGCGGGTTCTGAGCGGGATCGGAATTAGCCCTTCGTGAATGTTGCGGGCAGCGTATCGCCCGCTCGGTCACATCGATGCGCCGTGCGCAAAAAGCCACAGGCCACACACCACGGCCACTGTCCCATACACCGCGTAGACCGGCACCTTCAGCTTCGCGAAGCACATTGCCGAGAACAGCGCGGTCAGCAGATAGACCGGTCTTAACGGCACATGCGCGCCGATGCGCAGGACCGCGACGGCGAGAAACGCGGTGGTGACCGCGCGCAGAATCCGCATCCCGTGCTCGAAGCGCGGGTTCGCCTTCAACTGATGCAGATGCCGCTGCGCGAGTACGACAAGGCAGCCCGATGGCACGAACAGCGCAAGCGTTGCAATCAGCGCGCCGGCCCAGCCATCCACCAGATAGCCGAAGAACGGAACCACGTTCAACAGCGGTCCGGGCGACAACGGCGATAGCGAAAACGCGAGCGTGAAGTCGTTATCCGATACGCCGATGGCCGGCGTGACGAACAGCGTCTTCAATACCGGCAACGCGGAAAAGCCGCCGCCGAACAGCGTCATCCCGGCGCCCGCGAGGCGCGGCCACAGTAGCGCCAGTTCATAGCGATGCGGCAGCGGCAGTGCGAACAGCGCGAGCAGCACGCTGAGCGCGGCGAGTATCCGGTAGTCGCCGCGTTGCAGCGAGACCGTGAGGCGCGCGTCGCGCTCCCGGCTCGCGAACCAGCCGGCGCCGAAGGCCGCGCTGAGCATCACCACGTAGGCGGCCGCGCTGTGCGCGTAAAAGAGCGCGATGCAGCCGAGCACGGCCGCGCTCCATTCGAGCTTGCCGCGCACGAGCGCGCGGGTCTGCTTGTACCAGGTGACCGCGATCAGCGTCGCGAGCACGACGCTGAAGTGATGCACTAGCGTTTGCGAAGCGACCGCGTGCACGATCGGCGTGCGGTAGAAGATCGCGAACAGCGTCATCAGCATGAAGAACGGCAGCACGCTCGCGATACCCGCGACCCACGCGCCCGCGCGTCCGCGCAGCGTGTGGCCGAGCTGTACGGCGACGTTGCAGCCCACCGGTCCCGGCACCATCCACGCCAATGCGATCAGATCCGAGAACCCGACGCGCGACAGGCGCCCCTCGCGTTCGACATAGTGATGCTCGAGTTGCGCCATCAGCGCGAGACCGCCCCATGACAGCGCCGACAGGCCGAATACGACCCGGAACAGCGTCCATAGCGGTTCCCGTTGCCCATGTCTGGCGGCATCCTCGCTGGTGATCGTTTGCATGGCGCGATGAGCGCCCGGCACACGGGCGCCGGTCCCCTAGTTGTTGGTGCTGGACATGCTGCTCGTGCTATCGCTTTCCTGCCTGGCGCGGCGACTGGTCACGCCGCATACCCCGAAGCGTTCGAGCAGTGCCGGAATCGCCTCTGCCGGCACCGGACGCGAGAACAGGAAACCCTGTGCTTCGATATGGCCGAGCGCCGCCAGCCACGCGATCTGTTCCTCGGTTTCGGTGCCTTCGACCACCACGGTGAGCCCGAGCGAGCGCGCGAGGTTGACGATCGCGGTCACCATCACGCAGACGCTGCGGTCGCCCGGAATCGCCTGGACGAACGAGCGGTCCACCTTCAGCGTATCGACGGAAAATCGGTTCAGATACGACAGCGACGAATAGCCGGTGCCGAAATCGTCGAGCGCGATGCGCACGCCGAGGCGCTTCAACGCGAAGATCTTTTCGGAGACGAGTTCCGGATACTCCATCATCGTCGTCTCGGTGATTTCGAGTTCGAGGCGGCGTGCCGAGATGCCGGTTTCCGCGATCGCCCGCGAGATCGTTTCGAACAGATCGCCGCGCCAGAACTGCACCGCCGAAATATTCACCGCGAGCGATAGCGTGTCGTGGCCCTGCTGCTGCCACACTGCCAGCTGGCGGCACGCGGTTTCGATCACGAAGTCGCCGATCGGCACGATCAGCCCGGTCGACTCCGCGACTGCAATGAATTCGTTGGCGGCAATCAACCCGTGCTGCGGGTGGTTCCAGCGCGCGAGGGCCTCGAAGCCGGTGATGCAGCGCAGCGTCAGATCGATCTTCGGCTGATACGCCAGAAACAGCTGTCCCTCGGCGAGCGCGACGCGCAACTGCTGCTCCCACTTCATCAAATGGTCCGCGCGATGCGCGAGGTGCGGCGAGTAGAACTGATAGCAGTTCTTGCCGGCATCCTTCGCGCTGTACATCGCGAGGTCGGCCTTCTTCAGCAGATCGATCTCGCTTTCGTTGGCGACCGAGTACAGCGCGATGCCGATGCTCGCATGCAGCACGAACGCACTGCCGCGCACTTCGAATGGTGTCGAGAACGCTTCGCTGGCGGCCTCGGCGAGCGCGACAGCGCGCTTTTCGACGTCGTCGCCCTTGATCACGACGACGAACTCGTCGCCACCGATGCGCGATAGTGCGCCGCCTTCGCCGACGGCATTGGCGAGCCGCGATGCCGTCATTTGCAGCACGATGTCGCCGGCGTTGTGGCCGAGCGTATCGTTGACGGTCTTGAAGTTATCGAGGTCGATAAAGAGGATCGCGAGGCGGCCGAGATTGAGCGGTTGCGCGACATCGTGGCGCAGCGCCTGCAACGTCGCATAGCGATTGCGCAGGCCGGTCAGCAGATCGTATTCGACGAGTTGCGTCATCTCGCGTTCGCGGCCGAGCAGCTTGCCGATCAGCCCGGTCGCGACCGCGAAGAAACTGAGCATCGCGAGCGAGATAAAGCCCGCCATCAGCAGATAGACGTTGCGCGTGTGGTTGTAGTCGGCGAATTCTTCCGCTTGCGAAAGACCGACGAGCACGCCGAGCGGATAGCCGTCGATATGCCGGTACGACACGATGCGCGTGACGTTGTCGATCGAATCGACGTAGATGCCCGACACGTGCTCCGAGGTCGGATAGGTGCCGCTCGCGGTGAACGTGCTGCTTGCCCTGTTCGCGTTGCCGGTGCGCCGCGCGAGCACGGTGCCGTTGTCCGAGATCACCGCGATCACGCCTTCGCGGCCGATCGCCGCGTTGTTGTAGAAGTCGGAAGTGAAATAGCTCGGGTCTTCGGAGACCACCACGACGCCCGCGAACGAGCCGTCGGGATGATTGAGACGCCGCGTCATCTGCAGGGTCCATTGACCCGACACGCGGCCGAGCACCGGCTTGCTGATGTACAGCTGATCGTCGTTCTCGTGCTCGTGGACCTTGAAGTGCTCGCGGTCGGACAGGTCGATGTGCTTTGGATTGAGTTCGGCGGTATTGGCGATCAGCTTGCCGTGATCGTCGATCAGCGACACCTGCACGAGCGTTTCGCTTTGCACGACGCCTTTTTCGACGGTGCTCGCGAGATCGAAATGATTCGGCGTTTTTTCAAACTCGTATTTGACAAAACGGGTGATCTGGTCGACCTGGTGAATCGCCTTGATCGTGTGCTGTTCGAGTGCTGACGAAAGAATCGCCGAGGAGGCCATTGCTTCGCGATAGGTCGCTTCTTTTTCGACCGCCAGACGCGCGAAAATCACTGTCCACAACAGGATCAGCACCAGCACGCCGAGCGCGGGAATGACAAGCAACGCGCGTCGGCGCGTGACCATCGGGTCGCGGCGTGGCCTGGCTTCGCGCGGGTCGGAGAAGCGCGACTGGCTCATCGTGCGGCTCGTGGCTGCAGGCGGGGCGGTCGCAAACGCACGGGCATCGACTGCGCTAATTGGATGGTTGGCTGCATGGTGACCAGTGCGCCAAAGCTGCTGCGCAGGAGGAGGGGGCGTGGCGCCGTGCCTGACCGGCCGAAGGTCATCGTATCAGTTTCGATATTACTGAATGCCAATGGATTAAGAAAGGGTCCGGGCATGGGGTATACGCTGGCGCGTGGGGCGCTCGGTGAAGTGCGATTCGAGGTCGGCCGGACCGCTTTTCGTGGCGAATTTATCGGCGCTTCTTCGAAGGTTTCGTCTGCGCCGTGCTGACTGTGAAGCGGCTGTTAGCAGCGCTTTGCAATTCGGCGCGCAGGGCTCTTCCGGTGTCTGCGCAATGCGTGAGGCTTTTTTTGCTTTCGTGCGGCAAGATGCGGCGTTTAAGTGAAAGCGGCCAGTACCACGCCGCACGATGCGCGGGCCATGCATGCTCTCTGGCACGCGTGCTACGCGAGCCGGCAAGTGCCGTCGACGATCGTGACCGTTGGGCCGCCGATCCAGATCTTGCCGCGCTCATCGTCGTAGTGAACCGACACGTCGCCCGCGCGCCCCAGCACCGTGCCCTGGCGCACCGTATAGCGCGTGCCGGGGCGCCGCTGCTGTGCGTTCAGCAGGCCGGCGAGCGCGGCATTCGCGCTGCCCGTCACCGGGTCCTCGCCGATGCCGAAGCCGCCGCCGGCCATCAGGCAGCGCACTTCGAACGTCGCGGGACCGTCTGCGTCGTGCGGCCCGTAGACCGCGAGGCCATGTGTGCCGGCCGATTGCACGATCTCGGCGAGCGCCGCCGCATCGGGTTGAAGTTCAAGACAGGCGCGCGCCGAATCGACCCGCACGACCAGCCACGGCGCGCCGTTGTCGACCGCGCAGGGGGCCGCGCTGAGATCGATCGCACGACTACGCAAAGCCGTAGACAGCGCGTCGTAACTGTCCGCGGCGAGTGGCGTGACGCGCGCGGGCGGCGCGGCGAACGCCCATGCGCGCTGCTCGCCATCGGCGCCGCGGAGCGCTTCCAGCTCGATCAGACCGACGCCGCATTGCTGGATCAGCTTGCCCGCCTGCTTCGGCTGGTAGCCGCTGTCGAGCAACGCATGCGCGGTGCCGAGCGTTGGATGACCTGCGAACGGCAACTCGCCGCCCGGCGTGAAGATGCGTACACGATAGTCGGCAGCGGCGTCGCTCGGCTTGATCAGAAAGGTGGTCTCGGACAGATTGGTCCACCGTGCGATGGCCTGCATCTGCGCGGTATCGAGCGCATCCGCATCGAATACGACCGCAAGCGGATTGCCTTTGAATGGCGTCGACGTGAATACGTCGACCTGTTTGAAACGGACGGTGTGAGCGGGCATCGACATGGCCTGGCGCGTAATGGATGCAAAGCGTTGAAGGGCTTCGCGGATTCTATCCGCGTCGGCGCTGGCGATCTACCGCGCCAATAAGCAAAACGCGCCGCCCGGCGTATCAGACCGGGGGCGCGCGCGTGACAGATGAGGCGGTTGAGTGCGGCGTAAATTCCGCGTGAGTTCCGGGCTAGTTCCGCGCTGCTGCGTCTAACGACCGGCCTATGCGGGCTGGATGGGCGTCACGTCACGTCACTTCGCGAGCCGGCCCGTTATGAGTGCGTCATTCGACTTCGGCGATGAGTTCGATCTCGACGCATGCGCCGAGCGGAATCTGCGCGACGCCGAACGCCGAACGCGCATGCTTGCCGCGCTCGCCGAATACGTCGGCGATCAGCTCGGACGCGCCGTTCGTGACCAGATGCTGTTCGGTGAATTCGAGCGTCGAGTTGACGAGGCTCATCAGCTTGACGATGCGGGTGACACGATTCAGATCGCCTACGTGCGCATGCAGCGTCGCGAGCAGATCGATGGCGATCGAGCGCGCCGCGTTCTTGCCTTCGTCGGTGTCCATCGTCGCGCCGAGCTTGCCGGCCCACACCTTGCCGTCTTTCTTCGCGATATGGCCGGACAGGTACACCGTGTTGCCGCTTTGCGCGCTCATCACATAGGCCGCTGCCGGCGCGCCTGCTGCCGGCAGTTCGATGCCGAGTTCCTTCAGCTTGTCGTACACATTCGATTGAGCCATCTTGAGACCTCGATTCGGTGAGATTGCGTTAGCGCAGGCGGGGCGAAGTCCACGCGCTATGCAGATGGGGGCCGTGCGGCATTGGCCGGGTTCGCCCCGATGTGCGCATGTGGCGCACGCCTGTCAGATCTTCGCGCGAACCAGTTGCGCGAGACGCGCGACGCCTTCGTCGATTTTAGCCGGAGGCACCGTAACGAACGACAGACGCAGCGTGTTGTGCTGTGCGTCGTTCGCGAAGAACGGACCGCCTGGCACGAACGCGACGTTCTGCGCGACCGCTTCTTCCAGCAGCTTCATGCTGTCGATTTGCGCGGGCAGATCGACCCATACGAACATGCCGCCTTCCGGACGGTTCCAGCTCACGCCTTCCGGCATGTAGCGCTGCAGCGCGTCCAGCATCGCGTCGCACTGGTTGCGATACAGCTCGCGAATCGTCGGCACGTGCGTGTCGAGGAAGCCGTCCTTGATCACTTCGTGCACGATGCGCTGCGTGAAGCTCGGTGTGTGCAGGTCGGTCGCCTGCTTCGCCTGCACGAGTTTGAAGATCAACTCTTCGGGCGCGATGATGTAGCCGACCCGCAGGCCCGGCGCGAGCACTTTCGAGAACGAGCCCAGATGGACGATGTGATCGGGCGCCATCGACAGCATCGTCGGCAGCGGTTCGCCCGCGTAGTCGAGCGCGCCGTACGGGTCGTCCTCGATCACCGGGAACGGCGCGGTCTTCGCGAATTCGGCCAGCGCGCGCCGGCGCTCCACCGGCAGGCGCCGCCCGGTGGGATTCTGGAAGTTCGGCTGCGCGTACAGCAGGCGCGCGCCTTTCGTCAGTTCGGGCGTGAGCCCCGCGGGGATCAACCCCTGCTCGTCGGTCGGCACCTGCACGTAGCGCGGCTCGTACATCGAGAACGATTGCAGCGCGCCGAGGTAGGTCGGCGTTTCGACCAGCACCGGGCTATCCGGACAAACCAGCACCTTGCCGAGCAGATCGAGCGCCTGCTGCGAGCCGGTGGTGATCAATACCTGCGACGCACGGATCTGCGCGCCGCCTACCGAGTAGCGTTGCGCGATCCATTCGCGCAGCGGCAGATAGCCTTCGGTCGCGCTGTACTGCAGCGCCGCGGCCGGACTGTCGCGCAGAATGCGGTCGGCGGCTTCGCGCATGCGCTCGGCCGGGAAGGTGGCCGGCGACGGCAACCCGCCGGCGAACGAAATGACTTCGGGCCGTTCCGTGACCTTCAGGATCTCGCGGATCGCCGAGCTCGTGAGCTTGCGGGCGCGTTCGGATAATTGCCACGTCGGGGCTTTCAGATCGCTTTGGTCCATGATCTCCTCTGCTGATATTTCTGGAACCGGTCAAAAAACTTCGATTATCGCGCGAGTCGGCACGGGGTTGCGGGTTTCGGGCGCCAACCCATGCGGCTCATGCGAGGGTCCGCGGACCCTCGGCTGTTTCAAATTCGGCGACGAGCGCTGCGCTATCGCCCGGTTGCACGTCGATCAGATGCGCGGCACCGAGCCAGCGTAGTTGTTCGCCAATCACGTTCGCTCGCGGATGTACGGCCTTCAGCGCCTTCAGCGCGAGATTCGCCGGCGTCAGCTCATTCGAGGGGTGGCGCGGCGACTCCCACTGGATCAGCGACGGCAACACGCCGTCGCCGGCCTGTTGCCATGCGGGGAACGACCCGTCGTCGGGCACCGACAGGCCCCATGCGAAATCGCCGCGAGTCATCGGCACGATTGGCGCGATGCGCTGCGGATACTGCGCCTGCCACGTCACGAGATGCTTCGGCCGTTCCACGCGTGCCACCCAATGCGACAGATACGGCCCGTCTTCGAGCCGCGCGTGCGTGGCCGGGTCGTCGAGCGCGAACAGACGCGGGCGGCCGGGTTGCCCATCGGCGGCGGCCGGCGCGAGCGGATCGATCGCGATCACCTCCAGGTAGACGCCGCCCCACAGGCCCAGCAGGCGGTTGTGCGTGCGCATCAACGGATGCGCGCCGCCCCCGGCTGGCATGGCGCCGAGCGTGTCGGCGACGTACTGGACGCCTTCCTCGAGGGTGCGGGCCGAAATGACGAGGTGATCGAGACTGAGCGAATGAGCGGGCAGAGAGGTCATGGCGGATCGACGGAAACGGTTTCTGCAAGGAGGGCCGGCGCCACGTACCGATACCGCGCGAGGCCGGGCCGTAAGCATAACCGTTTGCCGGGTGGGCGGGCCATGCGGGCGCCTGGCGGAGCGCTGTCCGACTACCCGGGCAACGCTGTTGCGCGGCGTCTGTGCCGCACTGGTGTGACGCCACCACCGTTTGCTGGCATCAAATGTAACGATCACTACCTGCACAGTAACGGTACAATCGGCGCGATACTATTCGGTACAGTTGGAGCCCGTCATGTCCGTCCCGCTTACCCAGATTCCCACCCCGCACGACACTGCATCGCTGACGCTGGTCGAACAGCTCGTGCAATGGGCCCGCCGCCGCATCGAGGAGCGCGTGTTCCGCCCCGGCATGCGTATGCCGTCGATCCGCAAGCTCGCGCTCGATAAAGGCGTGTCGCGCTTCACGGTGGTCGAGGCGTACGAGCGGCTGGTCGCGCAGGGCTTTCTGGAGTCGCGGCGCGGCTCCGGCTTTTACGTGCGCGAGCGCCTCGGCGGCGCCGCGGTTACCGAGCTGCGGGCGCGCGCGCAGACGCCGCCAGCGCCGGCCAATATCGACGTCGTCTGGCTGCTGCGCAATATGCTGCATACCGGCGCGCGGCCCGAGCGCAGCCCCGGTCTCGGCTATCTGCCGGCCCGCTGGCTCGACGGCGACCTGATCACCAACGCGTTGCGCACGCTCGGCCGGCAAAGCGGTGCGCAGATGCTCGGCATCGGCACCGCGCAGGGTTTTCTGCCGCTGCGCCAGCAGTTGCAGACGCGCCTGGAGGAGCTGGAGATCGGCGCGTCGCCCGAGCAGATCGTGATGGTGTCCGGCATCACGCAGGCGATCGACCTGATTTCGCGCCTCTACGTAAAGCCCGGCGACGCGGTCATCGTCGGCGATCCGGCATGGTTCCAGATGTTCGGCTGCTTCGCCGCGCAGGGCGCGCGGCTCGTCGGCATGCCGTACACGCCGGATGGTCCGGACCTCGATGCGCTGGAAGCGCTAGTGCACGAGTGGCGCCCGAAAATGCTGGTGATCAATTCGGTGCTGCAGAACCCGACCGGCACGTCGCTCACCGCCGCGCAGGCGTTTCGCATCCTGCGTCTGGCCGAAGCGTACGACTTCATCGTCGTCGAAGACGATATCTACGGCGACTTATGCCCGCCGGGCTATCCGGGCACGCGGCTCGCGAGTCTCGATCAGTTAAAGCGCGTGATCTACCTGGGCAGCTTTTCGAAGACGCTGGCGCCGAACCTGCGCGTCGGTTTCATCGCGTGCGCGCCGGAGGTGGCCATGGTCGTCAGCAATCAGAAGATGCTGGTCGGCATGACGAGCCCGGAACTCAACGAGCGCGTGATCTACAAGATCCTGACCGAGGGCCACTACCGCCGGCATGTCGAGCGCTTGCGCGCGCGCCTGGACGGCGTGCGCGAGAAGGCCGTGCGGATGATCGAGAAGACCGGCATGAAGCTGTTCCTGACGCCCACCGCCGGCATGTTCCTGTGGGCCGACACCGGCGTCGACGCCAGCGCGCTCGCCGCGGCCGCGCACGAGGCGGGCTATCTGCTGACGCCCGGTGGCCTGTTTTCGCCGCAGCAATCGCCGAGCACATGGATGCGCTTCAATATCGCCAATTGCGGCGATCCGGAACTGCCGGCGTTTCTCGCTCGCTATATCGACGGCGTCGCGCGCCGGACTCTTGAAACCGCGCCGCAGCGTCCCCATGTTGGCGAACGATCCGGCGCGGCCTGACCATTGAGCCGGGCGCGAACACCGGCTCGCCGGCGCCCGACCCCATTCGAAACAGAGAGGAATCCGACCGTGGCACAAGAAACCATGAGCTTTCAGGCAGAAGTGAAGCAACTTCTGCAACTGATGATCCATTCGCTGTACAGCAACAAGGAAATCTTCCTGCGCGAGTTGATCTCGAACGCGTCCGACGCGGCCGACAAGCTGCGCTTCGAGGCGATCGGAAACAGCGCGCTGTATGAAAACGATCCGAACCTGCGGATCCGCGTGTCGTACGACAAAGCCGCGCGCACCATCACGATCGACGACAACGGCATCGGCATGAGCCGCGACGAAGCGATCTCGAATCTCGGCACGATCGCCCGCTCGGGCACGAAGGAATTCTTCGGCAAACTGTCGGGCGATCAGCAGAAGGACGCGGCGCTCATCGGCCAGTTCGGCGTGGGCTTTTACTCGGGCTTTATCGTCGCGGACAAGATCACCGTCGAAACGCGCCGAGCCGGTTTGCCGGCTTCGGAAGGCGTGCGCTGGGAAAGCGCGGGCGAGGGTGATTTCGCGGTCGAGCAGATCGAGCGCGCCGCGCGCGGTACGACGATCACGCTGCATCTGCGGGCCGAAGAAGACGAACTGCTGTCGTCGTATCGGCTGAAGTCGATCATTCAGAAGTACTCGGACCACGTCGCGCTGCCGATCCTGATGCAAAAGGAAGAGTGGGACGCGGAAAAGAGCGAGATGGTCCTGAAGGACGAGGACGAGACCGTCAATCAGGCCAGCGCGCTGTGGACCCGCGCGAAAAACGACATCACCGAAGAGCAGTACAAGCAGTTCTATCAGCACATCTCGCACGATCATCAGGACCCGCTCACGTGGACGCATAACCGCGTCGAAGGCCGCAGCGAATATACGCAGCTGCTGTACGTGCCCGCGCACGCGCCGTTCGACCTGTGGAACCGCGAGCAGCGCGGCGGTCTGAAGCTGTACGTGAAGCGCGTGTTCATCATGGACGACGCCGAGCAGCTGCTGCCCACGTATCTGCGGTTCGTGAAAGGCGTGGTCGATTCGGCCGATCTGCCGCTGAACGTCTCGCGTGAAATCCTGCAGGAAAGCCGCGATGTCAAGGCAATCCGCGAAGGTGTGACCAAGCGCGCGCTGTCGATGCTCGAAGAACTCGCGAACGCGGATAACGACGCCGACAAGGAAAAGTACGCCCGCTTCTGGAAGGAGTTTGGCCAGGTGCTGAAGGAAGGCATCGGCGAAGACTTCGCCAATCGCGAGCGGATCGCGAAGCTGGTGCGCTTTTCGTCGACGCATACCGGCACCGCCGAGCAGACGGTGGCGCTCGCCGACTACATCGCGCGCATGAAGCCCGAGCAGACCAAGATCTACTACGTGACCGCCGATACATGGCAGGCCGCGGCCAACAGCCCGCATCTGGAAGTGTTCCGCAAGAAGGGCGTCGAAGTGCTGCTGCTGACCGATCGCGTCGATGAGTGGATGCTGTCGTTCCTCAACGAATTCGACGGCAAGCCGCTGCAAAGCGTCGCGCGCGGCGACCTCGATCTCGGTGCGCTGAACGACGAGGAAAAACAGGCGCAGGAGAAGATCGGCGAAGAGTTCAAGCCGCTCGTCGAGAAGATGAAGGAAGCGCTGAAGGACAAGGCCAAGGACGTGCGTCTGACGTTCCGCCTGACCGATTCGCCGTCGTGCCTCGTCGCCGACGATGGCGAAATGAGCGGGTATCTGCAGCGTATGCTGAAAGCCGCCGGCCAGCAGGCGCCCGACTTCCACCCGATCCTCGAAGTCAATCCGGAGCACGCGCTGGTGAAGGGCCTGCACGCGGATAGCGCGAATTTCGACGACTGGTGCCATCTGCTGTTCGATCAGGCGCTGCTGGCTGAAGGCGGTTCGCTCGAGGATCCGGCGAGCTTCGTGAAGCGGACCAATGCGTTGCTGCTCGCGCGCGCGGGTTGAGCGCCGGTTTTAGGTTCGAGTTCGAGTCTGTGTGTGGCGAGCGTCGTTGTCATCGTGACGCTCGTCGCTCAAAAAATGCGCTGCTTCGGCAGCGCATTTTTTTTGAGTTCGCGCAGATGGCCGGGACGAACCGCGGTGCGCAATTTGCTCAGCATTGACTTCCCACGCACGCGCGCATGCACGTAGGCGCCCACGTGCAGGACCGAAAGCCTATCGACCGCGCAACGAAATCGCCGCGAACCGCGCCGTTATACTCCGACACCATGCCTATCCGTTTCGATCCCGCCGACGCTCACTGGCGCGTTGCCTCTTTACCCAGCTGTAGTGCTGCCCAGAAAGACTGGTTGAGCCGCGGCGGTTCACTGACCGCGCACTTGCGCACGCTTGGCGCGGTCGCGGTGCGCGTGACGCGCGAGACCGTCGCGCTGCCGTGGCCCGACGAAGCCGCCGCACTCGGACTCGCACCGCGCGCCCCGGTGTGGGTACGCGAGGTGGTGCTGGCGGTGGATGGTGTGCCGTTCGTCGCCGCGCATAGCGTGACGCCGCGCGCGGCGAGCGCCGGCGTCTGGCAGGCGACGCGGCGGCTGCGCACGCGGCCGCTGGCGGAGCTGCTGTACAGCGATAGCAGCGTCGCGCGCTCGTCGCTGGTGAGCCGCAGGGTGGGGCAGCGCCATCCGTTGTATCGGCTGGCTGTGCGTGAAATTGCGAGTGATGCGCCGCACGTTCTGGTCGCGCGCCGCTCGGTGTTCGAGCGTCACCGCGAACCGTTGATGGTGACCGAGTGTATGTTGCCGGCGTTGTGGAGCCACCTCGCTTCGCTCAGCGGGGCGCGTGCTGCGGAGACAGGTGCGAATGCGGAGCACGTCGCGCGTGCGCGCATCGTCCGTGAGCACGGCCGTCCGCTCGAGCACACCGCGTCGCGCGCGCATGCCGGGCCACGCCCGTCCGACGACCGGAGCCGCTGATGTTGCGCGGCTTTGCGCCGGTGGTCGCGGCCAACACCCATACGCTGATTCTCGGGAGCTTTCCCGGTGAAGCGTCGCTCGCGGCGACGCAGTACTACGCGCATCCGCGCAATCAGTTCTGGCGGTTGCTCGGTGCGGTGCTCGACGAGCCGTCGCTGCACGAGTTGCGTTACGACGATCGGCTCACGCGCGTGCTGTCGCACGGCATCGGGATCTGGGACGTGCTCGATGCGTGCCATCGCGAGGGCAGTCTTGACTCGGCGATCCGCAACGCGCAGCCGAACGACTTCGCGTCGTTGAGAGAGCATGCGCCGCTGCTGAAGAAGGTCTGCTTCAATGGCAAAACGGCCGGGCGGTTTGCGCAAGTGATCGGGGCGGTGGGGTATGAAACGCTCGTGTTGCCGTCGTCGAGTCCGGCGAACGCGATGCTGCGATTCGAGCAGAAACTGGCTATCTGGCGAGGGATTCTTGCTTGAGGGCGGCTGATGGCGGCGATGCGTCGTTGGCGCGACCGATCGTCTGATCTGTGCGCGCTCAGTGGTAGTCGCTTTCCCGTTGATGGCGTACCGCAACGATCGTCACCGTGCGGTCATCGTCGATCTCGAAGAGTGCGACATATCCCGACGAACCGAACGGAATGATCAGTTCTCGCAGAAACGGCATCGACGGGTGTGCCTTTCGGCAAGTAAATGGCGACGACTCCAGCGTGGAGATACCGGCGGCAATGGCCGCAAGCGCGCGGGCAGCGATTTCTATGTCCGCGTCGTCGCGATCGACGACAAACTCATAAAGACGGTCCAGATCATCCGCAGCCTCACGCGTGAATCGAACCTCGTATGTCATCGAGACTTCCGCTTTGCCTTGTGCAGAGCGTCGAGCCGCCGTTCGAGTTTCTTCAGCACTTCGGACGACGCCACGTAGTCGCCGTCGCGCCGCGCCTGGTCGCGCGATGCGATGCCACGGGCAATGAATTCGCTTTCATTGACGCGCCGCTCAATGCCCTCGCGAATCGATTGTTCGACGAAACCCGACAGGGTTTCTCCATCGCGAAGGACACTTTCGGCAGCATCGCGCAATTCCGGTTCGACCCGGATCGATGGAAAAGTGGAGGATTTCATCACGTCTCTCGAAGCATCGCAATTGCGATGCATTATCCGCCGGCTACTAGCTAGATGCAAGTCAGCAGTTCGACCCTATGACTGCGCTTCGCTTACATCCCTAACGCGCGCCATCGCCGTGCGTCGCTCCCTCCGCACAACCCCGCACTTCTCTGCGCGTCCACAAATGAGGCAGAATCGGATCGTGCTGCCCGCTGTAGGAGGCAAGGCCGCCGCGTTAGCCAATCCCGTCCCGTTTTGGTGAACCCCCCGGCCGGCGGCGGGCATGACGCGCAGCCGCTGCGCCCCGCGCCGCCCGAACCTGATCGACGCTTCCGCATCCTGCCCGGATCTCGCGTGCTCGATGCCTTCCCACTGCCTGTCCCGAGGCCAGCAATGACGACTCAGCAACCGACCATCATCTACACCCTCACCGACGAGGCGCCGCTGCTCGCGACCTGCGCCTTCCTGCCGATCATCCGGGCCTTTACGGCGCCGGCCGGCGTGCAGATCGAGACCAGCGACATTTCGGTGGCGGCGCGCATCCTCGGCGAATTTCCCGAGTTTCTGACCGATGCGCAGCGCGTGCCCGACAACCTCGCGGAGCTGGGCCGTCTGACGCTGCTGCCCGACACCAACATCATCAAGCTGCCGAACATCAGCGCATCGGTGCCGCAGCTGACGAGCGCGATCAAGGAACTGCAGGCGAAGGGCTACAAGGTGCCCGACTATCCGGAAGATCCGAAGACCGACGAAGAAAAGGCGATCCGCCAGCGCTATTCGAAGTGTCTCGGCAGCGCGGTGAACCCGGTGCTGCGCGAAGGCAATTCGGATCGCCGCGCGCCCGCCGCGGTAAAAAACTACGCGCGCAAGCATCCGCACAGCATGGGCGAATGGAGCATGGCGTCGCGCACGCACGTCGCGCACATGCGCCACGGCGACTTCTATCACGGCGAAAAGTCGATGACGCTCGATCGCGCGCGCGACGTGAAGATGGAACTGGTGACGAAAAGCGGCCACACGATCGTGCTGAAGCCGAAGGTCGCGCTGCAGGAGGGCGAGATCATCGACAGCATGTTCATGAGCAAAAAGGCGCTGCTCGCGTTCTACGAAGAGCAGATGGAAGACGCGCGCAAGACCGGCGTGATGCTGTCGCTGCACGTGAAGGCGACGATGATGAAGGTGTCGCATCCGATCGTGTTCGGTCACGCGGTGAAGGTCTTTTACAAGGACGCGTTCGCGAAGCACGGCAAGCTGTTCGACGAGCTCGGCGTGAACGTCAACAACGGTCTCGTCAATCTGTACGAGAAACTCGAGACGCTGCCCGAATCGCAGCGCGAGGAAGTGATCCGCGACCTGCACGCGTGCCATGAGCACCGTCCGGAACTCGCGATGGTCGATTCGGCGAAGGGCATCTCGAACCTGCATGCGCCCAACGACGTGATCGTCGATGCGTCGATGCCGGCGATGATTCGCATCGGCGGCAAGATGTGGGGCGCCGACGGCCGTCCGAAGGACACCAAGGCGGTGATCCCGGAGAGCACGTTCGCGCGCATCTATCAGGAGATCATCAACTTCTGCAAGACCAACGGCAACTTCGATCCCGTCACGATGGGCACCGTGCCGAACGTCGGGCTGATGGCGCAGCAGGCGGAAGAGTACGGCTCGCACGACAAGACATTCGAAGTGCCGGAAGACGGCGAGGCCCGCATCGTCGATCTGGCGACGGGCGAGGTGCTGCTCACGCAGAACGTCGAGGAAGGCGACATCTGGCGCATGTGTGAAGTGAAGGATGCGGCGATCCGCGACTGGGTGAAGCTCGCGGTCACCCGCGTGCGCAACTCGGGCACCCCGGCGGTGTTTTGGCTCGATCCGTACCGCCCGCATGAGGCCGAACTCATCAGGAAGGTCGAGACCTATCTGAAGGACTACGACACCACCGGCCTCGACATCCAGATCATGTCGCAGGTGCGCGCGATGCGTTACACGCTGGAGCGCGTGGTGCGCGGGCTCGATACGATCTCGGTCACCGGCAATATCCTGCGCGACTATCTGACCGACCTGTTCCCGATCATGGAGTTGGGCACCAGCGCGAAGATGCTGTCGATCGTGCCGCTGATGGCCGGTGGCGGCATGTACGAGACCGGCGCCGGCGGCTCGGCGCCGAAGCACGTGAAGCAGCTGGTCGAGGAAAACCATCTGCGTTGGGATTCGCTTGGCGAATTTCTCGCGCTCGCGGTGTCGCTCGAGGAGCTGGGTATCAAGACCGGCAACCACAGCGCGAAGATTCTCGCGAAGACGCTCGATACCGCGACCGGCAGACTGCTGGACAACAATCGCAGCCCGAGCCCGAAAACCGGCGAACTCGACAATCGCGGCAGCCAGTTTTATCTCGCGATGTACTGGGCTCAGGAACTCGCCGCGCAGACGGACGACGCTGAGCTGGCCGCGCGCTTCAAGCCGCTCGCGACGCAACTGACCGCCAACGAGCAGACGATCGTCGCGGAACTGGCGTCCGTGCAGGGCAAGCCGGCCGACATCGGCGGCTATTACAAGCCCGATTTCGACAAGGTCGATGCGGTGATGCGGCCGAGCCGCACGCTCAACGAGGCGCTCACGGCGGTGCCGGGCCAGTAAGGCGAGATGCACGGCGCGAGAGCCGTGCGTTCGACGCGGGCGGGTCGTCTTACCGCATCGCATTGTGACTGCATGCAATGCAAGCACCGGAGCGTGCGCGCACGCGGGTTCCCCGTCGCGCCGGGTGCTATGCTCTCGTTCGCTCAAAATCTGCGCCGGTGGCGCGACCTCCTCACATGACCACACTGATCAAGCGCGCTTCGGCCGAGGCGCGCGCTTTCCGAAACCGGGACGCCGAAGCCATCGGCGGTAAACACAAGATCGCGCGTCAAGCGCCGCGCAAAAACGCGCGCAACGAAAACCGCGCGGCCACCCATGATCTGGACGACGCGCCGCAAATCGAAGCGCCGCGCAAGCCCCGTTTCGCGCCGGTGACGTTCTCCGAAGAGGGCGGGGTGCGCTTCCTGCATTTCGGCACCGAATGGGTGCAAGGCGCGATGCGTCTGCGCAAGCCCGATCACATCGAACTCGAATACGCGCAGCAGATGATGGCCTGGCTGCTGTTTCTCGACACGCCCAAGCGTATCGTGCAACTCGGCCTGGGCGCGGCGTCGCTGACCAAGTTCGCGCATCGCTTCCTGAAGCGCGCGAAGGTCGAGGCGGTCGAGCTGAATCCGGCGGTCGTCGTGGCCGCGCGCACGATGTTCGAGCTGCCGTACGACGACGCGCGTCTGACCATCCACGAAACCGATGCGTGGGACTTCGTCAACGACAGCGCGAACCACGGCACCATCGGCGCGTTGCAGATCGACGTCTACGATGCGACCGCGCGCGGGCCGGTGCTCGACAGCGTCGGTTTTTACCGCGCGGCGCGCGCGTGCCTGACGGATGCGGGCATCGTCACGGTGAATCTGTTCGGCGATCACCCGAGCTTCGTGCGCAATAAGAAGCGCCTGAACGAAGCGTTCGATGGCCGCGTGGTCGCGCTGCCCGAAGTGCATGACGGCAACCGCATCGCGATCGCGTTTTCGGGCCCCGCGCTCGACGTGCCATTCGCCGCGCTCGACGCCCGCGCGAAACTGATCGAAGCGCAGCTCGGCCTGCCGGCGCGCAAGTGGATTAAGGGGCTGCGGGAATCGACCGGTCAGACGGGCACGTCGTTCGCGATCTGAGCGCGTCCGCAGCGTCCGTCCACGCCGCGCGGATCGCATCGCCAGCGGCTCCACTGCGGCGCCGCCGCCTGTTGCGCCTCGGGTCCGCCCTGCTTGACCGGGTGTTCGCGGCTCCTATACTCTTTCGAAACTTTCGGGGTGCCCGTGGGTATCCGCGGGCCGATCACCCGCTGTGAGTGCCACTCCCGTCGACCGCGGGCAGATAAATTTAAAACAGGAAGAGGAGACGTCATGGCTCACGACGCCGACGCGAAAAAGGCCAGCAAGCACTGGCTATGGCTATTGGTGCTACCCTGGATCGCGATGATCTGGGTGCCGTCCTACAACCGGATCGAGCCGCAGGTGTTCGATTTCCCGTTCTTTTACTGGTATCAGCTTCTGTGGGTGTTGATCAGCGCGGTCATCACCGCGTTCGTCTACCACAAGACCAAATCCCACTACACCGGCCGTTCGCAAGGGGGCGCGCAATAATGAACCCCATTGCAACCTTCGTCTTCGTTCTGTTTTTCATCGGCGTCACGATTCTCGGCTTTGTCGCCGCCCACTGGCGGCGCGGCAACCTCGCCCATCTGGAAGAGTGGGGCCTGGGCGGTCGGCGCTTCGGCACGATCGTCACGTGGTTCCTGCTCGGCGGCGACCTGTACACCGCATACACGTTCGTCGCGGTGCCGGCGCTCGTGTTCGGTGCGGGGGCAACCGGTTTCTTCGCGTTGCCGTACACGATCCTGATTTATCCGTTCGCGTTCGTGGTGTTCCCGAAGCTGTGGAGCGTCGCCAAGCGCCACGGCTACGTGACCTCGGCGGACTTCGTGGCGGCCCGCTACGGCAGCCGCATGCTGGCGCTGGCGATCGCCGTGACCGGCATCGTCGCGACGATGCCGTACATCGCGCTGCAACTGGTCGGTATCGAGGTGGTGATCGGCGCGCTCGGTTTCGATACGACCGGCTTCGTCGGCGATCTGCCGCTGATCATCGCGTTCGCGATCCTCGCGGCCTACACGTACACGTCGGGCCTGCGCGCGCCCGCGATGATCGCGGTGGTCAAGGACATCCTGATCTACGTGACGATCTTCGCCGCGATCATCGTGATCCCGCCGCAGCTGGGTGGCTTCGGCCATATCTTCGCCGCGGTGCCGCCGGCCAAGCTGCTGCTGAAGTCGCCGGAC
>NZ_DASXHN010000046.1:0-1916 GCF_036488505.1 Paraburkholderia sp. | reverse complement strand
CGCCCCGAAACCTTAATACTGGACAATGGAAAGAGCATGAACGGAAAAGTGAAGGTGGCAATCATTGGGCCGGGCAATATCGGCACTGACCTGATGATCAAGGTCATGCGCAACAGCGAGCATCTGGAGATGGGCGCGATGGTGGGCGTCGATCCGAAGTCCGACGGCCTGGCAAGGGCACAGCGCCTCGGCGTGGCGACAACGGCCGAAGGCCTGGATGGATTGCTGAAACTCGATGTGTTCAAGGACATCGACATTGTCTTCGATGCAACCTCAGCCGGTGCCCACAAGCGTCACAACGATGTGCTCCAGGCGCACGGCGTACAGGTGATCGACCTGACGCCGGCGGCCATCGGCCCGTACGTGATTCCCGCGATCAACCTCGAAGCCGAGAACGCGGCCAACATGAACATGGTCACGTGCGGCGGGCAGGCGACCATTCCTATCGTCGCAGCCGTCTCGCGGCTAGCGAAGGTGCATTACGCGGAGATCGTGGCGTCGATTTCGAGCAAGTCCGCAGGCCCGGGCACGCGCGCGAATATCGACGAGTTCACCGAGACCACGCGCAGCGCCATTGAAAAGCTGGGCGGTGCCACGCGCGGCAAAGCGATCATCGTGCTGAATCCCGCCGAGCCGCCGCTCATCATGCGCGACACGGTGTTCATTCTGTCGGAGCTCGTGGATCAGACGGCGCTCCTGGATAGCATCGAAAGAATGGTGGCGAGCGTGCAAGCCTATGTGCCGGGCTACCGCCTGAAGCAGAAGGTCCAGTTCGATGTGGTCGAACCGTCAAAGCCGCTGAACGTGCCCGGCCTGGGTCCCATGCATGGACTCAAGACATCGGTGTTTCTCGAAGTGGAGGGCGCCGCGCACTACTTGCCGTCGTACGCCGGTAATCTCGACATCATGACCTCGGCCGCGCTTGCATGCGGCGACATGATGGCGCGTCGCCGCATGGCGGCGGGTGTCGCCCGCGGCAAACAGGAGATCGTGCAATGACTCGCAAAAAACTCTATATCTCCGACGTGACGCTGCGTGACGGCAGCCACGCGATTCGTCATCAATACAGCATCGCCCACGTCAAGGCGATAGCGAAGGCACTCGATGAATCCGGCGTGGACAGCATCGAGGTGGCGCATGGCGATGGCATCGAAGGCTCGAGTTTCAACTACGGCTTCGGCGCCCACAGCGACGTGGAATGGATCGCGGCGGCTGCAGAAAGCGTGAAGACCGCGAAGATCGCGACGCTGCTGATTCCCGGCATCGGCACGACGCACGACTTGCGCAATGCCTTCGATGCCGGTGCGCGCATCGTCCGGGTAGCGACCCATTGCACCGAGGCGGACGTGTCGCGCCAGCATCTGGAGTTCGCCCGCGAACTCGGCATGGACCCGGTCGGTTTCCTGATGATGAGCCACATGACGACGCCGCAAAAACTCGCTGAGCAAGCGAAGATGATGGAGAGCTACGGCGCGTCCTGCGTGTACGTGGTGGACTCTGGCGGGGCCTTGGGCATGAACGATGTCCGCGAGCGTTTCCGCGCGTTCAAGGACGCACTCAAGGCCGGGACGCAGACCGGCATGCACGCGCATCACAACCTGAGCCTGGGCGTGGCGAACTCGCTGGTGGCAATAGAAGAGGGTTGCGATCGAGTCGATGCAAGCCTTGCCGGCATGGGCGCCGGCGCCGGCAATGCGCCGCTCGAAGTGTTCGTTGCCGCGGCCGGGCGGCAGGGCTGGCATCACGGCTGCGACCTGTACAGGCTGATGGACGCCGCCGACGACCTCGTCCGTCCGCTACAGGATCGTCCGGTGCGGGTAGACCGCGAGACGCTCGCACTCGGTTACGCGGGCGTGTATTCGAGCTTCCTGCGTCACGCTGAAGTTGCGGCGAAAAAATACGGCCTGAAGACAGTC
>NZ_DASXHN010000035.1:0-7843 GCF_036488505.1 Paraburkholderia sp. | reverse complement strand
CACATCGCGTACGAAGTCCGTCAGCAGCACCTAGGAGAAAGCGCATGGCTCAGGACAATCAGCCCCAGCCGATGAATCCCGGCGACGAAGTACCGCCCGACGCCCCGGGCGCAGGCGAGGATGTGTGCCGCGCGTGCCACGGCACAGGTCAGGTGGAAGGCAAACGCTGCACGTTGTGCAGCGGCACCGGCAAGGTGCAGCAAGGCATCGGCGGCGGCTAGCCGGTCACCCGACGGCACGCGAACCGCCGCGCCGGCCGGCAGTGCGGCCATCCCACGTGCACCTGCCCGAGATGCCGCGGGCAGGACTGGCGCTTCGGGTTCGCGGCCTTTACCCCGCATCGGAAAGCAGGAGCCAACCATGTTCAACGAGTCGAAACACGGTTTCGACGCCGCGCAGACCGAGTACGAAACCTTCATGCTCGAGCCGCACGACTGGGTGCCGAACAATCGCAAGCTACCGGTCGTGGTCTACCGGCGCGGGTTGTCGCCGGCAAGCGGCAATCTCGCCGCCGCGTTCGAAGTCCTGTTTCAGCGCAACGCGTGGCCGGCGCAATGGCGCGACAGCATCTTCGACTTCCATCATTTCCATGCGACCGCGCATGAAGTGCTCGGCGTGACCGAGGCGCGCGCCGAGGTGATCGTCGGCGGGCCGGGCGGGCGCGTCGTGACGCTAGAGGCGGGCGACGTGCTGTTGTTGCCGGCCGGCACCGGCCATTGCCTGCAATCGTTCGAGCGGCAGTTCCAGGTGGTGGCGGGCTATCCAGCCGGACAGCAGTGGGACATCCGCCGGGAAGCGCTAACGCCGGCCGAACTCGCGCAAATGGAAGCATTGCCGTTTCCGCCGCTCGATCCGATCGACGGCAAGCACGGTCCGCTGATCGAGCATTGGATGCACGCCGGCTGACGTCGCCGGTTTGCAAACGCCTATCCGCCGCCGCATCGCGTGCAGAGCGTCGTGGATAGGCGCATCATCTGTGGGCTTCGCCGCGATTTCCCCAGTGCATTCATGCACCGCTAACCTGCGGCGCTGCTGGACTGCCGGTGCGGCCGCTGTGCGCACTGGCACGCGCGATGCCATGCCGACCGATGCGCGGCTCCGCGCGAGCGCCGCGCAGTGCGTTGCGGCCATCTTTCGAATTGCCGAACAAGGAGCGCCTCATGCAAAACGACCCCGCCCTCGATCAGTTGTGCATCAACACGATCCGCACGCTGTCGATGGACGCCGTGCAGAAAGCCAATTCCGGTCACCCCGGCACGCCGATGGCGCTCGCGCCGGTCGCCTATCACCTGTGGCAAAACCATCTGCGCTACGACCCGGATGAACCGCTGTGGCCGAATCGCGACCGCTTCGTGCTGTCGGTCGGACACGCGTCGATGCTGCTCTATTCGCTGCTGCATCTGGCCAACGTGAAGGCCGTCGACGAGCACGGCAAGCCGACCGCCGCGCCCGCCGTATCGCTCGACGACATCGAGCATTTCCGCCAGGTCGACAGCAAAACGCCGGGCCACCCCGAATATCGGATGACGACCGGCGTCGAGACCACCACCGGGCCGCTCGGCCAGGGGCTCGGCAACAGCGTCGGCATGGCGATGGCCGCTCGCTGGTACGAAAACCGTTTCAACCAGCCGGACGCGCCGCTGTTCGACTACCGCGTCTACGCGCTGTGCGGCGACGGCGACATGATGGAAGGGATCTCGCACGAAGCGGCGTCGCTCGCCGGCCATCTGAAGCTGTCGAATCTGATCTGGATCTACGACAGCAATCGCGTGACGATCGAGGGCCATACGGACCTTGCGTATAGCGACGATGTGGAGAGCCGCTTTCGCGGCTACAACTGGCATACGCTGCACGTCGACGATGCGAACGACGCGGCCGCGCTCGAAAAGGCGTTGGTCGAGGCGAAGAGCGTGACCGACCGCCCGACGCTGATCGTCGTGCACAGCATCATCGGCTGGGGCTCGCCGCACAAGCAGGACACCGCGTCCGCGCATGGCGAAGCACTCGGCGTCGAGGAAGTCGCGCTGACCAAGAAGGCGTACGGCTGGCCCGAAGACAAATTCTTCTATGTGCCAGAGGGTGTGCACGAACGCTTCGCGCAAGGCATCGGCGCGCGTGGCAAGGCCGCGCGCGAACAATGGCAGGCCAGCTTCGACGCATATCAGAAGCAGTATCCGGAGCTCGCGCGCGAATTCGCGCAGATCGAAGCGCACGAATTGCCGCAAGGCTGGGACAGCGATATCCCGAACTTCGACGCGGACCCGAAAGGCATCGCGACGCGCGAATCGTCGGGCAAGGTGCTCAATGCGATTGCCGCACGTGTGCCGTGGATGATCGGCGGCGCGGCCGACCTGTCGCCGTCGACGAAAACCAACCTCAAGTTCGAAGGCGCGGGCAGCTTCGAAGCGGACAACTATGGCGGCCGCAATCTGCACTTCGGCATTCGCGAACACGGGATGGGCGCGGTCGTCAACGGTCTAGCGCTGTCGAATCTGCGGCCGTACGGCTCGACGTTCCTGATTTTCAGCGACTACATGAAACCGCCGATCCGGCTGTCGGCGATCATGGAAGTGCCCGCCATCTACGTGTTTACGCACGATTCGATCGGTGTCGGCGAGGACGGCCCCACCCATCAGCCGATCGAGCAGCTCGCATCGCTGCGCGGCGTGCCGGGCCTCACGGTGCTGCGCCCCGGCGATGCGAACGAAGCGGCCGAGGCGTGGCGCGTCGCGCTCACGCAGCCGCGCCGGCCGACCTGCATCGTCGTTTCCCGCCAGCCGCTGCCGACGCTCGATCGCAGCCGCTATGCGTCCGCAAGCGGCGTCAAGCATGGCGCCTATGTGCTCGCCGATGCACCGTCGGGTCAGAAGCCGCAGGTGATTCTGATGGCGACCGGCAGCGAACTGTCGATCTGCGTCGACGTGTACGAGAAGCTGAAGGGCGAGGGCATTGCGGCGCGCGTCGTGTCGATGCCGTCGTGGGATCTGTTCGAGCGCGAGGACAGTGCCTATCAGGAGTCGGTGCTGCCCGAGGACGTGCCAGCGCGCGTCGCGGTCGAGCAGGCCGCGTCGCTCGGCTGGGATCGCTATACCGGGCGGCTCGGCGCGCAGATCGTGATGCATACGTTCGGCGCGTCGGCGCCGCTTGCCGATCTGAAGAAGAAGTTCGGCTTCACGCCGGAGCGCGTGTACGAGGCGGCGAAGCAGCAGATCGAACGGGTGAAGTCGCAGGGCCAAGCGCAGTGACGGCTTGGGTTCGACGCGCGTGCAAAGCGCGCATCGCACCGCGCGAATCCCCGCGCGGCTGAATCCCGATCAATGCAAGCGATTCAACGCGCGACAAACGGCGGCCCGCCCAGGCCGCCGTTCCTACTCGCATCGCTCAGCTTGCCGGAATCGTCACCACCGGCGCCTTGTTGCTGGTGTCGGCCTCGGCGAGCGCCATCAGATTCTGCACCACGGTGAACGCATATTTCGAATCGAAGTCGTTGCGCTCGACCCAATACATCGATGGTCCATAGGCGATCGTCACATACGCGTCAGCGGGTGCGGTCTTGCCCGAATGGACGATGATCGTGGGCCGTGTTTCGCCGCCGATCAGACCGACTGTGGGTTTGGTCGAACCGTCGCTGACACGCTCGGGCGGCACCTGCACCTGGGCGCCAAGATCGCTGAGGATGCCGAGCACCGAGCGCGTGACCATCGGGATGCGCTCGCCCTTCCGATACGTCGACGATGGACCGTACACCACCTCGTAGCTGCGCGTTTTCGCCGACAGATGCAGCAGCTTGCGCACCTGCGCGACATCCGCGGCCGTGCGCGGCGACTCGCCGCTCGTGGTCGCGCCGATCACGAGGAACACGCCCATCTGCGCGGTGTTGGCCACGCTGTTGCCGCTGGCCGCCTTATCGCGGGTTCGGGTCTCGAGCTCGCGCGATTCGACGTTCAGTTCGCCGGCCAGCTGCAAGCGCCGCAGCGCCCGCAGCAACTCGAAGAAGCCCGGCGCGCCCGCGCTGTTTTCGCCGCCGAGCGCATTGCCGTTCTGCAGACCGCCGATCGACTGCGCGGTGATCCGCAGCAGTAGATCGATCGGCACGCCACCTTCGGCTAGCGGCAGCACCAGCGACGGCGCGAGCGGCCGGATGTACGCGGACGCGAACGCGTCGCCGGTGGTCGGCGTGAACGTGAAGGTCGGGCGATTCGAATAGGACACGGAGCCGGTCGCCTGCGCATAGTCCGGCATCGCGCCCGACCCGGCATTAAGGGTCGCGCCGCCGGTGGTCTCGAACGTATAGGCGGCGATGATGCTGCTGACGGTCAGAAAGGCCGGCGCATCGCCGTAGCGCAGACCGATCACGGCGGCAAGAATCGCGCGCTTCTTCGCGTCGCCGAGTGCGCGCGCGTAATCGACCTGATCGGCTTTCAGGCGCGTCGGCCCGACGTGCACGCAGCCGGCAGCGAGACAGGCGGCGCATAACGCGGCGACGAGGGGAACTGTTCGGAACATGGGAAGGGGCGTCAAGCGGAATGTAATTCGGGGAAGAACGAGGGGTGCCGTCGGCGGTAGCAGTCCGCATTCCTGGGCAAGCGGCTGTCGCTGGTCGACCCCACGACGGACCTGCAGGTTCTCAACAGCAGTGTTCGCTTCGCATCGCCAGTGAAAAACGAATCGTTGCAGCCTACAGCCGCGCGCGTCATAAGAAATTCTTTCGCGCGGCGCTACCTTTTATCGTTTGACGCGCGAGAGCCACCACGCGATAGTGGCGCCACCTGACACCTGACCGATTCAGACGACAGCTTTCCAGCATCGAGGCAGAAGCGGATGGTCGTCTCGGTGTGTTTGCGGATCGGGAACCCCCTATCGGTGAATCGCGAAGGTTTCCGTGCGAGGTCCATAGTGCTTCGTGACCTCGGCGTCGGACATCAAGCTGGAAGACTTCAAAATCGGACTCACAACCGTATACAGCCGATCGGGATCGGGGCCGTACATGTACAGGTAGCCATCATTGCCGTCAATGTGATATTCGGTTTCACCAAGCTCGCCAACACCTGCTCGCTTTATCGCGGTTTCCAGCCGACGCTCCAGCACGTGAATCCGCGCTCTGTCCTTTGGGTAGTAATCGAAATGAACCATCATCACCGGTCCGGGTGGTCTCTGTATTTGTTCGGAAGCCGCACTGCCTGTGAACAAAGCCGCGTATAGAGACACGATGAATACTTTTCTTCTCAGCATCGGTGCTATATCGTCCGTGAAATGAAAATGGATTGTCGACGAGGTAGACAGTCTCGTCCAGGCTACCGTGCTGGTCGCACCCGTACGGGCGACGAGATTGGATCCGTTGAGGCAAACAACAGCCGCTCGCGCAAAGCGCTGCTTCGGGCGCCGCCCGTACCGACAGACGCGACACCGCGGAAGACGCAATGAGCAGCCTCCCGCGCAATCCGCGGATCGATGCACTGCGCGGCGTTTCGATCCTGCTCGTCCTGCTGCACCACTTCAACATCGCTTACGTGCTGCGCGATACGGCCGTCGCGCGCGCATTTGGCTGGGATGCCGTCCATGCGGTGGTCCGAAACGGCAACTACGGCGTAACAATGTTTTTCGTCATCTCGGGCTACCTGATCACGTCAAACGCTCGGCGCCGATGGGGCGGCCTCGGTGCAATCGACGCGCGCACGTTCTACGTGTCACGCATAGCGCGCATCATGCCTTGCCTGGTCCTGCTGCTCGTCCTCGTCAACGGGCTTGCGGCGGCCGGTGTGCCGATGTTCCGCAATCATGCGCCGCTCGGCGTGCCCGTGTCGTTCTGGCTCGTTGATCTCGCGTCGCTGACTTTCTGGATGAACGTGCTGATCGTCACACACGGTTGGGTCAATTACGCGCTTGGCGTGCTGTGGTCGCTGTCGGTGGAAGAGGTGTTCTATCTGACGTTTCCGCTGATTTGCCTCGCGCTGCGCCGCGATGTGCGACTGCTCGGGTTCTGGGTGCTCGTGGTCGCGGTCGGCCCTTTATACCGGGCGATGCATTCCGGCGACGAAGGCGGATTTCTCTACGCATACTTCTCCTGCTTCGACGCAATTGCGATCGGCTGCTGTACGGCGCTGCTGGCCGAACGGCCACCCTGGCCTGCGCTTGCAGCGGGCACTGCGCAATGGCTGGCGGGCGCCGGAATGACGGTCCTGTACGTTGCGTGGCCCATTGCGCAAAGCCACGTCTTCGGGGTGACCTGCATCGCGCTCGGCACGGCCGTGTTGCTGATCGGTGCACACGCCAACGGTTCTCGCGGCAAAGCTCACCTGCTGGCGCCGCTATGCCTGAGCGGCAGAATTAGCTATGAGCTTTATCTATTCCATCTCATTGTGCTTGCCGGCCTTCGCACGGTGTATCCGCCATCGGCGACGCACGGCGACGACAAACTGTTGTTGCTCGCGGTCTTTCTGGCGCTGTCGGCCGCCTTGAGCGTACTGATATCGCGGGGCTATGCGACGCCGCTAGAGCGCTGCGTTAAACGGCAGTGGCTACGCCCCGATGTGGGCGCCGGACGGTGCCCTCTATTGGAATCGCGGGCCGGTTAGACTGGAACGCGGATGCCGCCCAGATGAAGGATCAGCGTCGTGTGTCTAATAGCGTAGTCGGTTACTCGGCTGGAGATTTCACTAGTCGGGTTACAAGAGAACCGTTGTCGCTGATCGAACCAGAGTGTGTGAAAACACATTGATCGCCTAAACTGAATCAACGCAATGAGACCAGGTGACTCATGAAGCGATTTGTTGAAGGCGATGACCGCAAGCAGGTCGCACTACTTCCCGAATGTGTAGATGACTACATCGGACAGGACAACCCGGTCAGGGTCATAGACGCCTTCGTCGAAGAGCTGGACCTTGCGGATCTTGGTTCAACGGGACCACGCCAGCGATCACGGGGCGCCCGTCCTACCACCCAGGTGTGATGCTCAAGATCTATATATACGGCTACCTGAACCGGATTCCTTCGAGCCGGCGTCTTGAGCGTGAATGTCAGCGCAACGTCGAGCTGATGTGGCTAACGGGACGTCTGGCTCCGGACTTCAAGACGATCGCAGACTTTCGCCGTGACAGCGGCGCAGCCATTCGCAACGTATGCCGGCGTTTCGTCGAATTGTGTCGCGGGCTGAAATTGCTATGCAGTGACATGGTTGCCATCGACGGTAGCAAGTTCAAGGCGTCAAACAGCCGTGACAGGAACTACACCGCAAGCAAGATCGACAAGCGTCAGCAGCAGATCGAGGAAAGCGTGCAGCGGTATCTCGACCTGATTGCAACTGCGGACCGGACCAGTCCAACAGGTTTCGATGTGAAGACTGTTCGTCTGTACGAGAAGATCGCCCGCCTGCGCCAGCAGATGCGCGAGCTTGCACAGATCAGGAAGCAGTTAGAGAAGCAACCGGACAAACAGCTGTCGATGACCGATCCCGATGCGAGATCCATGGCAACAAGCGGGAGAGGCTCCGGCATAGTGGGCTACAACGTTCAGGCAGCCGTAGACACGAAACATCACCTGATCGTGGAGCACGACGTGACTAACGTCGGAAATGATCACGGGCAACTCAGCAGAATGGCGGTGTCTGCGAAGAACGCGATGGGCAAACCGAAGCTGAAGGTTGTCGCTGACCGGGGTTACTTCAGCGGGCCGGAGATACGTGCGTGCGATCTGAATGGCATCAGTGCGTACGTTCCCAAGCCGCTCACCTCAGCATCAAGGAAGAAAGGTCTCTTTACGAAAGCCGACTTTGTCTACGAGGCGAAAGGTGATATCTATCGATGCCCCGCTGGCGAGCGCGCCATCCATCGATTCAACACCGTCG
>NZ_DASXHN010000034.1:0-2276 GCF_036488505.1 Paraburkholderia sp. | reverse complement strand
CGGCAGTTCGCTGATAGTCCTCTGCGACATGCACCATGACTTCGAGCAACTTCCGTTGATGGTGCCGTTCATCAGGCGTGACAGCCTGACTACTGACTATCGTGGAGGCAAGTGCGACGAGTTTGTCGAGTTGCTTCTTTCGCCGCTCGCAGAAATGAAATGCGGTTAGCGCGAGCTTTTCATACTGGAGAGCGTCTACGGGAGGACGGGAGGAGGGATGCTGCGGGGTGGCTTCGGTCATACGCGGTCCCGGTCAGGGTGGCGGGGTGCCCGGTCAGCGTGTGGAGATGGGTGAGCGGGCACAGCGGAAAGGTTGGCAGACCGGTGTTATGCCAAGCCGGCAGACCCGAAGGTCTCCTCTCCGCGGCCCGCCCGCAGAAAATGGACGCGCAACGATAAACGCACGCCTGTCTGAACAGGCGTGCGGGCATAACAATCAGGCTGCCAAGCCCGAGCCATCGCTGTTTTGATGGCCCGTCGATTATAAACGGGTGCCGATCTATTCGTGTTATTGGGATAGCCCGCTGGCGTACGAAAGCCGCCGCAGCGAAAGCAAACGGCACGACCGCCAGCACGCCCGCAATAGCCTGGGCCGCGCGGGCATCAACTGTCGAAGAAGCCGCTGTCGATCGCGCGCAGCCAAATCGGATCTATCACGCTTACCTACCGGTTGACGATGCTGTGATTGAAACCTTCGATGCGGATCAGCACGTGCTTGCCGACATACGGTTGCATCACGACGCGCGCGGCCTGCATCGTAGGCACCCAATAGACTTCGTCGAACGTGCCGTTCATATCCCATACCGGTAGTCCGCGCAACGCGGGACCCGGCGTCGCGGTCGCGGTGTTATCGATGAAAAACCCGAAACAACGACGGCTGTCCGTCCTCAACCCGTCACAATCGCTCGCTACCATCTCGACTAATACTATCCTTTTCGCCGGCCACCCGGCCCCATGCCGACGCCGCTGCTCCTTCAGCTGTCTGGTTTATATTTTCGCCATTGCGACGATTCCCGCGCGCGCGCATGGTCTTCAGGCTAAGCGATGACATTCTGTCTACCACAGCGCATCAAACACTATCCGACGCGAGCGGCAACCCCTCGATCTTCCACCGCAACATCCCGCCAGCAAGATTAGCCACTTTGTCGAACCCCGCCTTGCTCAACAGCACGCTCGCCTGAGCCGAACGCACGCCGGAGCGGCACACCGCGACGACCGGGCGCTCGCGATCGAACTCATCGACGCGCGCGATCAGTTGCGACAGCGGCACCAGCCTTGCACCCGGCAAGTGCCCCAGACGATCGATGAATTCCGGCGCCTCGCGCACGTCGACGATCTGAAACGTCGCGCCATGCTCGAGCAGCGCCATCGGCTCGATTTCCCATACACCGCTGAAGCGCAGCGTCAGCGGTGCCCAGTCCGGTGTCTCGGCCGGATCAGATCCGCTCTCCGGTTTTCCGCAACGCAGATTCGCGGGCACCGCCACCGCCATCAACTTCGGATGCGGCAAGTTCAGGTTGTTCATATAACCGGCAAAGTCACCCACATCGACGTCGCCACCGAGGCGCGGATTGAAACGCCGCTCTTCGGCCACGCTGGTCACGGTAATGCCGCGATAATCGTGCGCGGGATAAAGCAGGCAATCGTCGGGCAACGACAGGATTTGCTCCCGCACGGACGCGAACAACTGCTGCGCACTGCCCTGCTGGAAATCGGTACGGCCACAGCCGCGAATCAGCAGACTGTCGCCGGTAAAGGCCATGCTCTGGTCGTCGAGAAGATAGGTCAGGCAACCGTTGGTATGACCGGGCGTCGCACGCACGGTCAAATGACGCGTGCCGAAATCGATGCGATCGCCGTGTTCAAGCGCCCGCGTCGCGCCATCGGCCTGGACGATCGCGGCCAGCGCGATCTCGCTGCCGCTGCGCTGCCGCAGGCGCCACGCGCCGGTCACATGGTCGGCGTGGACGTGAGTATCGAGCGTAGTGAGCAGCCGCAGACCCAGTTCCTGGAGAAGTGCCAGGTCGCGCGGCACCTGCTCATAGACGGGATCGATCAGCAGCGCTTCGCCGCTGTCCCCCAACAAATACGTGTAAGTGGACGAGACAGGATCGAATAGCTGGCGAAAGATCATCGCAACCTCTGAGGAAAGAACCCTCGGCGACGACCCGCGAAGGGTCGCCGTGCCCGCATTTCAGTTCGGTTGCTTTGTGGTGCGCAAGTAAGGCTTGATGGTCTTGAAGCCGGGGAACAACTGCTGTGCGTCTTCGTTGCTG
>NZ_DASXHN010000491.1:0-8455 GCF_036488505.1 Paraburkholderia sp. | reverse complement strand
ACCATCATCTCGCGGCGCGGCGTGCTGACTGACGTCAACTACCGGTATCTGTCGCCTACGTATAGCGGCACGTTTACGGGCCAGTTCCTGCCCGACGACAACATTACGAAGACGAATCGGTACGCGCTGTATATCACGCATAACCAGAACTTCGGCAACGGGTTCGCCGGCTACGTCTACTACAACCGGGTCTCGGACAACACCTATCCGGAAGACCTGTCGTCGTCGGTCAACCAGTTCATGAACGGCCTCCAGCTCCTGTACCAGCAGGAAGCCGGATTGACGTACAACAACGGGCCGTGGTCCGTGCTCGCGCGCGAGCAGCATTGGCAGACGCTGGAGCAGACGTCTGCGCCGTACGGCCGCGAGCCGCAGTTGAACGTGAAGTACGCGAAGTACAACGTCGGCGGCTTCGACTTCGGCGCCGAGGCCGACTACACGAACTTCCGCATCACCACCGCGGACCTGACCGAAGGTCAGCGGGTGATGTTCAACCCGTACGTGTCGTACTCGGTGGTGGGGCCGGGCTACTTTGTCACGCCGAAGGTGCAATGGCACTTCGCGTCGTACAACCTGAACAACATCGGCACCGATCTGCCGGCGGGTTCGCAGAAGAACTTCACCGAGTCGATCCCGACTTTCACGTTCGATTCGGGGCTGATTTTCGAGCGCTCGGTGCGGGTGTTCGGCGAGGACTATATCCAGACCCTCGAGCCGCGCCTTTACTACGTGTACACGCCGTACCGCAACCAGAACAATGCGCCGCTGTTCGACACCGCCGAGTCCGACTTCGGGCTCGCGGAAATCTTCACGCCGAACACCTTCGTCGGCAACGACCGGATCGCCGACGCGAACCGCATAACCGCCGGCCTCACGACGCGCTTCATCAACCCGGCGACGGGCGACGAGCGCGCGCGCTTCGTGATCGCGCAGCAGTACTATTTCCAGGACCAGCGCGTCACGCTGCAGCCGACGGAGACCAGCACGCAGGCCACCCATTCCGACCTGATCGCGGGCGCGTCATTGAAGCTGGGCGCCGGTTTCGCTTCGGAAACGGCGTTCCAATATAATGCCGACAACAACCAGCTCGTGAAGACGAGCGTCGGCTTCGGGTTCAGTCCCCAGACCGGCAAGGTGCTCAACGTCGGGTACCGCTACACGCGCGCGAACACCACGCTGGACAACCAGCCGATCAATCAGTTCGTGATTTCAGGCCAATGGCCGTTGTCGCACCGGGTGTTCGGAGTCGGCCGCTTCAATTACGATCTCGGCGGCCACCGGATCGTCGACGGTCTGGTCGGCCTGCAATACGACGCGGACTGCTGGACGCTCGGCGCCGGCATCCAGCGCTATGCGAACGGCCTGAATTCGTCGGGACAGAATCAGTCGAGCACGCGGTTTCTGGCGCAGTTGACGTTCAAGGGCCTGTCGAGCGTCGACAACGGACTGATTACCGCATTCCGCGCCAGCGTGTCCGGCTACACGCCGTTGCCGCCGCCGCCGCCGCCGGAGTCGCGGTTTACCAATTACGAATGACGTTGGCCCGGTCATTTACCGCATGCGAAAAGACGGGCGAAGCGCCCGAAATCATTGGAGTATCTGTGGCAATTATGAAAAAGCTTCGCTTCGCAACGCTTGCGGCGAGTCTCGCCGCCGCGGCGTCCTTCCTGACGGTTGCGCCGGTCCAGGCGCAGGCATTGAGCGGCAATAACGGCCAGACGGTCGACACGATCGCCGCGGTGGTCAACAACGGTGTCATTACGCAGCGTGAACTCGACGAGCGCGCGGGTCTGATCGCGCACCGGCTGACCCAGCAGAACGCGCCGGTCCCGCCGATGGACCAGTTGCGTCAGCAGGTGCTCACGCAGATGGTGCTCGAGCGCATCCAGCTGCAAAAGGCGAAGGAAGACGGCATCACGATCGACGACGCGGCCGTGCAGCGCACGCTCGAGCGTCTCGCCCAGGCGAACAACCTGACGCTCGACATGTACCGCGCGCGCATCGAGGCGGCGGGGGTGCCGTGGACCACCTTCACGAGCGACGCGCGCACCGAACTGACGTTGTCGCGTCTGCGCGAGAAGGAAGTCGACAGCAAGATTACGGTGACGGACGCCGAGGTCGCCAACTACATCGCCAGCCAGCGTGGCCCGAACGCCGGCCAGACCAACGATCTGCACATCGAGCACATTTTCGTGAAGGCGCCGCTGAACGCGCCTGAAACCGACATCGAAGCAGCGCAGAAGAAAGCCGACGCGCTGCTGGCCGAGGCGAAGGGCGGCGCCAATTTCGAAAAGCTTGCGAAGGCGAATTCACAGGCGCCCGATGCGGCGAAGAACAGCGGCGACCTTGGCTTCCTGCCGCCGTCGAAGCTGCCGCCAGAGTTGGTCACGGCCGCGGCGACGCTGCGCCCGGGCGAGGTCGCGCCGCAACTGATCCGCACCAACGACGGTTTCGAGATCGTGCGTCTGGTCGAACGCCGTGCCGGCCAAGGCAGCAGCGCGGACGCGCCGAAGCTCGTACAGACGCACGTGCGCCACATCCTGCTGCGCGTCGGCGATGGCCTGTCCGAGCCGCAGGCACGTGAGAAGCTGCTCGACATCAAGAACCAGATTGCCGCGGGCGGCGACTTCGCGAAGTTCGCGCGCACCTATTCGCAGGACGGCTCGGCGTCGCAGGGCGGCGATCTCGGCTGGGTCAGCCCGGGCGAAACGGTGCCGGAATTCGAGCGCGCGATGAACTCGCTGCAGGACGGCCAGATTAGCGATCCGGTACGCAGCGAATACGGCTACCACCTGATCCAGGTGCTGGGCCGCCGCGACGCCGAAGGCTCGGTCGCGCAGCAGATGGATCTCGCGCGTCAGGCAATCGGCCAACGCAAGGCCGAACAGGCCTACGCCGACTGGTTGCGCGAGTTGCGCGACACCGCGTACGTCGAAGTGAAACCGGCGGCGCCGAGCGTGCAGTAAGGTTCATATGATGACCCGCGCCGCCCAGTCCGCAAGCCGCCCACTTCAGATCGCGATCACGACCGGCGAGCCCGCCGGCGTGGGACCCGAGCTGACCGCGCAAGCGCTGGCGGGCGCGGCGGCGCACTGGCCCGGCGCGCAGTTCGTCGTACTCGGCGACGCGCAACTGCTTGCTGAACGCGCGCGCGTGGTGAGCGTCGACTGGGCCACGCTGATGGCGGACGGCAAGCGCGTGCACGTCGAGCATCACGCGCTCGGCGCGCCGGCGCAAGCAGGCAAGCTCGATGCGACGAACGGCCGCTACGTGCTCGATCTGCTCGATGCGGCGATCGACGGCGCGGTGGCCGGACGGTTCGACGCGATCGTCACCGCGCCGCTGCAAAAAAGCACGATTAACGATGCCGGCGTGCCGTTCACCGGTCACACCGAATATCTGGCCGAGCGCACCCATACGCCGCGTGTCGTGATGATGCTCGCGGGCACCGGCAAGCGGCCGCTGCGCGTCGCGCTCGCCACCACGCATCTGCCGTTGAAGGACGTGTCGGCGGCCTTGTCGATCGACAGTCTGGTCGACACGCTGCGCATCATCGACCAGGACTTGCGCCAGCACTTCGGCTTGCCAGCGCCGCGCATTCTCGTGACCGGGCTGAACCCGCATGCGGGCGAAAACGGCTATCTGGGCCGCGAAGAAATCGACGTGATCACGCCGGCATTGCAGCAGGCGAATGCCCACGGCATCGACGCCCGCGGTCCCTATCCGGCCGACACGCTGTTCCAGCCGCGCTATCTCGAAGAGGCCGACTGCGTGCTCGCGATGTTCCACGACCAAGGTTTGCCGGTGCTGAAGTACGCGACGTTTGGTGAAGGCATCAACGTCACGCTCGGCTTGCCGATCATCCGCACGTCGGTCGACCATGGCACCGCGCTCGATCTGGCCGGCACCGGCCGCGCCGACGCCGGCAGCCTGATGGCCGCGATCGACACCGCGGTGTCGATGGCGCAGCACCGTCGCGCGGGCTGAGCGGCTGCGCTTATTTTTCAGCGCTTACTTTTCAGCGCTTATTGCAGCCGTTATTGCCGCGTGAGCGGTTCGCGCGCGTGCCGCGTGCTTCATGCACGGCGTGACGCGATGCCCGTTCAGCGGTTCACACGTTCGGCGGTTTGCACACGCATCGCGCGAATGCCTGTTTCTTTTCTCAAGCAGTTTTCTTTCTAGCGTTTCTCCGATGTCCACCAGCAGACAGCAAGGCCGCCACCAGGGCCATCTCGCGCGCAAGCGTTTCGGTCAGAACTTTCTGGTCGACATGGGCGTGATCGATTCGATCGTCGACGTGATCCGGCCGCAGCGCGGCGAGCGCATGGTCGAGATCGGGCCGGGGCTCGGCGCGCTCACCGAACCGCTGATCGAACGGCTCGCGACCCCCGACGCGCCGTTGCACGCGGTCGAACTGGACCGCGACCTGATCGTCCGTCTGAAGACGAAGTTCGGCGATCTGCTCGAACTGCACGCGGGCGACGCGCTCGCGTTCGATTTCGGCTCGCTCGCCGCGCCGGGCGAGAAGGCATCGCTGCGCATCGTCGGCAATCTGCCGTACAACATTTCGAGCCCGCTGCTGTTTCATCTGGCGACGTTCGCGGAGCGCGTGATCGATCAGCACTTCATGCTGCAGAACGAGGTGGTCGAGCGGATGGTCGCGGAGCCTGGCACCAAGGCGTTCGGCAGGCTGTCGGTGATGCTGCAATATCGCTACGTGATCGATAAGCAACTCGATGTGCCGCCCGACGCGTTCCAGCCGCCGCCGAAAGTCGATTCGGCAATCGTGCGGATGATCCCGTATGAACGGCATGAAATGCCGGTGGTCGACGAAACGGTGCTCGGCCAGGTTGTGACCGCGGCGTTCTCGCAGCGTCGCAAGATGTTGCGCAACACGCTTGCCGCGTTGCGCGATAGCGTGGATTTCGATGCGCTCGGCTTCGATCTGCAACGCCGCGCTGAAGACGTGTCGGTCGCCGAATACGTGAGCGTTGCGCAGGCGGTGTCGGCGCGTTCGGCGGCCGCGCCGGAATAAGCCTAAACGGCGCGCCGCCTGACCGGCGCATTGACGAGCGCGATGCCCGTGAGCACGAGCAGCGCGGCGGCCAGGAAGCGCGTGCTGAACGATTCGCCGAGCAGCAGCACGCCGAAGGTGACGCCGAACAATGGCGTCAGAAACGAAAACACCGACAGACGCGACGCGATATAGCGCGTGAGCAGCCAAAACCACAACAGATAGCTGACGAACGCGACGATCACCGCCTGATACGCGAGGCTTGCCAGCGCGAGCGGCGTCACGGTCTCCACATGCGCCTGGCCGAGTCCGAGCGCCAGCGCGAGCAACACCACCGCCGATACCGCCAACTGATAGAAGAGGGTCTTGCTCGCGCTCGTATGCGCGAGGCGGGTACCGCGCACGACCACGGTCGTCGCTGCCCATGCGATGCCGCCGAGTACGCCGAGCGCGTCGCCAGCGGCGCGCGCGAGCGTCGAACCGTGAGCCGAAGCTCCGGCGGGACCGGAGGGCAGGAAGCCGTCCGCGAACGCGAGCGCCATCCCCGCGAACGCGACGATGATGCCGAGCCACTGAACGCGCCGCATCCGTTCGCCGTCGACGAACCAGTGCAGCCCGAGCGCGGTGAAGCACGGCGCCGTGTACAGGAACACCGCCATGCGCGACGCGCTCGTCAGCGTCAGACCGAGAAAGATGCAAATGAACTCGGCGGCGAACAGCACGCCCGCGAGCATGCCGGCGCCAAGCGTGCCGTCGTCGCGAAAGAGCGGCGTGCCGCGTGAGCGCGCCCACGCCCATACAAGTAGGGACGCGAGCGCCGAGCGCAGCCCTGCCTGAAAGACCGGTGGCACCGCCGCGTTAGCGCTCTTGATCGCGACCTGCTGCAGTCCCCAGATCGCGCACAAGCCGATCATCAGCAGAATCGCGAAGCTGTCCGGGGCGCGGCGCGTGGGCAGGGCGGTGGTGGTGCTCATGGGCGTGTGATGGCGGGATGGCGACGTGGACAACGCGCGATGAGCCGGTGGGCAGATTCGCGAGCGCGACGCAACGCAGGTTTTGTTTCCAGCGTTCTGACGCCGAACGCCGAATCCTGCACCTGTCAGTCGGCCCGGCCCTTTTTCTGGATCAGCTCGATCTTGTAGCCGTCCGGATCCGCGACGAAGGCGATAACCGTCGTGCCGTGCTTCATCGGTCCGGCTTCGCGAGTCACGACACCGCCGCGTTTCTTCACTTCTTCGCACGCCGCATACGCGTCGTCAACCTCCAGCGCGATGTGGCCGTACCCGGTGCCGAGGTCGTACTTGCTCGTGTCCCAGTTGTGGGTCAGTTCGATCGCCGCGCCTTCGGATTCGTCCTCGTAACCGACGAAGGCGAGTGTGAATTTCCCGTCCGGGTAGTCGCTCTTCCGAAGCAGGCGCATGCCGAGAACTTCGGTATAGAAACGGATCGAGGCGTCGAGATCACCGACGCGAAGCATGGTATGCAAGATGCGCATGATTAGTCCTTTGATGGTTTGCCGACGAATGCACTGACCTGCGGCAATTGTAAATGATCGCCTCATATCTTGAGCTTGAGGCGGCGCGGCCCGCAATGCCCCTGCTCCGCCGATGTGCGTCGCCGCGATGGCGTGTGCTTGCCCGTGATTATGGCTCGTCTATTCGAACGAAAAACAGATCGCAATAGGGGTTGCTTCCAGTTGCCCGTTTTACTTTGGCGCCCAACACTCGCGATGAATCCGGTTTGTCAGATCGCAGTCTGATATTTCGGACAAACTAGGCATGACCCGGCGAATCGTCGCGTGCGCCGAAAGATGCTGAAGCCGCGTTGTCCGCTCCGGAATACTCCTCTTTGCCCAGGACCCCACATGAAACTTGCCCAACGAGGCGTCAAAGCCGCCTTTCTGTTCGCCGTTGCCGGATTGCTCGCCGTCGCGGGCTGCACCAAGGTCTCCGCGCCGGAGCAGGGCGCGGCGGCAGGCTCTTCGACGCTTCAGGCCGTGTTGCAGCGAGGCACGCTGCGTGTCGGCGACTGTCTGACGTTCGCGCCATTCGGCTTCTACAACAAGGACGGCCAACCGGACGGCTATGACGTCGACCTCGCGAAGGAGCTCGCGAAAGAGATGGGTGTGAAGCTCGAAGTCGTCAATACGACCAGCGCGAACCGGATCCCGAATCTGCAGACCAGCAAGGTGGACGTCGTGTTCTGCAACTTCACGCGCAATCTGGAGCGCGCGAAAGTGATCGAATTCACGAGCCCCTACGTGGTGGCGAGCGAAGCGCTGCTGGTCAGAAAAAATAGCGGCATTCAGTCGATCAAGGACATGGGCGGCCGCACGATTGCGACGGTCAAGGGCTCAACCAATGGCGACGAAGTTCGCGCGCTGAATATCCCCGTCAAGATTCAGGAATACGACAGCTCGCAGGCCGCAATTCTTGCGGTCAAGCAGGGGCAGGCGGACGCGATGATCGAGGACAACAACTTCCTCGCGTATCAGGCCAAGCTCGATCCCGAACTGGCGGTCACCAACGAAGCGCTGGTGCCGCTCGAATACAACGCGTTCGGCGTGAAGGCCGGCGATCAGGAATGGCTCAATTACCTGAACCTGTTCCTCTTCAACGTCAATGCGTCGAAGCTCAACGCGCAGCTCTACAACAAATGGTTCGGTACCGATCCGCGCTACCCGCTGAACCCGCAGTTTTAAGGAGCAGCACATGCCGACGTCTGATGAGGCCCGAACCGTGGGGAGCACGCGATGAGTTACCAGTGGCTAATCTTGTGGGGCTACGTGCCCGAGTTCCTGACCGCGAGCTGGCTGACGTTGCAGGTGACCGTGCTGGCATTCGTACTGGCGGTCGTGCTCGGTTTGCTCACCGCGCTCGCCAGTGCTTCGCCGCTCGCGCTGATCCGTTGGATTGCCCGTGCGTACGTTGAGATCATCCGCAATACGCCCGTGCTGCTGCAGATTTTCATCGTGTTCTTCGGTCTGCCGTCAGCGGGTATTTCGCTCGACGCATATTGGGCGGGCGTCATTGCACTCGGTCTGAACGTCGGTGCGTATCTGTCGGAAGTGTTCCGCGCCGGCATCCAGTCGGTGCCGCGCGGGCAGCTCGAGGCCGCCGGCATCCTCGGTCTCGAACGCGCGCAGATCTTCGCCGAGGTCGTGCTGCCGCAGGCGACGCGCGCGGTCTATCCGGCCATCGTCAATTACCTGATCCAGTTGCTGCTCGGCACGTCGTTGCTGTCCGCGATCGCATTGCCGGAATTGACCGGCACCGCGACCGTGATCAACTCGCGCACGCTTCTGTACCTTCAAACCTTCAGCGTGACGCTCGTCGCGTACCTGGTGCTCAGCAACGTACTGTCGTGGCTGGCGGGCCAGCTCGGCGCGCGGATGTTCCATCCTCCGCTCGTGATGCCGGCGCGCGCCGGTTTCGGCAGAGG
>NZ_DASXHN010000476.1:0-2621 GCF_036488505.1 Paraburkholderia sp. | reverse complement strand
CCTGGGATGTCGGTCCTGCGGATAGACGAGCGTCTCAGCGAAAGTATCGTCCAGGTACTCAGTGTGTTGATTTCCACCGAGTCTCAATGCTCCTATTCGAGGATTCAGCGCGCCGCTCACTTTCTCTCTGTCCAACTGATCTGCGCAATTTCCCACTTTTGCCGCGAGCAATAACGCCCAATGGATTCGCATCGGTTCCCGAAAATCTTTTACATCCTGCGCCAAGAAGTCCGATCAAGGCACTCACTTTCGCTGACGGCTTCGCAATCGTCGTTCCGACACATTCCTTTCCGTACTCACATCGGCGAAGATTTATCGCTTTTTTGTTGGCGCGCCACCCCTGTGGCAGCACTCGGCTATCCGCCCGAAAATCAAGTTCGACGCGCGTCGGAACCGGCCAGGCGGGGAAGGCCCGTGCCCGGCGGCCGTGCCCGGCGGTGGCCATTTCTCGAGGTGCCGCAATATAGTATGCTGGACGGCGCAGGCGCGATGGTGCGCCTTGACATCGAGCAGGGTGCAAGTTGACCAACGAGACAAAGAAAAGAGCGCCGCGTCGCAAATCGAATGCGATTTCCGTCGTAGATGTCGCGCGCGCGGCAGGGGTATCGACTGCGACCGTTTCGCGCGTGCTGAACGGTAACGCAAAGGTAGCGACAGAACTCCAGAACCGCGTGCGCGGCATCGCACAGGAACTCGGCTACACTCCGCACGCGGCGGCGCGGGCGCTGGCTTCGCAACGGTCGAAAACAATCGGCGCGGTGATCCCATCGCTGGAAAATCAGAATTTCGCGATCGGTGTGTTTGCGCTGCAAAAGCGCATCGGAGAAGCCGGTTATACGTTGCTGCTGGGGTGTTCGTACTACGACCAGGAAGACGAGTTGAAGCAGGTCCGTGCGCTTATCGCGGATGGCATCGCCGGGCTGATGCTCGTAGGCCGCAATCACTCGCCTGCGCTGTACCAACTGATCGAGAAGGAACGGATTCCGCTCGTCAATGGCTGGACGGTCGATCACGATTATCCGTATGTCGGCTTCGACAACGTGGCGGTCGGCCGTCGCCTCGCCGAGTATCTGCTCGATCTCGGGCACACGCGCTTCGGCATGATTACGCAGATGACGCAGCATAGCGATCGCGCGGCGGATCGCATCATCGGCGTGCGCACTGCGCTACAGTCGCGCGGGCTGCAGTTGCGCCACGAGCATTTGATCGAGATGCCGCACAAGATCATCGAAGGCCAGATGGCGATGAAGGCGCTGATGAACGGCCCCGAGCGTCCGACGGCCGTGATCTGCGGCACCGACGTGCTCGCAATCGGCGCGCTGGCGGAGGCGCGAGCATCGGGTATCGACGTGCCCGGCGACGTGTCCATCGCAGGCATCAACGACATCGAATTCTCCAGCTTCACGTCTCCGCCGTTGACGACGATGCGGCTCGCCGCTGACGAAATCGGCGCGCGCAGCGCCGAGTATCTGCTCGCGCGAATCGAGGGACGGCCCGTGAGTTCCCAGTACATCGTGCCGACCGACCTGATCGTGCGTGGCACGACGGCGCGTCCTCACAGCAGCACCTAAGTCGCCAACGCGCAGCGTGGTGCGTTATGGAAACACGCCGAAAAACGCACTATCAGCGCGGCAGCAGGGCAGAGGGCCGTCCACCTATTCGACGCCGAAACTGGCCGGCGTCTGAGCGGACTTGACCGCTCCCTGTCCTGATGAACGCGCCGTGCGCCGGCGTCGCCCCGCACGGCGCGTCATAGCCCTTGCCCTCCCGCCGACTACCCCGGGATCAGCACGCGACTACGCGCGAGCACCTCTTTTGCCAGCTCCACGATGGTATCCGCGCCGCTAAGACACTCCTCCTGATAGGCGACAAAAAAGCCTTGCTGAGTGATCGGCCTTTCAGTGTTCAGCACGTGAATCAGCCCGGAATCGATCTCCGCGCGCATTATCGCGGGCGACAACACGGCCGCTGCATGTCCGGCCGCGACCAGCCGAGACATCATCGACAGCGAATTGCATGAGCTGATGTTGTCGGGATTGCAACCGGCGCTGCGGAACCAGTTCATCACCAGCGAATGGTTCGACGACGGTTGCGAGACGGTGATGATCGGCACCGACGCAAGATCACGAGGGGTGACCTGGTTGTTGGGCACGAGTTGCGGTGACGCCACCCAATGCAGATCGGTGTAGCCGATCGCGGTCTCGACTACATGGGGCGCGTCGGTCGAGTCATTCAGTATCGCTATGTCAAGTTCGTGCGCACCGAGCTTGCGTCCGAGTGCGACGCCCACATCGATCGTGAGTTCGATCTTCATGTGCGGGTATCGCGTCTTGAGTTGCGTCAGTAGATCGGCAAGGCCGGCGTGCGCGATCGACTCGATTGCACCAAGGCGTAGAAGCCCGTACATCGGATCGGTACGCTTCGCGATCTGTTCGAGTTTTTCGGCGAGCTTCAGCACCTGTTCGGCATTGGCGAGCGCGTCACGGCCTGCGACCGTGAGTTCCGAGCGCGTCCGGCTACGGGTGAAGAGCTGCACGCCGAGATGTTCTTCGAACTCCTGGACGCGCGCCGAAATGGTTGGCTGCGTGAGGTGCTGATGGCGCGCTGCCGCATGAAACCCG
>NZ_DASXHN010000437.1:0-8320 GCF_036488505.1 Paraburkholderia sp. | reverse complement strand
TTCTCACGATCTCGTCCGGATGTTCTGTGGCCGACGGGCTCGCGCCGGGATTGGCTTGCGCCCAGACGTTGGATGAGGATGCCAGTGCGAGCAAAGCGCTTAATGCGGCAATCATCTTTTTCATGGCGAACTCCGGGTGTTGTGCTGTTTCATTGGCCTCTACCGGTGGAACCGGCGAGCTTCCAGCCTATACGTCTCAGCAAAGTTGTTGTATGGGACTTTAGCCCCATGACTGCTCGACCATGGCTTTCCGAGTAGCCCGCCTCCGTGGCTGGTTTTTCGTTTCGTTCGTGCCCGAAGAGACCTCCTGCTACGGGTGGTGCGATCGGCGGCGACGTTTGCCCAGATCACGGCAAGGCGGGGTAGTTCCAGGTGACCACACGCAGAGGAATTTGGGTGACCGCGCCGCGGTTCACATCGCAATCAGTCAGCCCGTCGAAGACTCGACGACATGGAAAGCGTGAATGGCATGGCTAATGGTCTCCGTCGTGCTCGGGCATGACCTGCACGACGATGCGCCGGCTTTTCCAGAACATGTTGTGGATTCGGGACTGCAAATTGAAACTGAGTGTACCCATTATTGAATCGTTGCATTACTTCGCTATAGTAAGTTTGGTAGGCTTGTTCGGCGTCTATAGTATTAGTAGGAATCGAAGCAATTGGCTGATAATTTTGCACTGGGCGGTGAGAATTAATGCTCAGTCCTTGCACTGGATGCTGTCCGCGTATTTCGATCGTATACGAGGCACCTCCATTTGCCGGGACAATTAACGATGCAGATGAGCCGTTGCTATATGTGATAGTTCCGATTTCGAAAGAACTTGGGTTTTGCGGGGGCGAATTTCCGACGAGCTTACGGAAAAGTCCTGTCGCATAGCTGAACGCTGTTGCTCCAGGTTTTTTCTTCGGTGTAGATAACAATGCAAGATGCCAGCCGAAGTGCTGCGCCAACAATCTTAATATTGTCGTCTTTCCGGCTCCGTTTGCGCCCGTGATAATTGTCATACGTGGATGCAACGCCAGATCGACTGTTACCGTCACCGACAAGAGCAACGGAGGCGGCAAGGCCGGTATTAAAGTCTTCAGCGTCGAACTGGGTGGGGAGCTTTCGAAAAGCGCCGAGCAAAGCACCGCGAGCCGCGTGAAGTTCGCCATTCCCATCGTGCCACCCATCGAGCAGATGTAATAGCCAATGACTGACTCCATCGTCTTCCGCGCAAACACTCTGCCCGTGCTGGTGGTTGTCGCTGGCGAGCGTGCTGGGGTGCGCTTTCTCGAGTTCTTCGCGTCGGCGATCCGCAATCCGCACACGCGCCGCGCGTATGCGCGCAGCGGGGGATTTTCTCGCGTGGTGCGCCGGCGCCGGCGCCGGCGTGATGTCCATTACTGAGGTGCAGCCGCTGCACGTCGCGGCCTGGATCGAGCGGCAGACGCAGACGCTGTCGGCGCCGACCGTCAAGCAGCGGCTCGCGGCGATCCGCCACCTGTTCGACTGGCTCGTGACCGGCCAGATCGTCCCGCACAACACGGCCGCGTCGGTACGCGGGCCCAGTCACACCGCAAAGAAAGGGAAAACGCCGGTGCTCGATGCGTGCGAGGCGCGGCAGCTGCTCGACCGCATTGACGTGAGCACACCGATCGGCCTGCGGGATCGGGCGCTGATTGCGCTCATGGTGTTTTCGTTCGCGCGTATCGGCGCCGCGCTCGCGATGCGCGTCGAGGACGTCTACGTGCAGCACCGGCGGCTGTGGGTGCGCCTGCGCGAAAAGGGCGGCAAGCGTCACGAGATGCCGTGTCACCACACGCTTGAGGCGTACCTGCACGCGTATCTGGACGGCACTAGTATCGGGAGTGATACGAAGGGGCCACTGTTCCGCACGATCGGGCGTGGCACCGGGCAGCTCAGCGACACGCCGCTACCGCAGGCGAACGCGTACGCGATGGTGCGGCGCCGCGCACTCGCGGCGGGCATCGGCACGCAGATAGGCAACCACACGTTCCGCGCGACCGGCATCACCGCGTACCTGAAGAATGGCGGCACGCTCGAGAATGCCGCCACGATGGCGAGCCACGCGTCGACCCGGACCACGCAGCTCTATGACCGGCGCCGTGACGACATCAGCCTGGATGAAGTGGAGCGGATCCACATATAGCGCGACAGCCCATCACATGCCTAAAGGAGCGACTATGCGAGTTATATGTGAGCATGCACAATGCCTGCGTGCGCTGCGTAATGAAGAGATAAGACGGGCCGGATGAACGTGGAACGACGCCGCGGTCGTTGAACGAAACTGTAGCGACATGGTTAGATCGGCGTTGAATAGCGCGGATTCGCCAGATGCTTAAACAAATCGGCTTCGTGACGCATTGCGAGCGCCCGTGCGAGGCGAGGCGGGGTTCTGGGTCTGCGCTCCACAGTTAGGAAATCCCGTAACTGTGTGAAAAGGAAGGGAGCTGAAAGAAGTTCGTTACGCCAAATTTACGCCAAACTCAACGGTGCCTCAAGCTGGTTGGCGTTTTACGCCGGTATTCTGGTCCCCCTGACAGGAATCGAACCTGTATCTAGCGCTTAGGAGGCACTTGTTCTATCCATTGAACTACAGGGAGAGGACCAAACCGGACAAATGCGGGAGGACTCGTCGAGTCCAGATTCGCCAGCGAGCGCAGAGTATATCAAACCCGCCCCGGGAGCAGGAGGGCGGGATTCCCGCCCTCCTAAGCAAACGGCCCGGGCCAGACATCGCCTGCCGGGCCGCCCGCACGAACCTTGGTCACCTGGCGACGCACGCCAAGCCCGCGCCAAACGCACGCCAAACCGCGCCCCCCCCCGCAACAAGTCATCCCAACAACAATAGCCGCATCAAAACTCCACCACTGCAAACTCCGCTTTGCCCACATCGCACAGCGGGCAGCGCCAATCCTCGGGGATCGCGGCGAAGCGCGTTCCCGGTGCGATGCCTTCTTCGGGCAGGCCGTCTTCCTCGTTGTAGATCCAGCCGCAAATCAGGCAGACCCAGCTCTTGTATTCGGTCACATCGACGACTTCACTCACGACTTGCTCTCTCTTCAATCCAGTGGCCGGCGTGGTCCGCCCTTTTTTGAGGCGGCGCGGCGAGCCGGAATGTTACTGGAATTTGTCAAATCGACCTCGGCCGCGCCGATCCCGCACCGCCACAACGCATCCGGCAGGCGCTTTTTGCAGGCCACCGCTAACGCGGCTCGCAGGTAGCCGATACGCAGTCCACTATCCGCTGGCCACGGCGTCGCGTCGCCGACACGCGCGACTCTCCACGCCGCCTCCCCAGGTACGCAAGCACCCGGGCGCCCGCCCGCGCGCCCGGTACAATGAGCAGTTCCGGCTCATCGCTGTCTCTGTCTTCTCCCATTCCCATGTCGCTCTACACCATTACCGGAGCCCAGCTGGCGTTCGGTCACGTCGCGTTGCTCGACCACGCGGATTTCTCGCTCGAAGAGGGCGAGCGCGTCGGGCTGATCGGTCGCAACGGCGCGGGCAAGTCGTCGCTGCTGAAGATCGTCGCCGATCTCACCCGTCCGGACGACGGCGTCGTCACCCGTCAGCAAAACCTGACCACCGTCTACGTGCCGCAGGAGCCCGAGTTCGACGCCGAGGACACCGTGTTCGACGCGGTCGCCGCTGGCTTGACCCACGCCCGCGCGCTGCTCGATGAATACGACGCGGTCGCGCATCAACTCGCCGACACGCCCGAAGGCGCCGCGCACGACGCGTTGCTCGCGCGCATGAACACGCTGCAATCGTCGCTGGATGCGGCCGACGCGTGGAACTGGAGTACCCGCGTCGCCACCACGCTGCAGCAGATCGGCCTGAACGGCGAGGCGCGCGTCGGCTCGCTGTCGGGCGGGATGCAAAAGCGCGCGGCGCTCGCGCGCGCGCTGGTCGTGCGGCCGGACGTGCTGTTGCTCGACGAACCGACCAACCATCTCGATTTCGACGGCATCCGGTGGCTCGAAGATCTGTTGGTGTCGCTGCGCGCGGGGCTGCTGTTCGTCACGCACGATCGCGCGTTTCTCGACCGCGTCGCCACGCGCATCGTCGAACTCGATCGCGGGCGGCTGCTGTCGTATCCGGGCAATTTCTCCGCGTACCAGACGCGCAAGGCGCAGCAACTGGAAGTCGAGCGGATCGAACACGAGAAGTTCGACAAGCTGCTTGCTCAGGAAGAAGTGTGGATTCGCAAGGGCGTCGAGGCGCGCCGCACGCGCAGCGTCGGCCGCATCGCGCGGCTCGTGCAGATGCGCGACGAACGCGCCGAGCGCCGCAACGTGCAGGGCAATGTGAAGCTCGATGTCGGCCAGGGCGAGAAGTCCGGCAAGATTGTCGCGGAACTGACGGATGTGACCAAGCGCTATGGCGCGCGCACGGTGGTCGACCGCTTCACGGCCACGGTGATGCGCGGCGACAAGATCGGTTTCATCGGTCCGAACGGCGCGGGCAAGACCACGCTGCTTAAGCTGATCCTCGGCGAACTCGCGCCGGACGATGGCCGCGTGCGGGTCGGCACGAATCTGCAAGTCGCCTATTTCGATCAGATGCGCGCGCAGCTCGATCTGGACAGGAGCCTCGCCGACACGATCAGCCCTGGCAGCGAGTGGGTCGAAATCAACGGCCAGAAAAAGCATGTGATGAGCTATCTCGGCGACTTCCTGTTCGCGCCCGAGCGTGCGCGTTCGCCGGTCAAGTCGCTGTCGGGCGGCGAGCGCAACCGGCTGCTGCTCGCGCGTCTGTTCGCGCGGCCGGCCAACGTGCTGGTGCTCGACGAGCCGACCAACGACCTCGACATTCCGACGCTCGAACTGCTCGAAGAGCTGCTGATCGACTACGACGGCACGGTGCTGCTCGTCAGCCACGACCGGGCGTTTCTCGATAACGTGGTGACGTCGGTGATTGCGTCGGAGGGGGGCGGCAAGTGGCGCGAATACGTGGGCGGCTTCACGGACTGGCAGACCCAGCGCGACCGCTCGGAACAACTCGCGCTCGAAGCGCAGAAAGAGTCGAGCAAGGAAGCGCCGAAAGAAACGGGCCAGAAGGACAGCGCCATGGGCCGCAACGCGCAGCGCGCGGTGAAGCTGTCGTTCAAGGAACAGCGCGAGCTCGAGGCGCTGCCACAAAAGGTTGCCGAACTCGAAGCCGAGCAGAAAGCGATCGGCGCGCAGCTCGCGGACGGTTCGGTGTTCGCGAAGGATGCGCGCGAGGGCGCGCGCCTGACCGAACGTTATGCGGAGATCGACGAAGCGCTGCTGGTCGCGCTGGAGCGTTGGGAAGAGTTGGAAAAGCGCGGCAAGTAACCGGCAAACAAGCGGGGGCAACAGCGCAACACGACACCCGCGCAACAGCGCGCTCGCGCCGGCCGCCGCGCCTTGTCCAGACGGCCAATTCCACGCACCGTCAATTGCCGCCGGGATCGAAATCAGTACAATACCCCGCGAACAAGGCTTGCCCGGCGGATGCTCGCCACGTCGGTCATCGAGCGCGCCAGCGGGAAGCAGCACGATAAAACAGCCTGCCCGTACTGCGGGCACTCCACCTAACCCCGTTGTTTCGTTTCGCTTTTTTTGAAAATTCAACGCATTGTCCACGGACCTGTCCACAGGACCTGTGGACAACGATGAACCGACGCACCGAGTCAATCATGTCTACGAAAAAGCCAAACGCCGCGTATAGCGAAGCGTCGATCAAGGTGTTGAAGGGTCTCGAGCCGGTCAAGCAACGGCCCGGCATGTACACCCGCACCGAGAATCCGCTGCACATCATTCAGGAAGTCATCGACAACGCGTCGGACGAAGCCCTCGGCGGCTACGGCCGGCAAATCACGGTCACGCTGCATGCGGACCATTCGGTCTCGGTCGACGACGACGGCCGCGGCATCCCGTTCGGCCTGCATCCCGAGGAGGGCGTGCCGGTCGTCGAAATCGTGTTTACGCGCCTGCACGCGGGCGGCAAGTTCGACAAGGCCGCCGGTGGCGCGTACACATTCTCCGGCGGCCTGCACGGCGTCGGCGTGTCGGTCACCAACGCGCTGTCCACGCGGCTGGACGTCACCGTGTGGCGCGACGGCAAGGTCGCCGAACTGAGCTTCGCTCACGGCGACGTCGCGAAACCGCTGCAGGTGCGCGCGGCTGCGAAGGGCGACAAAAAGTCCGGCACGCGCGTGACTGCGTGGGCCGATCCGAAATACTTCGATTCACCGAATCTGCCGCTTGGCGAGTTGCAGCGTCTGCTGCGTTCGAAGGCGGTGCTGTTGCCGGGCGTCGAAGTCACGCTCATCAACGAGAAGACTGGCGAGCAGCAAAGCTGGAAATACGAAGACGGTCTGCGCGGCTATCTGCTCGAAGGCATGAACGGCAGCGACCTGCTGATCCCGCTGTTCGAAGGCGAGCGCTATGCGGAAAACTCGCGCGCGAGCGAGGACACCTTCGCCGAGGGCGAGGGCGCCGCATGGGTCGTCGCGTGGAGCGAGGAGGGGCCGCTCACGCGCGAGTCGTACGTGAACCTGATTCCGACGCCCGCGGGCGGCACGCATGAGTCGGGTTTGCGCGACGGTCTGTATCAGGCGGTGAAGAGCTTCGTCGAGCTGCACAATCTGCAGCCGAAAGGCGTCAAGCTGCTCGCCGAAGACGTGTTCGCGCGCGTGTCGTTCGTGCTGTCGGCGAAAGTGCTCGATCCGCAATTCCAAGGGCAGATCAAGGAGCGCTTGAATAGCCGCGACGCGGTCAAGCTGGTGTCGTCGTTCGCGCGGCCCGCGCTCGAATTGTGGCTCAACCAGCACGTGGAGCACGGCAAGAAGCTCGCCGATCTGGTGATCAAGCAGGCACAGGCGCGTACCCGCGCCGGGCAGAAGGTCGAAAAGCGCAAGAGCTCAGGCGTGGCGGTGTTGCCTGGCAAGCTGACCGATTGCGAATCGACGGAAATCGGCCGCAACGAACTGTTCCTCGTCGAGGGCGATTCTGCTGGCGGCTCCGCGAAGATGGGCCGCGACAAGGAATACCAGGCGATCCTGCCGCTGCGCGGCAAGGTGCTGAACACGTGGGAAACCGAGCGAGACCGCCTGTTTGCGAACAACGAAGTGCACGACATTTCGGTCGCGATCGGCGTCGATCCGCACAGCCCGGACGACAAGGTCGATCTGTCGAATCTGCGCTACGGCAAGATCTGCATCCTGTCGGACGCGGACGTCGATGGCTCGCACATTCAGGTGCTGCTGCTCACGCTGTTCTTCAAACATTTCCCGCAACTGATCGAACGTGGCCATGTGTGCGTCGCGCGCCCGCCGCTGTTTCGCGTCGACGCGCCCGCACGCGGCAAGAAGCCCGCGCAGAAGCTGTACGCGCTCGACGAAGGCGAACTCGAAGCGATTCTCGACAAGCTGCGCAAGGACGGCGTGCGCGATAGCCAGTGGTCGATCAGCCGCTTCAAGGGTCTTGGCGAAATGAGCGCGGAGCAGTTGTGGGACACCACGATGAATCCCGATACGCGCCGCCTGCAACCGGTCGCGCTCGGCGAACTCGACTACGACGCGACGGTCGCGCGCATGACGATGCTGATGGGCAAGGGCGAAGCGGCGTCGCGCCGCAACTGGCTCGAGGAAAAGGGCAATGAAGTGGAAGCGGATATCTGAGCGCGTGTCGGACGCGCGCAGACTGCGCGAATCATCTTCAGCCAAACACGGATACGGAATCTAGATGGACGACGATAACACTCTCGACCTTTTCAACGAGCCGCCCCCCGACAGCGACGTGCTGACGCTCGGCAACTACGCGGAGCGCGCGTATCTCGAGTATGCGGTCAGCGTGGTCAAGGGCCGCGCGCTGCCGGACGTGTGCGACGGCCAGAAGCCGGTGCAGCGCCGCATCCTGTTCGCGATGAACGAGATGGGACTCGGCGACAACGCGAAGCCGGTCAAGTCGGCGCGCGTGGTCGGCGACGTGCTCGGCAAGTATCACCCGCACGGCGACCAGTCCGCATACGACGCGCTCGTGCGTCTCGCGCAAGACTTCTCGATGCGTTATCCGCTGATCGACGGCCAGGGCAACTTCGGCTCACGCGACGGCGACGGCGCGGCGGCGATGCGTTACACGGAAGCGCGTCTGACACCGATCGCGAAGCTGCTGCTGGGCGAGATCGATCAGGGCACGGTCGATTTCATGCCGAACTACGACGGCTCGTTTCAGGAGCCGAAGCTTTTACCCGCGCGCCTGCCATTCCTGTTGCTGAATGGCGCATCGGGTATCGCGGTGGGGATGGCGACTGAAGTTCCTTCGCACAATCTGCGTGAAGTCGCAG
>NZ_DASXHN010000427.1:0-22335 GCF_036488505.1 Paraburkholderia sp. | reverse complement strand
CGGCGGTGGCGTCGAGCAGGGCTCGAGCACGCTTATCCTGGGCCCAGCGGGCACGGGCAAGAGTCTTTTTTCGCTGCAATTCGTTGCGGCCGCTATCAAGCGTGGCGAGAAGGCTGCGCTGTTCGTATTCGACGAGGAACTGGGACTGCTCTACGACCGGATGCGCGCGATGGGGTTCGACTTCGAAGCCATGCGCGATGGCGGCGGTCTGCATATCGAACAGGTCGATGCAGCCGAACTGTCACCGGGAGAATTCGCCCATCGCGTGCGTGCTTCAGTCGATTCCGCGCAGGCAAAAACCGTCGTCATCGACAGTCTGAACGGCTATCAGGCGGCGATGCCGCAGGAGAATTCACTGATCCTGCACGTCCATGAACTGCTGCAGTATCTGAATCGCCAAGGTGCCAACACCTTCCTGACCGTTGCGCAGCACGGGCTGGTTGGCGACATGAAAGCACCGGTTGACGTGACCTATCTCGCGGACACGGTCATTCTGCTGCGCTATTTCGAAGCGCTGGGTCGCGTGCGTCGCGCGGTCTCTGTCATCAAGAAGCGCACGGGTTACCACGAAGAGTCGATCCGCGAATTCCGGATCGGCAACGCCGGACTGGTGGTCGGCGCGCCTCTGGACGATTTCCAGGGCGTACTTCGCGGCGTGCCGATCTTCGCTGGCAAGGGCGCGCTGCTCCAGCAAAACGCGGGCGCTGATGGCGATGCCTGATCACCACGTCTGTCCGGTGCTGCTGCTCGCGCCGTCCGGGCGGGATGCCGCTGTCGCTGCCGCATTGCTGCGCGAGGTCGACACTGCGTCGTTTGCCTGCAACGACGTGCACGGATTGGCAGCACGGCTGGATGATTCGATCTGTTGCGCCGTGGCCACCGAGGAGGCGCTGGTCATGGCCGACCTGCATGCGCTGTCTCAGTGGGTCGCCTCTCAACCGGCGTGGTCCGACTTTCCGTTTATCGTGCTGACCAGGCGCGCGGGTGCGGTGGACCGCAATCTGATGGTGAGACGACTGACGGCGGCGCTGGGCAATGTGACTTTCATCGAGCGGCCATTTCATCCAACGACGTTCGTCAGCGTGATTGGTACCGCGGTGCGCGGCCGGCATCGGCAGTTCGAGGCGCGCTCACGGATCGAACAGCTGCATGAAGGCGAGGCACGCTTGCATACGGCGCTGACTGCCGGTCAGCTTGGCTCGTGGGAACTGGACCTCGACACGGGAACCTTGACCACCTCGAGCACTTGCCGCGCGATCTTCGGTCGCGGCGAAGACGACAGTTTCACGTACCCGGAACTGGTGGCGAGCGTCCATCCCGACGACCGCGCACGGATGCAGCAGGCCGTGAAGACGAGCGTCGAAACGGGCGCTGACTACGCGATTGAATATCGGAACGTCTGGCCCAGCGCAATCGTGCACTGGGTCGATGTCCGGGCGCGTGTGCTGTACGACGACACCGGCAGGGCGGACAGGCTGGTAGGCGTGTTCTCCGATATCACGGCGCGCAAGGAATCCGAAGGCGCGCTGCGTCGTGTCAACGAATCCCTCGAGGCTAAAGTGCTGGAGCGCACGGCGGAGCTTCGGGATGCACACCGGATCGTCCTTGATGAAATCCGGCAGCGTGAGCGCACCGAAGAACTGCTGCGGCAGATCCAGAAGCTGGAAATGGTCGGTCAGTTGTCGGGCGGGATCGCGCATGATTTCAACAATCTGCTGATGGCGATCATGGCCAATCTCGAACTCGCCCGCAAGGAAGCATCGGCTCATGCCAGACTGAGCACGCTTCTCGATGGAGCGCTGCGCGGCGCGCAGCGCGGAGCGGTACTCACGCAGCGGCTGCTCGCGTTCGCGCGCCAGCAGGATCTGAAGGTCGAACCCGTGCACATGTCCACGCTGGTTCACGGCATGGTCAATTTGCTGGAGCGTTCAATTGGTTCCGCTATTGAACTGCGGATCGAATGTATTCCGCTTCTGCCGTCGACACTCGCTGATGCCAATCAGGTCGAACTGGCGATCCTCAATCTCGCGGTCAATGCGCGAGACGCCATGCCCGACGGCGGTACGTTGACCATCAACATCGACACTGTCCGATCTTCCGGCGCGAAGGAACTGGCGGCAGGGGAGTACGTACGCGTCACGGTCAGCGACACCGGCTGCGGCATGGATGCGGCGACGCTTGCCAAAGCGACGGAGCCGTTCTTCACGACCAAGGAGATTGGTAAAGGCACCGGGCTCGGCCTTTCGATGATTCACGGCCTTGCACGCCAACTCAACGGCGCATTACGGATCGAAAGTGCCGTCGGTCACGGCACGCAGGCGTCGCTGTGGTTGCCCGTGAGCTGGCGCGACACCGACATGCCTGCTGCGAATTCCACAGCGGATGTCGTTACGCCATCCGCCGCGGAAACAGAAGTTCGTGGAGTGATACTGCTGGTTGACGACGATCCGCTGATCGCGACAAGCACGCACTACCTGCTGGAAGATCTTGGTCTTGAAGTGATTGAAACCGATTCGGGTGCGGCCGCTCTGGAGATTCTGAGAAATGGCCAGCCCATCGATCTGCTCCTGACCGACTACGTGATGCCAAAGATGACGGGCGTCGAACTGGCCGAAGCGGCCAGGGCGCTGCGGCCGGGCCTGCCAGTCATTCTTGCGACCGGCTATGCGGAACTGCCGGAGGGCGTGGAAAACGGCATCCCGCGGCTGCGCAAGCCGTACCAGCAAAGTCAGTTGATTGCCGAACTCGGCAAAGCGCTGCTGCGCCGTTAAAAGCAATGCGCGAGGAGTATGGGTATCGGGATAGCGGTTGGTATTGCAACCGCGCTGGCGCCTGCGCTTGGTCGAGTCTTTCCGACCGTAGCGTCGTCTTTAACCGCGTGTGTCGACCCAGGTGCGTGCCCACTGAGTCGAGTGCTGCAATGCCTGCGCTTCACTCTTGAAGTAGTCGAGCGAATAGAAGCAGTAGCGGCCTTCGGCGCGCCCGCTATCGATGCGTTCGAGCAGCAGGTTGGATGAAAAGCTACCGTCGGGCAAACGATGCGCCGAGGATTGGACGGCATAGCCGTTGTATTGTTGAGTTTGCTTGTTCTGCATTTTAATTTTAATGATATTTGAGTGCGCTCGTGCCTTGCGAAAAGCGCACGGGTCCGCCGATTTGAAGCATTCGAGCCGGATTTGATGCGGTCGGAAAGCGAGAAATGGCGTTGAAGCCCGAGGGCGGAATGAGGCGCAGCGGCGCGTATTGCGCTTGGCGAACTGCTCGATAACCGATGCGAATCAGGAGCGGTCGCGCCAACCGAGGGAGACAAAGCTCCGCGAGGGGGTTGCTGCAACCCGGCATCCCTGGCGGGAGGCCGGGCCCTTCAACTTTAGATCGGCTGGATGTTAGCCGCTTGCAGGCCCTTGGGGCCTTGCTTCGTTTCGAAGCTCACCTTCTGATTTTCAGCCAGCGTCTTGAAGCCATCGCCCCTGATTTCGGAAAAGTGAGCGAACAGGTCGTCGCCGCCCTTGTCCGGGGTGATGAAGCCAAAGCCTTTGCTGTCGTTGAACCACTTAACGGTGCCGGTATCCATAAGAATCCCTGAGTAAAAAAAACGAAGATTTGCTCTGTGAAAGAGTGCGTGAAGCTTCAAGGAGGGAGAGGACAACGAATACCGCTGAGTAGCGAGCAATTGATGAACAGCAATCGAACTTCTTGAACTTCGAACGGCACATTACGCGCCAAGTGGCGCAGCGTCAATACTTATCTTGTAACGGTGTCGCCAGCGGCCGTGCCGCAGGCGACGGGATGCGGCCGAGCCTGCACTGCGCGCCCTTGCCAGGCGTGCCGGACAGGTTAGTTTGCCGCACCGCTACAGCCGCACGCACCGGACAGAGGTGTGCTTGTGCTATCCAGGAACCAATGGCGATTGCTGCCATGGTCATTCTGGAGTTAGAGCCGCTTCGCACCGGAGAAAGTCATCGATCTGTTTAGGCGTGCGGTGTGGGGTTCCGCCTGTTTCCCGTGGTTCGCGGACCGCGAGGGCCTGAAAGAGCTCTTCGAGTTTCGAATACAGATCAGGCGCATCGTCTTCAATACGCCAACGCGCACGACGCGATGAAGTTTTCTGACAGTACGGCACGAGCCACCCCTCGAAGAATTCATACACTGCATCTAGGTCTATCGCGCGCCGGGACACGAGGAACCCGATTTGATCGAGGAAATCGAGCAAATCGCCCACGGCATCAGCATTGGTGTCTTCGCTTGCCTGCAACGCACGGGCCGCAGCCGCTCTTGTCTTTCGCATCTGGGGCGAGTCGAACCGCTCCTAAAGCGTCAGGATGAGATCGATACGCATGGTGTACCGTGCTCGGTTCGCTTGCCACGCGAAGACGCTGCGAGCGACAGCAGATACCTTTTCCAAGCGATGCACAGGTGGGCCACGACGGTTTGCAATGCCTTGCAAGAGGCGCGTGTCATGTTGTCGTCCTATGCTGATTGCGGGTGGGTGCTTGAACGTTAGCCTGTTTGTCACCGTAACTGGTCTGATCGAGAGACGGCGGTACGCAATGCGCCAGCCCTTCGCCGCGCCGGGTTCAGTCAATTTCCTGCAAACTCTGGCATAGCGCGACGACTTCCGCGCCGACAGACGGCTCCAGTACGAACAGGATGGACTGCTTTTCGGCAACGGTCGCGGCGATCGTCTGGGCCTTCTCGTTTGTCATCGAGGCTCGATAGTCGTGCTGGCTGTTCGCCCAATTCACATAGGTGCGGATCTCGTCAGGAGTGAACGTGTGCGACGGCGAGATCAGCAGTCGCGACACAACATTTTGTTGATTAAAATCATTGACGCGCACGGCGGTGACCTTGGAAAACATCAGCTTCGGTGTCGATCCGTCGACGCACGCGAAACTGAGCAGGAGCGCTGCATCAGCGCGAGAGTATGCACAGCCGACGAGCTCGGCGTCGTGGTAGTTGTATCGGGTTTTCATGATGACCAAGTACGGGTGTAGGTGCGATCGCTGGATGGATAATCGTGCAACCGGGTATCAAGGGAGCGGCGAAAATCGCACGCCCGGGCCGCGAATGGGGAAGGGGCCGCCACCGTCTTCCCAGTTGTGTGCGTGTGGAACGCCCTGTCCGTGGTCGTGATCGAAATCAAAATCGACGACAGGAAAACCGCCCTGGCCGTACATGCGCATTTGGCCGCTGCCCGGATTCGTGAACTAGCTTCCGGCCGTGCCCATGATGGGTGTCAGGTTGCCAGCGAGGTTCATCGAGTCGCCTGACAGCGCCTCTTCAGCATATTCGAAAGGCTGCGCATCGGCGAAGGGTGTGGCAACGGGCGTCGCGATAGTGCCATCGGGCAGCACGTCGCCTGGTTTGGCAAACCATATCGCGGAGGCCATCCTCAGCGGGAAGCCGTGGCAACGCAGGGGGAGATGCGCCAGTGCCGCGCGCCATCCTGGCCGTGCCCCTGAATAGCTGGGATGGCGTGAACGTGATCGAACGCGGCCGGGGCTCGTTGCTGCTACGGCTGCCCGCCCCCGAGGAGCGGCGCTGCTCGATGACGGCGATCACCTTGCCCGATTGCACTGCACTTTTCAGGACGGTCGTCGGGTCATCGTCCGCCGTACCAAGCCGGTGAGACTGGATGGAACTCAACGCATCGCGGCGCGCCAGGCGCTCGAACCATTCAACGACGATCGGGGCAAGGGGGATATCCATCGCGGGCCCGGCCTTGCTCGCCGGGATATGCCAACGCGCCGCGTCGAGAAACACATCGGCCTGCTGCGCGGTGAACAACTCGGAAGCGCGAACACCCGTTGCAAGCAGGATGCAGACAGAAAAGCGGTTTTCCTCGCTCATCGCGGCATTGGTCAGGACGTGGATTTCTTCGTCGGTCAGCATCAGCTGCTACGCACTTCCGGCCGCTTGCCGATGATCGCCTCAAGCTGGATGCCGGCACACGGGCTGGCCACGATGACCTTTTTACCCGTCGCGTGTTTGAACACTCCGCGCAGCACGCACCACAGCGTAAACAATTCGACCCATCCGGCCTTTACGCGCTCGATCTGTGCGACGACATCAGCCGGGGGCGACCGATTGAACGGACATAGCGCCCATGCCGTTCTCAATACGCTTCAGGTTCCGTTCATAGCTGCGCTGTGTGCTGTCGGCCATCTCGCACAGCACGAGGGCGCGATAGTCCCGGATAAGCTCGCGCATGGTCCAGTCTCGCCGCGTTTTGACCTTGCGCACTTCGTCGGCCGGGTTCGTGCCGTCGACAACCGCCAGGCGCTTTTTGCTCGCGCTCAATCGGGCAGCCGACAGCGTCATATCGGGGTATCGCCCGAGCGTCACTTCCTGTCGCCGGCCGCCGTGCCTGAAGCGTAGAACCGATGTGGCCGCGCCGGCAGCCGACAGAGTGAATGTGAGCCCGCCGCCGTCCGACTTTGCGACAGCCGAACCGGCGCGAATCCACTTGTGGATCTGAATGTCGGTGAGGAGTTTGGTTTGGATCTTCGCTATGTCGATCCTACTTCAGAGTAATGCGCCCCCTAGCTACCCATCAGAGGCGCGCTTCCATTGTACGGCGATCAACGGCGATTAACTTGAATTTCCGAGAAACGCCCGACAGTAAAGGACTTCAGCGGTTTTGAATGAACGTAGATAAACGTCAATTAAGCTACATCAAAACAATATCGTACTGCTCCTGGCTCAGATTCGACTCGACCTGCAGCGACACCGGCTTGCCGATGAAATCGATCAGCATCGCCAGATGCTGCGACTCTTCTTCGAGAAACAGATCGATCACCTGCTGCGATGCGACCACGCGAAACTCACGCGGGTTGAACTGCCGTGACTCGCGCAGAATCTCGCGCAGCACGTCGTAGCACACCGTGCGAGCCGTCTTCACCTGTCCCTTGCCCTGGCAAACCGGACAGGGCTCGCACAGCACGTGCGCGAGCGACTCACGCGTGCGCTTGCGCGTCATCTCGACGAGCCCAAGCTGGGAGAATCCGTTGACCGTCACGCGCGTACGGTCGCGCGACAACGCTTTCTTCAGTTCGCCCAGCACCTGATCGCGGTGCTCGACGTTTTCCATATCGATGAAATCGATGATGATGACGCCGCCCAGGTTGCGCAGCCGCAGTTGCCGCGCGATCGTATGCGCGGCTTCGAGATTGGTCTTGAAGATCGTGTCGTCGAAATTGCGTGCGCCGACATAGCCGCCGGTGTTCACGTCGATCGTCGTCATCGCTTCGGTCTGGTCGATCACGAGATAGCCGCCCGACTTCAGATCCACCCGGCGTGACAGTGCGCGCTGAATTTCGGTCTCGATGTTGTACAGATCGAAAAGCGGCCGCTCGCCGGTGTAGTGGTGCAGCTTCGATGAAACGGCGGGCGTGAATTCTGTCGCGAAATCGACAAGCATCTGAAACGTCTCGCGTGAATCAATCTGGATGCGCGACGTGTCATCGTTGACGAAGTCGCGTAGCACGCGCTGCGCCAGATTCAGATCCTGGTAGAGCAGGCTGGTGGGCGGCATGCGCTGCCCCTGCGATAGGATCGTCGCCCACGTCTTGCGCAGATAGGCGACGTCGGCGGCGAGTTCCTCGCTGCTCGCGTCTTCGGCGATCGTGCGCACGATGTAGCCGCCTTTCTTGTCGGCGGGCAGCACGGCGGTCAGACGCGCGCGCACGGCCTCGCGTTCCGCTTCGCTTTCGATCTTCTGCGAGATGCCGATATGCGGTTCCTGCGGCAGATACACGAGCGTGCGCCCGGCGATGCTCACCTGCGTGGACAGCCGCGCGCCCTTCGTGCCGATCGGATCCTTGACGACCTGCACCATCAGCGTCTGACCTTCGAAGACGATCTTTTCGATCGGCTGATGCGGTGCCTGATGCGCTGCCTCGCCGGCGATGCGCGGATGCCAGATATCGGCCACGTGCAGGAACGCGGCGCGCTCGAGACCGATGTCGATGAACGCGGATTGCATGCCCGGCAGCACCCGCACCACCTTGCCGAGATACACATTGCCGACGCGCCCGCGCGACAGCGTTCGTTCGACGTGAAGTTCCTGGACGGCGCCCTGCTGAACGAACGCTACGCGCGTTTCCTGCGGCGTGACATTGATCAGGATTTCTTCATTCATGGTGTTGTTCTAGAAGTCGATGCGCGCTGCGCGCAGGAGGGCAGCGGTTTCAAAAAGCGGCAAACCCATGATACCCGAATAGGACCCGTCGATATGCTCGATAAACTCCGCCGCGCGGCCCTGCACGCCATAGGCGCCGGCTTTGCCGAGCGGTTCGCCGCTGGCCGCGTAGCGACGTAGCACGTCCGCGTGCACCGCAGCAAAACGCACCTTCGACACCGACAGCGCGGCGGGCAGCAACACGCCGTCCGCATCGATCACCGCGACCGCGGTCAGCACTTGGTGCGTGCGGCCCGCGAGCCGGGTGAGCATCGCCACTGCGTCGTCGACATCGACGGGCTTGCCGAGAATCGCGTCGTCGACCGTCACAGTGGTGTCGGCCACGAGGATCGGCCGCGCCGCGTGGCCGCCATCGACGAGCCGTGCGCGCGCCGCATGCGCTTTCGCGATGCATACGCGCTGCACGTAGTCGCGCGCCGGTTCGCCCGGCTGTTCGGCTTCGAGCGCTTCGGCGTCTTCGTCCGGCCGCGGCAGCAACAACTGGAAACGCACGCCGAGCTGTTGCAACAGCTCCTGACGGCGCGGACTTTGCGACGCGAGATAGACGAACGGATGCAGCGAAGCGGAGGACGTGGGCATGAACGGAGTCTCGGGGGAGCGGGATGCGGATGGTGTGAAGGTGGTGAGAACGCTGAACGGCGGATCAGCCTGGACCAGCTCAGTGAGCGAGCGGTGCGGCGCACATCTCGTGAACTGATCGACATGACTTGGCAAACCATACGGCGCAGCACCGCGTCGAGCGCCGCAATACACGCCGGCGAAGCGATGCGTATCGCTGACGCACGCTCGATGCCCTACGCGCGGTGATACGGATGATTTTGAGTAATGGTCCACGCGCGGTAAAGCTGCTCGGCGAGCAGCACGCGCACCATCGCGTGCGGCAGCGTGAGGCTCGAGACGCGCAGCATCATATCGGCCCGCGCCTTCAGCTCGGGATCGAGCCCATCCGCGCCACCGATCAGAAACGCCACGTCGCGCCCGTCCTGCTGCCAGGCCGGCAGCGCGCTCGCGAGCTGCATCGTGGTCCAGTCCTTGCCGCGTTCGTCGAGCGCGACGATGCGCGCGTTCTTCGGCAGCGCGGCTTCGATCTTCTGCCGCTCGGCGGCCATCACGCTTTCGGCCGACCGCCCCGACGAACGTTGCTCGGGTTTGAGCTCGCGCAACTCGATGCGCAGCTCAGGCGGCATGCGCTTCGCGTACTCGTCGAAGCCGGCCGCGATCCAGTCCGGCATCTTGTGGCCGACGGCGAGGATATGCAGTTTCATCGCGAGGAAAACAACGGCACGAGCCTACTTGCGGCGGGCGGTCGTCTTGCGCGCGGGCTTCGCGGCCGGCGCGTCGTCGTCTTCTTCGTCGTCGTCGGCGTCGCTCGCGCGTGCGCCGCCAAACGGATTCGGCGTCGACAGCTTGATGCGCACCGGCTTGTCGCCCCAGATCTCTTCGAGGTTGTAGTACTGGCGCAGCGCTGGCTGCAGGATGTGGACGATCGCGTCGCCGCAATCGACCAGCACCCATTCGCCGATGTCCTCGCCTTCGGTGCTGATGATCTCGCCGCCGGCTTCCTTCACGCCTTCGCGCACGCTCGACGCGAGCGCCTTGGTTTGCCGGTTCGACGTGCCGCTCGCGACGACCACGCGATCGAACAGCGAGGTCAGATGGGTGGTGTTGAACACCTTGATGTCTTGCGCTTTGACGTCTTCGAGAGCGTCGACGATCACGCGCTGCAGTTTGCGAATATCCATGGAGTTATCGGTGGTACAGATGATGTTGAAGAATATAGTCCCACACCGAGGCGGGGACGTGGCTTGCAGCCTGATCCTGCGCTTCGCCGCCCGCTAGTGCGAGCCGCTGGCTCACCTTTTCGCGCAGATGCGCGCGAATGTCGGTGGCCGACACGTTGAATGCAAGTGTCGTGTCGATCAGCAGATGACCACTGGGTGTTGCCTGCAGCACGTCGGCCTCGGCGCGGCGTGCGGCGATTTCCTGCGCGAGCGCGGGCGGGATCGACGTGAGGTCGAAGCCGGGCCGGGTGGCCACGCCGATGTGCGCGAGGTCGAACAGGCGCCGCCAGTCGCGCCACGTGTCCAGATGCACCAGTTGATCGGCGCCCATCAGCAGTGTGATCGACGCGTCGCCGCCTTCGCGTTCGCGCCAGCGTTGCAGTGTTTCGACCGTGTAGGTCGGGCCGTCGTGTTCGATTTCGTCGGTCGCCACGCGCACGGTGACGCCCGGCAGGATGAGCGAGCCGGCGGCGGCGCGTGTCATCGCGAGCCGGTGCTCGGCCGGCGACACGTCCGCCTTTTGCCACGGCTGGCCGGCCGGCAGCAGCACCAGTTCGGTCAGCCGCAACACGTGGGCGAAACGCCGCGCAAGCGCGAGGTGGCCGTCGTGGATGGGGTCGAAAGTGCCACCCAGCAGACCGATCCGGCGAGGCAGGGCAACAGGATGAGCGTTTGGCTTCAGGTGAGGATCCTTTGTCGACGGTAGGCAACCATGGCGCTTGCGCGTCACACCCACTCGCGCGGCACGAGAAAATCGCTGTACAAACGCGCTTCCGGCGTGCCCGGCTCGGGCTGCCAGTTATAGCGCCAGTTCACCACCGGCGGCATCGACATCAGGATCGATTCGGTGCGTCCGCCGCTTTGCAGCCCAAATAGTGTGCCACGGTCGAAGACCAGATTGAATTCGACGTAGCGGCCACGCCGGTACGCCTGGAATTCGCGCTCGGCCTGGCCGTACGGCGTGTCGCGGCGCCGCTCGATGATCGGCAGATAGGCGTTCAGAAAGCCGTCGCCGACGCTTTTGAGCATCGCGAACGATTGCTCGAAATCCGGCTCGCAGAAATCGTCGAAGAAAATGCCGCCGATGCCGCGCGGTTCGTTGCGGTGCTTGAGGAAAAAGTAGTCGTCGCACCAGCGCTTGAAGCGCGGATACAGGTCCGCGCCATACGGATCGAGTGCGTCGCGGCACACGCGATGGAAGTGCCGCGCGTCTTCCTCGTAGCCGTAGTAGGGCGTGAGATCCATGCCGCCGCCGAACCAGAACACCGGCGCTTCGCCTGGCTTCGTCGCGATCAGCAGACGCACGTTCATGTGCACCGTCGGGCAGTGCGGATTGAGCGGGTGCAGCACGAGCGACACGCCCATAGCCTCGAAGCCGCGTCCCGCCAGTTGCGGCCGCGCGGCACTTGCCGAGCCGGGCAGCGCATCGCCCGCAACGTCCGAAAAGCCGATGCCCGCGCGCTCGAAGCACTGGCCGCCTTCGAGGATCCGCGTGAGGCCGCCGCCGCGCAGCGTTTCGCCGGGCGCGCGTTGCCATGCGTCGGTCGCGAACGGCGTGCCGTCGAAGGCGCCGAGCGTGTCCGCGATATGCGATTGCAGGCCTTGCAGCCAGCTGCGCACGGCCTGTGCGTCGTAGCTTGAATTGCTCATGAATGCGGATGCTGGGGCGGCACGCTCGTCGTGCCGCGGGGTTCTTCGGGAGCGCGCCGGCTACGCTCGTACTCGGCGCTCAGCTGGCGCTCAACTGGCGCGTAGCCGGCTTTGCGCATTGCGGGCGCGCGCGATGCCGACGCAAAACGCGGACGTCGGGCGGCGGGCTGCTGGACTAACCACCCGGGTTTGCCCGGATGCCCGCTTGCCAGTTCGCCGCGCCGGGCGCCAAAAACAATGCAGCGCCGGCAGTTTAGCCCAGCGCGGTCTGCCGTCTCGCGCGCTGGGCCCCGCGCCGTATACAAGCGAGCGGGGCAGGCAGGCGCTCAGTGCCTGGCGTCGTGCTTGCGGTTCAGCGCGCGATAGCCGATGTCGCGGCGATACTGCATGCCGTCGAATGAGATCTGGTTGATCGTTTCGTAGGCGGCCGTCTGCGCGCTGCGCACTGAATCCGCGAGACCGACGACGCACAGCACCCGGCCGCCGGAGGTGGTCAGCTTACCGTCGGTCAGCGTGGTGCCGGCGTGGAACGTGACGGCGTGCGCGGTTTCCGCCGGGATGCCGTTGATGCGATCGCCCTTCCTCGGGGTGTCCGGATAATTGTGCGCGGCGAGCACGACGCCGAGCGCGGTGCGGCGATCCCATTCGAGCTCGACGGTATCGAGCGCGCCGGCGATCGCCTGCTCGACCACCTTCGAATAGTCGCCTTTCAGACGCGCCATGATCGGCTGCGTTTCGGGGTCGCCCATCCGGCAGTTGAATTCGAGCGTCTTCGGGTTGCCTTGCGCGTCGATCATCAGGCCCGCGTACAGGAAGCCCGTGTAGCGAATGCCTTCCTTCTCCATACCGCGCACGGTCGGCAGAATGATTTCGCGCATCACGCGTGCGTGCAGTTGCGGCGTGACGATCGGCGCGGGCGAATAGGCGCCCATCCCGCCGGTGTTCGGCCCCTGGTCGCCGTCGAGCAGGCGCTTGTGATCCTGACTCGACGCGAGTGGCAGTACGTGCTTGCCATCGACCATCACGATGAAGCTCGCTTCTTCGCCAGCGAGGAATTCCTCGATGACGACGCGCGCGCCGGCATCGCCGAGCTTGTTGTCCGACAGCATCATGTCGACCGCGGCGTGCGCTTCTTCCAGCGTTTGCGCGACCACCACGCCTTTGCCGGCCGCGAGGCCGTCGGCCTTGATCACGATCGGCGCACCCTTCGCGTCCAGATACGCGTGCGCGGCGGCGACATCGGCGAAGGTTTCGTATTCGGCGGTCGGGATGGCGTGGCGCTTCATGAACGCCTTCGCGAAGTCCTTCGAGCTTTCGAGCTGGGCGGCTTCCCGAGTCGGTCCGAAAATCTTCAGACCACGCGAGCGGAACAGGTTGACGATGCCGGCCGCGAGCGGCCCTTCCGGCCCGACCAGCGTGAAGGCGATCTGTTCTTTTTCGACGAAATCCGCGAGCGCGGCCGGCTCGGTGATGTCGACGTTGCGCAGACGCTCGTCCTGAGCGGTGCCGCCGTTGCCGGGCGCGACGTAGACGAGCTGAACCCGCGGCGATTGCGCGAGCTTCCATGCGAGCGCATGTTCGCGACCGCCGGAACCGACGACGAGTAACTTCATGTGAATCCCCGAGACTTGAAAACCATAAACGGCCGAGCGAAACGCTCAGCCGTGCAATAAACCATCAACGGCAACGACAAACGGCATCTGAACTCCGGCGGCCTGGTGGCGCACACGATGTGCTTCACGCGTTGCCGGCGCACGCTCACTCGTCGGCGATCGACGCGTTCGTATAGACGTCCTGCACGTCATCAAGATTTTCCAGCGCGTCGAGCAGCTTCTGCATCTTGAGCGCGTCGTCGCCGCTGAATTCGACTTCGGTCTGCGGCTTCATCGTGACTTCGGCCAGTTCGGCCTTGAAGCCAGCGGCCTCGAGCGCAGCCTTCACTTTCGAAAAATCGTTCGGCGGGCACAGCACTTCGATGCTGCCATCGTCGTTCGTGACGACGTCGTCGGCGCCGGCTTCGAGCGCGGCTTCCATCAGCGCGTCTTCGGCGGTGCCGGGTGCGAACAGGAACTGGCCGACGTGATCGAACATGAACGACACCGAGCCGTCGGTGCCCATGTTGCCGCCGTTTTTCGAGAATGCGTGACGCACTTCCGCGACCGTGCGGGTGCGGTTGTCGGTCATCGTGTCGACGATCACCGCCGCGCCGCCGATGCCATAGCCTTCGTAGCGGATTTCCTCGTAGTTCGCGCCGTCCGCGCCGCCGACACCGCGCTGGATCGCGCGGTTGATGTTGTCCTTCGGCATGTTGGCGTCGTACGCCTTGTCGACGGCGAGCCGCAAGCGCGGGTTGGAGTCGATTTCGCCGCCGCCCAGCCGGGCCGCGACCTGGATTTCCTTGATGAGCCGCGTCCAGATCTTGCCACGCTTGGCATCGGCCGCTGCTTTCTTATGCTTGATATTGGCCCATTTCGAATGACCCGCCATACTTTTCTCCGTCGCGCGCGCCAGCGGGGCGCACGCATAGTGCAATTGTCGTTGCGAAGCCGGGCGCTTCGCGCGCCTCGATGTCGACCCGCCCGGCACCCGTCTGCCGGTGCCATGCGCTGGTTTGCGGTGGCAGGCTGGCGGTCATCGCCCGTTGCCGTGGGCCGTTGCCGCACCTCGCCGCAGTCCGCTCGCGGCCGGGTAGTGGGTGCCGGGCGCCTTCAGCCTGCTACCGCTCATCTCCACTCGTGGCCGGCTGCGTTGGCCCACGTTCGTTCGTCATTAGCCGCTTTGCGCCAGTTGAATCCCGCCCGGCCGGGCAAGCGAGGCCAAAGCCAGCGGCGCAATGGGACAGGACGGCGCTCCCGCGGCAAACGCGGCGCGGATCGGACAGACGGCGCGTGAACGCGGTGCGCCGGCCGATGCGAGGGGCCGGTGTTGGAGGCCGAGCCGTGGGTCGAGCGGATTCGAATTTTATCACGCCGCGGGTGTGCGGCAGAGCGCGCGGTGGCGCGAAACCGGCCGGAAATGCGATGAAAATCAAGCGGAAATGAAATAGCAGCGGCGCGAACTACGTCCCGCGAACAGCGCGCCGCATCTACACCGGCGCCGCCGCCGCTGGGCACCTCAGTTCTTGGTGCCGAACAGCCGGTCACCCGCATCGCCGAGGCCCGGCACGATGTAAGCGTGCTCGTTCAGCTTCGAATCGAGCGACGCGACATACAGCTTGACGTCGGGGTGCGCGTCCTGGAACACCTGTACCCCTTCGGGCGCGGCAACCAGCGCGAGAAACATGATGTTCTCGCCGGCCACGTTGCGGCGCTTGAGCACGTCGACCGCGTGCACCGCCGAGTAGCCGGTCGCGACCATCGGATCGCACAGGATGAACACGCGGTCTTCGAGGTCCGGCAGCCGCACCAGATATTCGACCGGACGATGATCTTGCGCGCGGTACACGCCGATGTGGCCGACGCGGGCCGACGGCACCAGCTCGAGCAGCCCGTCCGACATGCCGATGCCCGCGCGCAGCACCGGCACGATCGCCAGTTTCTTGCCGGCGATGACCGGCGCGTCGATCTCCACCAGCGGCGTGTGGATGCGCCGCGTGGTCATCGGCAGATTGCGGGTGATCTCGTAGCCCATCAGCAGCGTGATTTCGCGCAGCAGATCGCGGAATGTACGGGTCGACGTGTCCCGGTCGCGCATGTGCGACAGCTTGTGCTGGATCAGCGGGTGATCGAGGATGAATAGATTCGGAAAACGGCTGTCCTGGGTCATGGCGGGCTCGCGCGCGGCGGCAAGGTGGATAGGTTCGGCGCGCAACTGACCGGCCGTGCCGTTCACGCGTGGCGGACGAACGGGCGGCCAGGCGCGCCATCGCGCAAGTTTATCGAAAGAGTGGTCCCGGACGATACCGGAGATTGCAGCGCCCCGGCGGCAGTCCGGCACCGATTCTTCTAGAATCGGGGGAAACTTCGCAACGCCCGCGCGCGCTCGCGCCGGGACCCGACAGGAGGACACACAGATGGACATGGGAATCGCAGGACGTACCGCGCTGGTTTGCGCGGCGAGCAAGGGACTCGGACGCGGCTGCGCGGAAGCGCTCGCCGCCGAAGGCGTCAATCTGACGATCGTCGCGCGCACCGCTGAAACGCTCGAGGCCACTGCCGCGGAGATCCGCAAGCAGAGCGGCGTCGAAGTGAAGACCGTCGCGTGCGACATCACCACGCCCGAAGGCCGCGCCGCCGCGCTCGCCGCGTGCCCGCAGCCGGACATTCTCGTCAACAATGCGGGCGGCCCGCCGCCGGGCGACTTCCGCAATTTCACGCACGACGACTGGATCCGCGCGCTCGAGAGCAACATGCTCACGCCGATCGAGCTGATCCGTCAGACCATCGATTCGATGAGCGCGCGTGGCTATGGGCGCATCGTCAATATCACGAGTTCGGCGGTGAAGGCGCCGATCGACGTGCTGGGACTCTCAAACGGCGCGCGCTCGGGCCTGACCGGCTTCGTCGCGGGCCTCGCGCGCAAGGTCGCGCCGACCGGCGTGACGATCAACAACCTGCTGCCGGGGCTGTTCGACACCGACCGCATCGCGGTCACGTTCGAGGCGCAGGCAAAGTCGCAGAACATTTCCGTCGACGACGCGCGCAAACAGCGCATGAAGACGATCCCGGCCGGACGCTTCGGCAATCGCGACGAATTCGGCCGCGCGTGCGCGTTCCTGTGCAGCGTGCACGCGGGCTACATCACCGGGCAGAACTGGCTGATCGATGGCGGCGCTTATCCGGGCACCTATTGAGCCGCGCGCAAAACTGCCCACTACAACAACGACAATCACACGCTTCGAGGAGTGTCACGTCATGACCCGCATCGCGCTGATCGCGCACGATCACAAGAAGGACGACATCGTCAAACTGGCCGGCGAATACGTCGATACGCTCGCGCGCTGCGAGATCGTCGCGACCGGCACGACCGGCGGACGCATCAGCGACACGCATGGGCTGAAGGTCGAGCGGATGTTGTCCGGTCCGCACGGCGGCGACCTGCAGATCGGCGCGCAACTTGCGGAAGGGCGGGTGGACATGGTGATCTTCCTGCGCGACCCGATGACGCCCCAGCCGCACGAGCCGGATATCAACGCGCTGGTGCGCGCCTGCGACGTGCACAACATTCCGTGCGCGACGAACATCTCGACAGCGCGCATGGTGCTCGACGTGTTGACGCTGCGTATGACGGGCCAGGCCTGACAACGCGCGGGGCAGTTCACCGCTAGCTACCCCATATCGAGAGTGAGCAAGGAGACATGATGGTCAAGGCAATCCGATTCGATAAAACCGGCGGCCCGGAAGTGATGAAATGGGTCGACGTCGAAGTAGGCGAACCCGGCGCGGGCGAGATCCGTATTCGTCAGACGGCAGTCGGTCTGAACTTCATCGACGTGTATTTCCGCACCGGTCTGTATCCGCTGCCGTTGCCGGGCGGGCTCGGCATGGAGGCGGCCGGCGAAGTGAGCGCGGTCGGCCCGGACGTGACGGGGCTCAAGGCCGGCGACCGGGTTGCCTATGTCGCGCGGCCGCCGGGCGCGTATGCGCAGGAGCGCGTGCTGCCGGCGGCGCAGGTCGTCAAGCTGCCCGATGGCGTGACTGACGAGCAGGCGGCGTCGGTGATGCTGCAGGGTCTCACCGCGCAGTATCTGTTGCGCCGCACCTACAAAGTGAAAGCCGGTGACACCATTCTGATTCAGGCCGCGGCGGGCGGCGTCGGTCTGCTGGTGTGCCAGTGGGCGAAGGCGCTCGGCGCGACCGTGATCGGCACCGTCGGCTCTGACGAAAAAGCCGAAATCGCGACAGCGCACGGGTGCGACCACGCGATCGTCTACACGCGCGACAACTTCACCAAACGCGTGCGCGAGATCACCAACGGCGCGGGCGTGCCGGTCGTCTACGATTCGATCGGCCGCGACACCTTCGAAAGGTCACTCGATTGTCTCGCGCCGCTCGGGTTGTTCGTGAGCTTCGGCAATGCGTCGGGCCCGTTGCCGCCGATCGATTCGTCCGAATTCGCGGGACGCGGTTCGTTGTTCTTCACGCGTCCGACGCTGTTTACGTACATGGCCAAACGCAGCGATTACGAAGCGATGTCGGCGGACCTGTTCGACGTGCTCACTTCGGGCAAGGTCAAGACCAGCATCAATCAGCGTTACGCGCTGCCGGACGTCGGCCGCGCGCATGCGGACCTCGAAGGGCGTCGCACGACGGGCTCGACGATCCTGCTGCCGTAACCGGAGCGCGCGCGCCGGCACGCGCACAGATACCTTCCGCAGCTCGCCCAAGGGCCGCGCCATCGCAAGACGGCGCGGCCCTGTCCGTTTACGCGATTTTTATGCGCACCCCACGATCTTTGACCAGGCCTTTAGGTCGATCGGCATACCGTTGCACCTATCCAAAGTCCGTGAATGGAGAACAAAAATGGATGTGCTGTATGTCGGGGGCCTGGTGCTGTTTGCCGTGCTGACCTTCGGATTGATTGGCGGCTGCGAGAAGCTGGTGCAGTTTCGCCGTGGACCGGGAGCGCGTTGATGAACTGGATGATGTGGCTCGCCGGTGCGTCCACCGCGCTGCTGTTTATTTATCTCGTGTATGCGCTGCTGCGCGCGGAGGACATTGAATGAACCCGAACAATGTTCTGCAAGCGAGTCTTTTTATCGTCGCGCTGCTGGCTGCCGCGGTGCCCGTATCGAGGTATATCGGCGCGGTGATGGACGGCAGCTCGCGCGTGCTGCGCGTCGGCGCCCCGTTCGAGCGCTTGCTCTATCGGATCGCCGGTGTCGATTCGTCGGCGGAAATGAACTGGCGGCACTACGCGATCGCGACGATCGCATTCAACGCGTTCGGCGCCTTCTTCCTGTACGTGCTACTGCGCGTGCAGGGCTGGCTGCCGGGCAATCCGCAGCAGTTCGGCCCGATGACGGTCGACGGCGCGTTCAACACGGCCGTCAGCTTCGTCACCAACACCAACTGGCAGGACTACACGCCTGAGCAGACCGTCAGCTATCTGACGCAGATGCTCGGCCTGACCGTGCAGAACTTCCTGTCGGCGGCTACCGGTATCGTCGTCGTGATCGCGCTGATCCGCGGTTTCGCGCGGCATACCGCGCAGACCATCGGCAACTTCTGGGTGGACATCACGCGCGTGACGATGTACGTGCTGATTCCGATGTCGATGATCGTCGCGGCTCTTCTGATGAGTCAGGGCGTGATCCAGAACTTCAAAGCGTATCGGGACGTGCCGACGCTGCAGACCACCACCTATGCGGCGCCGAAGCTCGACGCGCAAGGCAATCCGGTCAAGGACGCGAAGGGCAACCCCGTCACGGTCGACACGCCGGTGACCACGCAAACCATCGCGATGGGTCCGGTCGCGTCGCAGGAAGCGATCAAGATGCTCGGCACCAACGGCGGCGGCTTCTTCAACGGCAACTCCGCGCATCCGTACGAAAACCCGACGCCGTTCTCGAACTTCGTGCAGATCTTGTCGATCCTGCTGATCCCGGCGGCGCTTGCGCTCGTGTTCGGGCGCACGATCGGCGATCGCAAGCAGGGGGTGGCCGTGCTCGCGGCGATGACGATCGCGTTCGGCGTGTGCGTGTTCGGCGAAATCAGCGCCGAGCAGTCCGGCAATCCGGCGTTCGCCGCGCTCAACATCGATCAGTCGGCGAATGCGCTGCAATCGGGCGGCAATGCGGAAGGCAAGGAAACGCGCTTCGGCATCGCGCAGTCGGGCATCTTCACGGTCGCGACGACGGCGGCTTCATGCGGCGCGGTCGCCAACACCCACGACTCCCTGACGCCGATCGGCGGCCTGTATCCGATGCTGTTGATGCAACTCGGCGAAGTGATCTTCGGCGGGGTCGGCTCCGGCATGTACGGGATGCTCGTGTTCGCGCTGCTCGCGGTGTTCGTCGCGGGCCTGATGATCGGCCGCACGCCCGAGTACGTCGGCAAGAAGATCGAGGCGTACGAGATGAAGATGGTGTCGATCGTCGTGCTGCTCACGCCGCTGCTGGTGCTGGTCGGCACGTCGATCGCGGTGCTCACCGACGCCGGCAAGGCCGGCATCGCGAACCCGGGCGCGCACGGCTTCTCCGAAATCCTCTATGCGTTCAGCTCGGCCGCCAACAACAACGGCAGTGCGTTCGCGGGTCTCACGGTGAACACGCCGTTCTACAACGGGCTCACCGCTATCGCGATGTGGTTCGGCCGCTTCGGCACGATCGTGCCGGTGCTCGCGATCGCCGGCTCGCTCGCCGCGAAAAAGCGCATCGGCGCGACCGGCGGCACGTTGCCGACGCATGGGCCGCTGTTCGTCGTGCTGCTGCTCGGCACGGTGCTGCTGGTCGGTGCGCTGACGTATGTGCCGGCGCTTGCGCTCGGTCCGGGCGTCGAGCATCTGATCATGATGGGCGCGCATTGACGCGGCCCGTTTGAACCCGCGACTGACACGTCAAAAGCGTAGTTGAAAAAGCGCGCGCCGGCGGCGGATGCCGGGCAAGGCCAGGCAAAACCGCGGCGCGCGTACAGCGATATTCGAGGATTCAATGACTGAACATAACGCTACGAGGTCCATGTTCGACCCGGCGCTGCTGCGCCCGGCCATCGTGGACTCCTTTAAAAAGCTCACGCCGCGCACGCAATTTCGGAATCCGGTGATGTTCTGCGTGTACGTCGGCAGCATTCTGACCACGATTCTGTGGATCGCCGCGCTCGGCGGCCAGGCCGAGGCGCCCGCGGGCTTCATTCTCGCGGTCACGCTGTGGCTGTGGTTCACGGTGCTGTTCGCGAACTTCGCGGAAGCGCTCGCCGAGGGCCGCTCGAAGGCTCAGGCGGCGTCGCTGCGCAGCGCGAAGAAAGACGTGATGGCCAAGAAGCTGAACGAGCCGCATCCGAAGTCGCCGATCCGCATCCTGACGGCGTCCGATCTGCGTCGCGGCGACGTCGTGCTGGTCGAGACCGGCGACGTGATCCCGGCCGACGGCGACGTGATCGACGGCGTCGCGTCGGTCGACGAATCGGCGATTACCGGTGAATCCGCGCCGGTGATCCGCGAGTCGGGCGGCGACTTTTCGTCGGTGACGGGCGGCACGCGCGTGCTGTCGGACTGGATCGTCGTGCGGGTGACCGCGAATCCGGGTGAGGCGTTTCTCGACCGGATGATCGCGATGGTCGAAGGCGCGAAGCGTCAGAAAACGCCGAACGAAATCGCGCTGACCATCCTGCTGGTCGCGCTGACGATCGTGATGCTGTTCGCTACCGCGACGCTGCTGCCGTTCTCGATGTTCTCGGTCGAGGCCGCCAAGGCTGGCCACGTGGTGACGATCACCGCGCTGGTCGCGCTGCTCGTGTGCCTGATTCCGACCACGATCGGCGGCCTGCTGTCGGCGATCGGCGTGGCCGGCATGAGCCGCATGATGCAGGCCAACGTGATTGCGACTTCGGGCCGCGCGGTCGAAGCGGCCGGCGACGTCGACGTGCTGCTGCTCGACAAGACCGGCACGATCACGCTCGGCAACCGCCAGGCTTCGCAGTTCGTGCCGGCGCCGGGGCTCAGCGAAGAAGCTCTCGCCGATGCCGCGCAACTGTCGTCGCTCGCCGACGAAACGCCGGAAGGCCGCAGCATCGTCGTGCTCGCGAAGCAGCGCTTCAACATCCGTCAGCGCGAGATGTCGTCGCTGCATGCGGTGTTTCTCGCGTTCAGCGCGCAAACGCGCATGAGCGGCGTCGATCTGCCGGACCGCGAGATTCGCAAGGGCGCGGCCAATGCGATCAAGCATTACGTCGAAGCGAACGGCGGGCGGTTTCCGAACGAAGTCGACCACGCGGTCGCGGAAGTCGCGCGGCGTGGCAGCACCCCGCTCGTGGTCGCCGAGAAGGGCGAACGCGGTGCCCGCGTGCTCGGCGTGATCGAGCTGAAGGACATCGTGAAGGGCGGCATCAAGGAGCGTTTTGGCGAATTGCGCAAGATGGGCATCAAGACCGTGATGGTGACGGGCGACAACCGGTTGACCGCGGCGGCGATCGCGGCCGAAGCGGGCGTCGACGATTTCCTCGCCGAGGCGACGCCGGAAACCAAGCTCGCGACGATTCGCGCGCACCAGGCCGAAGGGCGTCTGGTCGCGATGACCGGCGACGGCACCAATGACGCGCCCGCGCTCGCGCAGGCCGACGTCGCGGTCGCGATGAACACCGGCACGCAGGCCGCGAAAGAGGCCGGCAATATGGTCGACCTCGATTCGAACCCGACCAAGCTGATCGAGATCGTCGAGATCGGCAAGCAGATGCTGATGACGCGCGGCTCGCTGACCACGTTCTCGATCGCCAACGACGTTGCCAAGTACTTCGCGATCATCCCGGCCGCGTTCGCGTCGACGTATCCGGCGTTGAATGCGCTGAACGTGATGCATCTGGCCACGCCGGCTTCCGCGATCATGTCGGCGGTGATTTTCAACGCGCTGATCATCGTGCTGCTGATTCCGCTGGCGTTGAAAGGCGTGCGTTACCGCGCGCTAGGCGCGGCGATCCTGTTGCGCCGCAATCTGCTGGTTTATGGCCTGGGCGGGATCATCGTGCCGTTCATCGGCATCAAGCTGATCGATATGGTGCTGTCCGCGTTCGGCTGGGTCTGACGCACCGGAAAGAGCGCACGCTGGCAACA
>NZ_DASXHN010000380.1:0-46675 GCF_036488505.1 Paraburkholderia sp. | reverse complement strand
ACAGCCGCGCCGCGCGTGCCAACGTGATGCTCGGCGTCGAGCCCGCGGACGCCGCCGCGATCCATCCAGGCGACGTGGTCACGTTGCGCGGCCTGTCCGCGGCACTCGCGAACACGACGGCTGAGGGGCGGGTCGCGTTCGTCGGCGGCGCAATCGATCCTTCGTCCCAACTCGTCGACATCGGCGCGAACGTGCCGCTCGCGCCGACGCCGTTCATCCCCGGCACGCGCGTCGCCGCCGACGTCGCGACGCACCCCGGCATGCACTGGATCGTGCCGCGCGCGGCGGTCCTGAAGGACGGCCAGAACGCGTACCTGTACCAGATCACGCCGCAAAACAAGGCGCGCCGCGTCGCGGTCAGCATCGCGGTCGAAAACGGCGCGCGTTACGGGCTCGACGGTCCGATCGACCCGATGCTCGGCGTCGTCGTCAGCGGCAACTACGAGTTGAAAGACGGCATCGCGGTGCGCGCCGATGGAGGCGCGCCGCGATGAATGTTGGCCAATGGATGCAGACCCATCGCCGCTCGCTGCTGTTCGTGATCGCGCTGCTCGCGATCGCGGGCGCGCTTGCCGCGTTCCAGCTGCCGATCTCGCTGTTTCCGAACGTGTCGTTTCCGCGCGCGGTGGTCTCGCTCGATGCGGGCGACCGCCCCGCCGAGCAGATGGCGACGCTCGTCACGATGCCGGTCGAGGAAGCGCTGCGCCGCGTGCCGAACGTGCGCGACGTCGATTCGAGGACCAGCCGCGGCGCGGCGGAAATCTCGCTGAACTTCGACTGGGGCACCGACATGGCCCAGGCGACGTTGCAGGCGCAATCGGCGATCAGCGAGATTCTCGCGACGCTGCCGCCGGGCACGACGATGCAGGTACGGCGCATGGACCCCACCGTGTTTCCGGTGCTCGCGTACAGCCTCACATCGACCCGGCAATCGCTCTCCGCGCTGCACGATGTCGCGCAGTTCCAGATGCGCCCGCTGCTATCGTCGGTCGAAGGCGTCGCGCGCGTCGAAGTCACCGGGGGCGCGCAGGACGAATTCGAAGTCGCGGTCGATCCGGCGCGCCTTGCCGCCTACAAGCTGTCGCTCGCGGATGTGTCGAAAGCGATCGGCGCGAGCAACGTGCTGATGGCCAACGGCCGCATCGAAGATCACGACAAGCTGTACCTCGTCGTCAGCAACGCGACGGTCACGCAGCTCGACGAACTGCGCAACGTCGTCGTGTCCGCCGGCGGCACGGCAAGCGGCAATGCAAGCGGCACGCAGATCCGTCTTGGCGACGTCGCCACGGTCAGCCAGGGTGTGGTGCCGCAATGGATTCGCGTGACCGCCGATGGAGAGGACGCCGTACTGCTGAATATCTATCAGCAGCCGGGTGCGAACAGCGTCGCGATGGCGCGCGCAATCCGCGCGAAGCTCGCCGCGTTCGAGCCGCAGATGCCCGCTGGCGTGCATCTGTCGAACTGGTACGACCAGAGTGAACTCGTGATCGCGTCGGCCACCAGCGTGCGCGACGCGATCATGATCGGCGTGGTGCTTGCCGCGCTGACGCTGTTCGCGTTTCTGCGCAACTGGAAAATCACCGCGATCGCGGTCGCGCTGGTGCCGGTCGTGATGGCCGCGACGATCCTGCTGCTCGATGTGTTCGGCATGGGCTTCAACATCATGACGCTGGGCGGGATGGCCGCCGCGGTGGGCCTCGTGATCGACGACGCGATCGTGATGATCGAGCACATCGCACGGCGCATGCGCGAAGCCGGCGCGCACGCGTTTCATGGCCGCGTGATGGCCGCCGCGCTCGAATTCACGCGCCCGCTCGCCGGTTCCTCCGCGGCGACGCTGATCATCTTCGTGCCGCTCGCGTTCCTGTCGGGTGTGACGGGCGCGTTCTTCAAGGCGTTATCGGTGACGATGGCAAGCGCGCTGTTCATTTCGTTTCTCGTCACATGGCTTGCGGTGCCGATTCTGTGCGACCGCTGGCTCACGCCCGCGGATGCCGAAGAGCACAAGGACACCCGCTTCGCCGCGTGGCTGAACCGGGGCTATGCGTCGCTGATCGGGCGGGTGAGCGCCCGCCCGCTGCTGGTGCTGGTCGGCGTGGTGCCGCTCATCGTGGTCGCCGCGTTCGCGTTCACGCGGGTCGGCAGCGGCTTCATGCCGAGCATGGACGAAGGTGGCTTCGTGCTCGACTATCACACGCAGCCGGGCACGTCGATTACCGAGACCGACCGGCTGATGAAACAGATCGAGCAGATCATCCGCGCGAATCCGAATGTCGCGACGTATTCGCGCCGCACCGGCGCGGGTCTCGGCGGCGATCTGAATGAGCCGAACAAGGGCGACTTCTTCGTGCGGCTCAAGTCCGGCAAGCGTGAACCGATCGACACCGTGATGGAGGAAATCCGCTCGCAGATCGAAACCCACGTGCCCGGCGTCAGCATCGAACTTGCGCAACTGATGGAGGACCTGATCGGCGATCTGACCGCGGTGCCGCAGCCGGTGCAGATCAAGATCTTCTCGGACGACGCGCAGACGCTCGAGACGACCGCGCGCAAGGTCGCCGCGCGCATCGGCCGGATTCACGGGATCGTCGATGTGAACGACGGCATCAACCCCGCGGGCGACGCGCTGGAACTGCATATCCTGCCCGCCGCCGCGGCGGCCGAGGGGATGGACCCGCAAGCGATCGCGCAGGCCGTGACCGATATGCTCGAAGGCGATGTCGCGACGCAGTTCCAGCGCGGACCGAAGACGGTCGGCGTGCGCGTGCGGGTCAGCGGCGCACGTGCGCTCACCGATACGGAACTTGGGCAATTACAGATTCGCGCGCCGGACGGGCATCTGTTCGCGTTAAAGCGCGTCGCCGATCGCGTGACGCTCACCGGTCAAGCCGAAATCAGCCGCTCGAATCTGAAGCGGATGGTGGCGGTGACCGCGCGGATCGATGGCCGCGACCTCGGCTCGACGATCGCCGACGTACGCAATGCGCTCGGCGACGCGAACCTGCTGCCCACCGGCGTCTACTACGAACTCGGCGGCCTCTATCAGCAACAGCAGATTGCGTTCAGGGGCCTGTTGACCGTGTTCGGCGCGGCGATCGCGCTGGTGTTCGGCCTGCTGCTGTTTCTGTACGAGCGCCTGCGCGTCGCGCTCGCGGTGCTGGCCATGCCGTTACTCGCGGCGGGCGCGGTGTTTATCGGGCTGTGGATCACCGGCATCGAGCTGAACATCTCGGCAATGATGGGCATGACGATGATCATCGGCATCGTGACCGAGGTCGCGATCTTCTACGTATCCGAGTTGCAGGCGCTGGTGCGCGACGACGAAATGCCGTTCGGCGATGCATTGCAGGCCGCCGGCCGCAACCGTCTGCGTCCGATCGCGATGACGACGATCGCCGCGATCCTCGCGTTGCTGCCGCTCGCGTTCGCATTGGGGCAAGGCTCGGCGATGCAGCAGCCGCTCGCGATTGCGATCATTTCCGGGCTGATCGTGCAGTTGCCGCTGGTGCTGCTGTTGCTGCCGGTATTGCTGAAGCTGTTGATGAAGAAGCGGGCTGCGTGAGTTACGGCGAACCGTCGCCGAACGCGGCGTTCGCGCGCATCACGCGCGCGGCGCGCGTGAGGCGCGATGCGCGAGGCGGGTTAGGCGAGCACGTCGGCGAACCCGCCGACCCGCGCGCGCAGCGCGTCGATCGCGGCGGCCACCCGCGGCGACAGCAACGCCTGCAATTCGTCCGCGTGACGATAGTCGCGCATGCCATCGCTCAACGCGTCGCCGGCGAGCGCCGGATGACAGTAGATTTCGCCGACGCCAGCCGGCAAATCGGCAAGCGCGGCCAGCCACGCGGCCTCGTCCATCCGCCCGCTCGCCGCAATGCCGACCACATAGTCGTTATGCGCGACGCCGGCACGATCGAGCCGTGCCTTCATCTGCGCGATCCACGGCCGCAGCCACCACGGCGCGTTGGCTTCGAACGGCAGGCGCATCGCCTTCATCCCATAGTCGCGGCCGATCTCGAGAATCAATCCGAGCACGCTCGGATGCAGATGAAAATGCTTGTGCGTGTTCACATGATCGAGCGTGAGCCCGGTCGCCGCAAAAGCGTCGAACTGCGCTCGAATCTCGCGCGCGAGCTGTCTGCGCAGATGCGGCAGGAAGAAAAAACGCACGCCGTCGCGCACCATGTTGCTGCCGAAGCGACCGTTCGCGTCGAGCAACGCGGCAATCTGCGCGCGCGGCGCGAGCGCGGCGCCGTCGGCCAGCACCAGATGCAGACCCACGCGCAGTTGCGGCAGTGCGCGGGCCCGCGCGAGCGCATCGCGCGCGGCCGGCGCGCCGACCATCAGGCTCGCGGCGCGCAGCACGCCGTCGCGATGCGCGCGCTCCACTGCGGCATTCACGCGCGGATGCAGGCCGAAATCGTCGGCGGTCGTAATCAGTGCACGCGTCGGTGCGCGTGAGGCGGCCGGCATCCCGAACTCTCCGCTCAGGTCAAACTGTCGAGCTGACCGGCGCGCTCGCCTGCCGTGCCGACCGGCATGCGCGCGCCCCGCCACACCACATGCGAGCCAAACGCGCTGAATAGCCACTGCAGCGCAATCAGCGTATCGCGCAGCGGCACCAGCGGCAGATCGCGCCAGAAAGTGCGCTCGCGACGCGCGGCGCGCAGGTGCAACAGCAAGCGTGCGCCGAAGCAGACGGCCGTCGCGGCCTGGCTCGCGATGACCGCGGCGAACGGCGCGTGGCCGCCTGCGCGGCTGGCCAACGATACGCTCAACGCGGCACTCGTCACGAGCCAGGGCGTCGGAAACGTAATCAACAGCGATGCGAAGCCAGCCGGATTGACCGAGCGGATCGTGCGCAGCCAACGTGTCTCACGCTGCCACAGCGCGCCGAACGTCGGCTCGATCACGTCGGTGGCGACCATCACGCGCGACAGCACGGTCCGCAGCCCGAGCGCGCGCACGCGTTCGGCGAGCCAGTAATCGTCGGCGAGACAATTCTTCAGCGCGCTGAATCCGCCGATGCGCTCGAGCGTCGCGCGCCGCAGTGCGAGCGTCGCACCGAAGCCGAAGCGGCGCGAGCCTATCGCGTGCGCGACGCGCACCGACGGCGCGAACCATTCGTTGATGAACAGCGCGCCCACGCGCGGCCAGAAACCGCCGACCCCGCGCGCGACATACAGGCACGTGACGACACCCACGTCGGCGTCGGCGAGCGGCGCCGCAACGCCATCGAGATAATCGGCATCGACCGCGATGTCGCTATCGGCGATCACGATCACGTCATGACGCACGCGCGACGCCATGTTGATCAGGTTGCTGACTTTCAGATTGCGGCCATGCACACGCGTGTCGATCGCGAGTTCGATGTCGCACTCCGGATAGGCGGCCTGCAAACGGCGCACCACCGCGATCGCGGGATCGTGCGGCGATGATACGCCGAGCACCAGTTGAAATCGCCGGTGACGCTGCTCGCAGAAGGTGCGCAGATTTTCGTAGAGACGCGGCTCGGCGCCACACAATGGCTTGAGCACACTGACGCCGGGCTGCGTGAATGGCTGTTGCCGCGAGTACGGCGATGCGCTCGCGAGCGCGGTGTCGGGCGGCGGTGGGACGGACGACACGCGGCCGTGATGGAGGGATTCATGCCGCGCGCTGAAGAACGGCATCGCGAGCGCGGCGGCCAGCCCATAGATCGATGCGCCGACACAGCCTGCTAGCAGGATCCATTGGCATGCCGTCACCACGTGCGCCGCCATCGCGGTGATCCGTCAATGCGTGGCCAGCACGAACGGCTGCCCCGTCAGGCGCAGATGCAACACGACGAGCCACTGCCGCCGGCAGTCCGCTGCCGCCGCAACCTGCCACGCGCCGGCGTCGGTGGGAACCGCTTGGTGGCGTTTCACCGCGAGCGCGAATGCGGCGCGCGCGAACTCGCGCGCGACCACCACGCCGCCGACGATCAGCGCGAGAGCAAGCAGCCGGAACGACGTAGAGGAAAAAAAGACCTGGGAAACCGGCAGGACCGGCAATGCAATGGCCAACAGCGCTTCGGTGCCCGCGGCCGTGAGCGATGCGACCAGTAGATGAGCGCGCAGCATGTCGGTGGTGGCTGGCTTCATAACGTGCCTCGTGCGTGGTCTCGCGATCTGACGATGCGCGGCGTCTCACGCGATTCATCGGTGCGGTCCGATCGCATGATCGATCTGCATGAAAAGCATGCCGCTTCGATTCGTCGCCATCCTTACGACCGGGTTGCGACGATCTGACAACCGCGTGGTTTCGCGTGCACCGCACGCGTTGCGACGACCCGTGATAGTGGGCTGATACTATCGATCCGACCTGAAGGAAACCTTAAGCATTGTCGTGGTATCAAGCAGCTAACGAAGCACATCGGTGAACCGCAGCGGCTATCGCGCACACGCACCGATGCATGAACGGATGCCCGGACACGCTTGCACGAGCAAGCGACGCGCCGCGCCATAAAAACACCCCGAAAGGAATCTTTGCGTCATGCGCGTACTCCTCGTAGAAGACGACGAACTCATCGGCAGCGGTGTCGAAGCAGGCCTGCGCCAGGCCGGTTTTACGGTCGACTGGGCCCTCGATGGCCACAAGGCCGGCCTCGCGCTCGACACCACGCAATATGCGTTGCTGGTCCTCGATCTCGGGCTGCCGCGCGTAAGCGGCATGGAACTGCTCAAGCGTCTGCGCGACGCCGGCAGTGACGTGCCGGTGCTCGTGCTGACCGCCAAAGGCACGGTGGTCGAGCGGGTCGGCGGTCTTGAAGCGGGCGCCGACGACTACCTCGGCAAGCCTTTCGATCTGACCGAGCTGATCGCGCGTTGCCGCGCGCTATTGCGCCGCGCACAAGGTCGCAGTATCGATCTGATTCGTTACCGGAATCTGACAGTGAACCCCGCCGCGCGAACGGTACAGGTAGATGAAACGCGCGTGCCACTCACGTCGCGCGAATGGGCGATTCTGCTGCAACTGCTGACGAACCCCGGCATTCCGCAGTCGCGCTCGCGGCTCGAAGAAAGCCTGTATGGCTGGCAAGAGGAAATCGAAAGCAATGCGATCGAGGTCCATGTGTCCAACCTGCGTAAAAAGCTTGGCGCCGGTCTGATCAAGACCGTGCGCAATATCGGCTATGTGATGGAGAAGCCATGAGGGGCGCGTCGATACGCCGGCGTCTCGTATTGCTGGTACTGGCGAGCATCGCGATGGTCTGGGGCGTCGCGCTCGTCACCAGTTACCGCCAGGCGACGCGTGAAGTCGGCGCATGGGAAGAGGCGCGCATCGCCGAACTCGCGCAGATTCTCGCGCTGCTCGACGAAGCCGATCTGACTACGCTCGCCAACGCGCGCATCGACGTGCGCGAAGAAGAAAAAGGCGGCGAGCCCGGCGCGAGCGCTCTCGATGACGACGATACGCTGCCGCGCGACGCGCTCTTCCAGGTGCGCGCGGCCAACGGCGAGGTGCTGGCGGGCAGCCCGCAACTGCGCGCGCTGGGTGCATGGGACTTGCCGCTCGCGCCCGCGAGCGGCGCGCTCGACGTCACGCTCGGCGGCCAGATGTATCACTCGTTCACGCTGCGCGACGCCGCCCGCGGTCACAGCGTGCGCGTGTTCGAGCCGGCCAACACGCGCAGCGATCTGGTGAGCGGCGTGGCGAGCCGTATCGCGCGGCCCACGCTGATCGCGTTGCCGGTGCTGGCACTGCTGGTGTGGATCAGCATCGGCTGGAGTCTCGCGCCGTTGCAGGTGCTGTCGGCCGTGATCCGCTCGCGCGACGTCAACCGGATGGAGCCGGTCGGCATCGGCCATACGCCGGTCGAGGTGCGCCCGCTCGTCGATGCGATCAATCAGATGCTCGCGCGGCTGCGCGATTCTCTCGAACGCGAACGGGCGTTTACCGCCGACGCGGCGCATGAACTGAAAACGCCGCTTGCCGCGATCAAGGTGCAGGCACAGGTCGCGCTGGCCGAGCCGGATATCGCGTTGCAGCGGCTCGCGATGGAGCGCGTCGTGCAAGGCGTCGATCGCAGCGCGCGGCTCGCGCAACAGCTGTTGCTGCTCGCACGCCTCGACCAGCACGAGACCGTGCCGACCGAACGGCTCAAGCCGGCGGTGGTCGCCAGGCATACTCTGCTTGCAAGCGAGCGCAGCGCGCAGCACAAACACATCAGCGTGAGGCTGGTCGCCGACATGCTCGCCGAGATCGATGCGGAGCCCGTGCTGATCGGTATCCTGATCGACAACCTGCTCGATAACGCGATCAAGTATGGACGCGCGGGCGGGGTCGTCGAACTCGCGGTGCAGCGTACCGATGGGCGCGTGCGGTTGAGCGTGCGCGACGACGGCCCTGGTGTCGCGCCGGCCGATCTCGAGCGGCTCACCCACCGGTTTTTTCGCGCGACAGGCAATCAGGCGACCGGCAGCGGGTTGGGCCTGTCGATCGTCGCGCGGATCGCCGAACATTTCGGCGCGAGCCTGCAGTTCGGTGCGGGGATCGGCGAGCGAGGCCTGGCCGTGCACGTATCGTTTCCGGCTTACCGGAGTGCGCTGAGCTGAATGCCCGAGGTGCGGTGGCTCTGCTTCAGCCCGAAACGCTGACGGGACAGATCGGCGCAACAACTAGCGCCGGCTGCCGTCGCCGACGGATGAGCGGTGTTCGGCCAGATCGGCGCGCGCGCGGCGTTCCACGCGCTGCGCCGGTCTCGCTACCGACGACTCCGAAAACTGCCATGCAATGAGCCCCGGCACGAACATCAGCAGGTCGCGAATCCGCCGAGCGGCCGCGAGCGCGAGACAGGTCGCTGGATCCAGCCCCAACGCGCCGCCGATCACGATAAAGGCCCCCTCCTGCACGCCGAGTCCGCCCGGCACGAAGAATGCGGCGCTGCTGATCGCCTGGATTAGCGATTCGATCACGATCGCCTCGACGAAGCTCACGCGCGCGCCGAGAAAGTACAGCGCGAGCCAGATTTCGAGCGATGTCGCAACGCATTGCAACGGCTGCCAGAAGAACAGATAGCGCAGCACGACCGCGCGGCGTCGCCAGATCAGCTTGATCGACTGATCGATCTGCGCGGACTGGCCGACCAGCGTGGCGAGCTTGCCGCTCGTCATGTGATTGAGCGCGCGCGTGACGCGCTGGAACGGGTTCGCATGCTGCACGAGCGCAAATAGCAGCAGCAACGGCGTCAGCGCGACGATGCCCCACGCGAGTTGGCCGGCGAGCCGCAGCGCGCCGGACTGCGCATGCGCGAACAGAAAGCCGATGCCGACCATTGTGAACATCAGTTGGCTGATCACCGTCAGCTGCATGTCGACGATGAGGCTGCCCACCGCCGTGGACGGCCGCACGCCCCAGCCCCTGAGCATCCGGAACGACACGACTTCGCCGCCGATCCGCGCGACCGGCAGCATGCTGTTGATCGATTCGCGCACCCATACGAGGTGCAGCATCTTGCCGAGCCCCGGACGGTTCGCGCCGCGAATCAGCGAGCGCCAGTCGCAGGCATTGGCGATCATCGGCAGCACGTGCGCGAGCGCCGCGAGCACCAGACCGCCGCCGGCCGCACGCAGTGCGCCGAGGACGGCGCGCGGATCGTCGCGCCACACGAGCCACAGCGAAAGGACCAACCCGACGAGCGCGGCCGCGCGGCCGAGATGCTTCATCACGCGCTCACCTCGCCTGCAAAGGAGACACGTGCTACGTGCATCATGATTCGTGCCACGGTGTGTGCGGGCATTCGCGATGCGGTCGATCGCACTACCGCAGCCGCCTCCCGCCCCACTACCCGTGTGCTTGTCCCCGTTTCCGCCGCCGGGCCGCTTGCGTGGCGCCCGTTGCCAACCTGACCGATCATTGCCCGCCCAATCGCCGTTCGTTCGTCATTCGTCCTGTGCCGCCGACAGCAAGCCGTCGCCGTCGACCTTGAAGCTGAAGCCCCGCCAGGTCACCCGTGACGAGCGGAAGCTCGCGACGAAAATCGCAAATGACACGAGATCCCATAACGGCAGCAGCCACAGATCGTGGCACGGCTGGCGCAATGCGCGGTCGGACAGCAGTTTCAACGTGAGCCGCGCGCCCATCGCGGCGAGCGCGAGCGGCCACGCCCACAGCGCGCCGCCCGAGAACGCGAGCGCGAGCAGCGCGAACGCGAACGGATGAACCAGTGCCGAGCCGAAGTGCCCGGCCGGATCGATGCGACGAATCGTGCGGCTCCAGCGCAGCTCGTGCGTGACCAGCTTCTTCGCGCTCGATTCGACGCACGCGTGCGCGATCGCAAACGGCGCGATCGCGACCGCTTCGCCCGTCGCGCGCACCGCCTCGCCGATCGCGTGATCCTCGGCCAGATGGCGGACGAACGGCTTGAAGCCGCCGATGCGTTCATAAGTCGTGCGCCGCATTGCGATGGTCTGCCCGAAGCATGGGTGTGCGAGGCCGAGCGCGAGCCCCGCGACGACGCCCGGCAAAAACTGGTAGTTGGTCGCGATCGCGGAGAGCCGCGGCCAGAAGCCCGGATCGGGCTGGCCGCGATATGCGCACGTGACGAGCCCGACGCCCGGCTTCTGCAATTCGCCGATCACGTGACGCAGATAACCGGGGCCGACGCTCACGTCGCTGTCGGCGAACACCAGCACGTCGTGGCGCGCGTGCGGCAGCATATTGAGGATATTGCTGATCTTGCGGTTCGGCCCGTAGAGACGCGCATCGGCGACTACCGTCACGTCGGCCTCGGGATGCAGACGGCGCAATTCGTCGACGGCTTCGAGCGCCGGGTCCGCCGAGTCGTGCACGCCGAACAGGTATTGGACCGGCCCCTGATAGTCCTGCTCACAGAAGCTCGACAGATTCGCGAGCAACGCCCACTCGTTGCCATGCAGCGGCTTGACGATCGTGACGGGCGGATAGCTCACCGGTTCGGCCACCGGCCGCGCGAAGAAACGCCCGATCAGCGTACTCGCGAGCACGGTATAGCCGATGCCGATCGCAGCCGCCGCCGCGCACGCGTAGGCCAGCGTGACGGCGAACAGATGCATCGTGCTCACGCCTGATGCGCGCGCAGGAAGCGGAAAAACTCGACGCCTTCACGCAGGCGCCGTTTCATCATGTCCCAGCTGGTCAACATTTCGCGCAGGATTTCCCAGATCTTCGACGGCCGGAAATAGAAGCGCTTATAGAAGTTTTCGAGCTGGTGATACATCTCGTCGCGCGACAGGTGCGGATAGCCGATCGCGGCCAGCTGCACGCCTTCCTTGCTGACCAGATTGATAACCTTGTTCTCTTCCAGCCAGCCGTTGTCGACCGCCTCGTTGTAGAGCCGCGTGCCCGGATACGGCGCCGCGAGCGACACCTGAATGGTCAGCGGGTTGATCTCTTTCGCGTACTCGATGGTTTTCTGGATCGTTTCCTGGGTCTCGCCCGGCAGACCCAGAATGAACGTGCCATGAACCTTGATGCCAAGCGAGCGGCAGTCTTTCGCGAAACGGCGCGCGATGTCGGTGCGCAGACCCTTCTTCACGTTGAGCAGGATCTGGTCGTCGCCCGATTCATAGCCGACCAGCAGCAGGCGCAAGCCGTTGTCCTTCATGATCTTCAGCGTCGAATACGGCACGTTCGCCTTCGCGTTGCACGACCACGTGACGCCGAGCTTGCCCATCCCACGCGCGATTTCCTCGGCGCGCGGCTTGAAGTCGGTGAAGGTGTCGTCGTCGAACATGATCTCCTTGACTTCGGGCATGTTGTCGCGAATCCACTTCACTTCCTCCAGCACGTTCTCGACCGAGCGCACCCGGTAGCGATGGCCGCCCACCGTTTGCGGCCACAGGCAGAACGTGCACTTCGAGCGGCAGCCGCGGCCCGTGTAAAGCGACACGTACGGGTGCTTCAGATAGCCGTTGAAGTAGTTTTCGATCGTCAGGTCGCGCTTGTAGATCGGCGCGACGAACGGCAGCTCGTCCATGTTCTCGAGAATCGGACGCGCTTCGTTGTGCTCGATCGAACCGTCGGCCGCGCGATAGCTCAAGCCCTTGATCTGCGCGAACGGCACGCCCTCGGCGACTTCCTTGCAGGTGAAATCGAATTCTTCGCGGCCGACGAAATCGATTGCGTCGGTCGCCGTCAGCGAGTTGTGCGGATCGACCGCGACCTTCGCGCCGACCATGCCGATGACGATCGACGGCTTGCGTTCTTTCAGGTGCTGCGCGAACAGCGCGTCGGTGGGAAACGAAGGTGTACTGGTGTGAATGACGACGAGATCGTATTGCTGCGCGAGATCGAGCGTCTCGTCGACCGATGCGCCATTCGCGGTCGCATCGAATACGCGGCTATCGGGAATCAGAGCGGCCGGCTGCGCGAGCCAGGTCGGATACCAGAACGACTTGACCTCGCGTTTGGCCTGGTAGCGCGAGCCGGCGCCGCCATCGAAACCATCGAATGACGGGGCCTGCAAGAACAGAGTTTTCATCGAGACTCCAGCAAGCCTGATCGGCGTTTTCAGTTTTCTGTCGGGAAGCTATCGGAACCATGACTGCCCGGACGCGAGCAGACGGCCGATAGATGGTACGGAGCAAAGCTGAAGGAAACCTGAGGAATAATACTGCGTTCCCGCTCCGCACGGCGTCGTTCCGACTTTTAGTTTTGCGTCGCGTCCGGCTGTCTTGTCGCTGTGGTAGACGAGGGAACACGCATGCTGCTGCACGCTTGTGCTGCATGCGTCGCGTGTATTACGCGGCTCAGCGGACCATGTGTCTCGCCCACTCGAGCCAACCGAGATTGAGGGCCGCGTTTACCACTACGCCGAGCGCCGACGCGAGTGCCGCGATCATCGTCCAGAACGCCGAGCGGCGCGCCGCGCGCGCCGACGTGTGGGCGCCCGCCGCGGCATCGCGCGACGCGTTCGCCGCCGCCTGGGCGATATGCGACGACGCCTCCATCCGCGCTAGCGACTTCAGTGCGAAGCCGCGCTCGTCGTCGTGCGTCGCCGCGTGCGCTGCGGAACCGGGCGCCGCCGTTGCGGCCTCGGCGGCCGCTTCGTCACGCTGCGTCTGCTCGAACAGATAACGATGACAGAACGGCGTGAACGGATGCTCGGGATAACGCGCGGCGAAGCTTCTCGCGTACGCGGCGCCGCCATTGCGTTCGATCTCCGCGTAAGCGGCCTGCCTGTCCATACCAGCCTCGCATATCGGGCGATCGCGGTCCGGACCGGGGCGAGCCGCGCGGCCCGCCAGGCCCGGTTCAGGTCGCGCCAGGCCTGGTGCATGCAGCTCAGCGCCGACCCGGTGTGAAGCCGGCGTCAACCCGACATCAAGCTGGCTTGATGTCGGCCGCCTGTTTGCCCTTGGGCCCCTGCTTGATTTCGAAGCTGACCTTCTGGTTTTCCTGCAGCGATTTGAAACCCTCGCTGCGGATCTCCGAAAAATGGGCAAACAGGTCTTCGCCGCCGTCGTCCGGCGTGATGAAGCCGAAGCCTTTTGCGTCGTTGAACCATTTCACTGTTCCGGTTGGCATGGCGATGTCCTCGTGATGCGCTGAATTGAAAAGCTGAATGTAAAAACGCTAGAAAAGCGCTGACTCGTGCCCCGGTGGCCCCGCTTCTGCGGTGTATTCATCGAGACTGGTCCCACAGGCCGTCCGCCTGGCTCGCCAGACCTGATGGTCTGTCTGAACCGACGGCGCCGCCGGGTGCCGCCCCGGTCTGCACGGCCAAAGCGGTGCCAAGCGCGCCGCAAGCAGCGTGCCAGGTCCGCCGGGCGGGGGCCAGGGCCGGTGCGATCGCGCGCAATCGGCTAACATAGTCGTTTGGCAAATTTATCGATGGCCGCACCGCTCGTGTCGCCACCCGCTTCACGACCGCGCGGCCCGTTGTTTTCCCACTCACAGGAACCCAGCATGGCCATTTCGAGCTATACCGATACCCGACTTCTGATCAACGGCGAATGGTGCGACGCTGCCAGCGGCAAGACTCTCGACGTGATCAACCCCGCGACCGGCCAGCCCATCGGTAAGGTGGCGCATGCCGGCATCGCCGATCTGGACCGCGCGCTCGACGCCGCGCAGCGCGGTTTCGCCGCATGGCGCAAGGTGCCGGCCAACGAGCGCGCGACCATCATGCGCAAGGCCGCCGCGCTGGTGCGCGAGCGGGCGTCCGACATCGGCCGCCTGATGACCCAGGAACAGGGCAAGCCGTTCGCCGAAGCCCGCATCGAAGTGCTGGCCGCGGCCGACATCATCGAATGGTTCGCGGACGAAGGCCGCCGGGTGTACGGCCGTATCGTGCCGTCGCGCAACCTCGCCGCGCAGCAGCAGGTGCTGCGCGAGCCGATCGGCCCGGTCGCCGCGTTCACGCCGTGGAACTTCCCGGTCAACCAGGTCGTGCGCAAGCTGTCGGCGTCGCTCGCCTGCGGTTGCTCTTTCCTCGTGAAGGCGCCGGAAGAAACGCCGGCGTCGCCGGCCGCGCTGTTGCAGGCGTTCGTCGAAGCCGGCGTGCCGGCCGGTACGGTCGGCCTCGTGTTCGGCGACCCGGCTGAAATTTCGAGCTACCTGATCCCGCATCCGGTGATCCGCAAGGTCACGTTCACCGGCTCGACGCCGGTCGGCAAGCAGCTCGCGTCGCTCGCCGGTTTGCATATGAAGCGCGCGACGATGGAACTGGGCGGCCACGCACCGGTGATCGTCGCGGAAGACGCCGACGTCGCGCTCGCCGTGAAGGCAGCCGGCGCCGCGAAGTTCCGCAACGCGGGCCAGGTCTGCATCTCGCCGACGCGCTTCCTCGTGCACAACAGCATTCGCGAAGAGTTTGCCGCGGCGCTCGTCAAGCACGCGGAAAGCCTGAAGCTCGGCGACGGTCTCGCCGACGGCACGACGCTCGGGCCGCTCGCCAATGCGCGCCGTCTGAGCGCGATGGCCAACGTCGTCGCCGATGCGCGCAAGACCGGCGCGAAGATCGCGACGGGCGGTGAGCGCGTCGGCTCCGAAGGCAACTTCTTCGCGCCCACCGTGCTGACCGACGTGCCGCTCAACGCCGACGTATTCAACAACGAGCCGTTCGGCCCTGTCGCCGCGATCCGCGGCTTCGACAAGCTCGAGGAAGCGATCGCCGAGGCGAACCGCCTGCCGTTCGGCCTCGCCGGCTACGCGTACACGAAGTCGTTCAGCAACGTGCATCTGCTGTCGCAGCAGATGGAAGTCGGCATGCTGTGGATCAACCAGCCGGCCACGCCGACGCCGGAAATGCCGTTCGGCGGCGTGAAGGATTCCGGCTACGGCTCGGAAGGCGGTCCGGAGGCGATGGAGGCTTACCTCGTGACAAAGGCGGTCACGGTTATGTCGGCCTAAGGCTACAGGCGGGGAACGGCGTAGCGGTCTGGGTTGGCGGCGCGTCGTCTCCCGTACGGTTGAGTAGCGCGGTTTGAGCCTGCAGTTCGATCGCAGTTCGACCGGTCCATCGGGTCCGCGAGTCTTTCACTCGCGGACCTTTTTTATTGCCATCAACGAAATCTCGCCCAACCGATGCAACCCACCTTGATCGGCTCGACCGTCGAGCTACGCCCGCTACGCGAGGATCACGCGCGCGCGCTCGTCGACGCCGCCGACGACGGACAGTTGTGGGACCTGAAGCTGACCGTCGTGCCGGGACCGGCGAACATCGACGCCTATATCGCCACAGCGCTCGCCGGTTGCGAGGCCGGCACCGTGATGCCGTTCGTGATCGTGCGGCGCGCCAATGATGCCAACGGCGAGCGGGTTGTCGGCAGCACGCGCTTCTGGAAGATCGACCGCGCGAACCGCAAGCTCGAAATCGGCCATACGTGGCTGAGTGAATCGGCACAGCGCTCGCCGGTGAACACCGAAGCGAAGTATCTGCTGCTGTGCCATGCGTTCGACGTCATGCGGTGCGTGCGGGTGCAGTTCACGACCGACGAGCTCAACGAGAAGTCCCGCGCCGCAATTGTGCGCATCGGCGCGAAACAGGAAGGCGTGGTGCGCCACGAACGGATCATGCCGGATGGACGCAAGCGAAATTCGGTGCGCTTTAGCATCATCGACGACGAATGGCCGGCGGTGAAGGCGATGCTGGAAGCGAAGCTGGCGCGCTGATGGCGCGCTGAAAAGCGCGCTGTGGCGTCGGCGGCGCCTGTCGTGGCGCCACCCGGCCGAACGTCAAATGCGCGCGTCGCTTTCGCTGAGCGGCGCGGCTTGCGGCGTCGCCAATTCGTCGCTCAACGCATTGCCCGTCTGATGCCGACGCACCCACAGCGCGGTCAGAATGGGCACGAGAATCGCGGTCACAAGGCAGGCGGTCGCGACCATCGCGGTCGCGGCCGGCACCAGCGGCTTGAAGCTCGGAATCATGTCGGCAATGATCGACGGATTCGCCACCGCGGCCCCCGCCGTCGACGATGCCGCCAACCCCGCCGCGCCATTGCCTCCCGCGATCCAGCGATCGGCGAAAATCAGCGGAATGCCGGTCACGACGATCACGCCGAGGCCGAGCGCGATGCCGGGCAAGCCGCTCGTCACGATCACGTTCAGATCGATGCCATTGCCGAGCGCGAAACCGAAGAACGGAATCAGCGGATGCACGCAGCGGCCAAACAGTTCGCGCAGCTCGCTATCCAGATTGCCGAGCACAAAGCCGATCACGAACGGCAGCACCGCGCCGACAAAGAGCCGCGGCTCGAAGAACGCGACACCCGTCGCGCCGAGAATGATCATGCTGATCAGCGGGCCCGATTCGACCGACATCAGCACGAACGCGCCCGCCTCTTCCTTCGAACCATACTGCTGCATCACGGCCGCGTAGAGACCGCCGTTGGTCATGTCCATCGACGTGGTGATCGCGAGAATCGATAGTCCCGCGAACAACCCGGTCTTGATGCCCTCGATAGGAATGAAGCGCGCTGCGATCAGCGTGACGACCCACGCGACCAGCATCTTGGTGACGAGCAGCGTGCCCGACTTGCGCAGCACCATGCCGGTCGCGCGCAGGTCGATCGTCGCGCCCATGCAGAAGAACCAGACGGCGAGGATCGGCACCGTGCCGGTAATGAGGCCGTTGGTAAACGAGCCGAAGTACTTGCCCGCGCCCGGCCCGAACGTGTGAACGCAGGCGCCGAGCAGCAGCGGCACCAGCATCAGGCCGCCTGGAATGCGGTCGATGGCCTTCTTTATCTTCATGTCTCCTCCATGGACTGTCATGTCCGTTGACGGGTGGATTACCCGCGCTTGTGTCCCGTTCTGTGCGGGGCTCTCCCTGTCCGGCGCAATATAGCATCACCACAGGAACGCTGTTTCGCTCTGTTTTCGCGTATCGGACTATCGTTTACCCCGCAGATATCCATAACCCATGCGGCGCTCGACGACGCGTATCGGTGTTGGTCGACCGGGCCTTGCCTGCGATGTCGTCACTGGGTACGACGCTCTCTCGCGCGAGCGCGCCAACCAGTCCACTGCCCCCACTCTGCAACTGAATGTATCCGCGCGACGCGTTCGCCGCGAAAGCCGATGCGTTTCTCTGTCTTACCGCCGATGCACCGGCGGCCCGGCATCGACACGCGTATCGCGCGTCGTTGGCCACGGTTCTTTTCTAAACCGTTCAAGGGTTTGCATACCGGCGTGACAATCGCTTGTCATTAAGACGCGGGCGATCTGCTGTCCATCGACGCTGTCTATTCCCTTCGCATCGCCGCATTGCCGCGCATGCATGTCGACACGTCCTGTTACACACGAACACACCGGTAATCGTGCTGCTCAGTAGAGTTCGGTTCAAACGAAAGCGGTTCACACGAATCGCCTTGGCTATACCGACGCAATAGCGCGCAACACAGATTCATATAAACCCACACAGTCAACAGAGAGCAACGTCATGAAGAAAATTTTCGCTCTGATCATTCTGGCCGCCACGCTTGGCGGCATGTTGAGCGGCTGCATCGTGGTCCCCGATCACCACGACCATGATCACTATCACGATCATGACCACTACGACGACCGCGGCCACTATTGAGCGCGTGGCGACACGCATCGGATGCTGACCCGCGCACCTTGCGCAGCTTGCGAGCACGGCCTGTCAGTTTTTTGCTCCACCAACAACATCGATAAAGAGAACAAAACATGACTCATTCACGCAACCGCTGGACATCGTTGACGCTCGTCGCCGGCCTCGCGATCGGCGCATCGTCGGCAGCCTTCGCGCACGTCGACGTCGGCGTGAATATCGGTCTGCCCGGCATCGCGGTCGCACCCGCGGTGGTCGAGGCGCCCCCGCCTGTCTATGTGCAACAGCCCGAGCCCGTGTATGCGCCGCCGCCAGCCGCGGTCGTGATCACACCTGGCTGGTACGGCGATCGATACTACGATGGTCACCGCTACTGGGAACGTCGCGAATGGGAACGCCATCACCGCGAATGGCACGATGCGCGCGGCCCGCATGGGGACTGGCACGACAACGGCTGGCATGGCCATGGGCACGACCACGACCACGACCATTGATCATGCCGCAGCCGCAGTGCGCACGCGGCCGCGTTGCCCTCGCATCGCGGGCATTCGCGCTAACCCATCGGCAGGAGCGACGACGTGCTGAATAACGATCCAAGACGAGTGATGGCGCGAGTCGACGGTGTGGTCATTTGCGCTGAATACAGCGAGCAGACTGGTCAACTGTGTTTGCGTCAGGATGGCGCGTTGCTGCGCGAATGGTTTCCACCGCATTCGTGGATGGCGATCGCGTCGGTCGCGGGCGCGCGGCATTGGGGCACGCGGCCGACCGACGACGATCTTCTCGCGCTGCTGCAAAACGAGATGGCGCTGCTGCGTTCGTGATCGTGCGAGGAAGACGGATGAGGTCGACGCGCTAGCTTAGCGCGTGAGATCGACGTGTAAAAATTGACGTGTGAAAGCGGCAACGTGAATTAGCACCTTTGTGCCACAAGTTCCGCAACCGGTCTGGCGCGACGCCTGCAAAGTTTGATGCAGCGACGCGTCGGGGTCTCTCGATCGATCAAAGGCCCCCCGCGTCACCCGACAGTTAGCGCCGTGATTGCATCTGCGCGCCAGCGATCCCCACGTAGTTCTCCGCAAGCACGGTTGCCGCGGTGCGCGAGGTCGTCACGTATTCGAGCTCGGCGATTTGCAACTGCTGCTCGAATGGCGAAGCGCCATCGATACGATGCAGCATGCTGGTCATCCAGTACGAGAAGTGCTCGGCGCGCCAGATGCGCTTAAGTGCGGTGTCGCTGTAACGATCGAGCAGATCCGTGCGGCTGTGCTGATAGAACGCATCGAGCGCCTGGCTCAGCACCTTCACGTCGGCAACCGCCAGGTTCATGCCCTTTGCGCCCGTCGGCGGCACGATGTGCGCGGCATCGCCGGCAAGGAACAGGCGCCCGTGCTGCATCGTCGTCGAAACGAAGCTGCGCATCGCGACGATGTTCTTCTGGAAGATCTTGCCGTCGATAATCTTCTGACCGTCGTGTGAGTCGGCGCGCGCATGCAGTTCCGCCCAGATGCGATCGTCGGACCAGTTATCGACCGAGTCCTTCGGATCGCACTGGAAGTACATGCGCTGCACGTTGTCCGAACGCGTGCTGATCAGCGCGAAGCCACGTTCGTGACGTGCGTAGATCAGTTCGTCCGACGACGGCGGTCCTTCGCACAGAATCCCGAACCAGCCGAACGGATAGACGCGTTCGAAATCGCGCCGCAGCGCGTGCGGAATCGACGCGCGCGACACGCCTTGTGAGCCGTCGCAGCCAATCACGAAATCGCACTGCAGTTCGTGCTGCTCGCCGTCGTGGCGATAGCGGATCAACGGCGTATCGGTATCGATGCGGTGAATCGACGTGTCCGATACACCGAAACGCAGCTCGGCGCCCGCGGCCACCCGCGCCGCGACGAGATCCTTGATCACTTCGTGTTGGGCATAAACCGTGATCGCGTGACCCGTGAGGTCGGTCAGATCGATGCGGTGACGCCTGCCTTCGAACGCCAGCTCAAAGCCGTGGTGCAGCGCGCCTTCGGCTTTCATGCGTTCGCCGACACCGGTTTCGGTCAGCAGGTCCATCGTGCCCTGTTCGAGCACGCCGGCGCGGATGGTGGATTCGATCTGATCGCGGGTGCGTGTTTCGAGTACGACCGACTCGATACCGCGCAGATGAAGAAGATGGGAAAGCAGCAGCCCGGCGGGCCCGGCACCGATGATGCCGACTTGAGTGCGCATGGATGTCTCCTGAATGCAGCGATGAAATTTGCGCTCAGTGTGACGATCGTCGCGGCTATCCCGCAACGCGATATTCCGGATAAGACGTATCGCGGGACGAGATAAAAGGCCAGAAGCGAAGCCTCCGGAGACCGGCGCTGGTCGGCCGCAAAGGCAGGCGGTGTGCGGTTCTGCAGCAATTCGGGGAGCCGGGCACACCGCAGGTCGACGCGGCGCTCCCCTCGCGTAAACCCCGATTCGCTCGGCCGGGATCAGCTACACAAGGAACCGCCGGTAGACCGCGTTTTTGGTCTCTTTCCAGCACGGGTAGCCCAGCGTCTCGATAAAGCGGTCGAACGCGTCGTTGTCGTTCTCGGGCATCAATCCGTCGGGCGTTGGTGTTGCTGGGCACGCGCGACAGCGCACGTTCAACCGCGGGCCTGGCAAAAGAACACCGCGACGCTCAATCCTGCAAACCGCTCCGCTTCCTGAACGCGGTGAGAATGCGCTGCTCCAGCGCGTTGTAATCGCCGCCGAAATGATGATCACCCGACGTGCGAATCACCGCGATGCCGGTATTGCCAAGCGCCGGACACAGCGTATCGGTCTCGTTCGCGCCATAGAAGCACTGCACGATCGATGGCGGCAGTTGCGTCAATTCCGGCTTCACGTTCAGCGCCTTGTCGCTGGCCGGCATGCCGAGCCAGCCGCCGACGCGAATCTGGAAATCGGCGTCGGGCGCGAACCCGAGCAGCGAGATCAGCGACACTTTCGCGCGCAGGTCCTCCGGCAGACGGTTGTACGCGAACGGCATCACGTCGGCGCCGAACGAATAGCCGACGAGCGCGATGTGCTGCGCGTGCCAACGCGCACCGTAGGTTTGCATCACGCGCGCAAGGTCGCGGCTCGTTTGCGCGGGCGGTTTCTCGCTCCAGAAGTAACGCAGGCTGTCCCAACCGATCACCGACACGCCATCTTTCTGCAACGCCTGCGCGATCGTCTTGTCGAGATCGCGCCAGCCTCCGTCGCCGGAAATCACGATCGCCATCAGGCCGTTCGGGTGCGTGGGCGGCAGTTCGATCAACGGTAGATCGGACACGTCGTCAGCGTTCGTCGATACCGATTGCAGATGCGGCGTGACCAATGCGACCAGACGCGCGCGATCGGCGTCGCCGCTGTTCGCCTTTTCGACGAAGCCCGGCACCTTGTCGCGGATCACGGTCGGATCCGGCGGACATGGGTGAAAGCGCGCATCGAGCGTTGGGTCGGCATCGACGGACACCGCGCCGGCGATCGTATTCGACGGCGCCTGTTCGAGCACGTGCATCGCGAGCGTCGCGCCCTGGCCGGTGCCCGCGACGATCGGGGCGAAGTAATGGCTCGACTGCGACTGCCGTTCGAGCTGATGACTTAACGCTTCCGCATCGCCGACCAGTTGATGGCAGGTTTCCTTGCTGGCTTTCAGATGTTGCGCGTAACGCGCGGTATCCACCCCGACGGTCATCGCGCCGGCCTTCGCCAGCGCATCCGCGCTTTGCTGATCGGCCGCGCTCCAGCCGCCGGCCTGCGAATACAGCACGACAAAACCGCGCAACGGCCCGTCGGGCTGCGTGACCTTGACGTCGCCATAGCGGCCGCCAGGCACCACCGTGTTGGTGGCCGCGTGCGCGAGCGCGCCGCCGGTCAGAACGCTCGCTGCGACGGCGAGCCGGAAGAACGGATGCAATGTCATGAACGCCGGCCTCCCGCCAGCAACGACAGGTCCGCGAGCGTGAAGAACACCCCCACCGAACCCGATGCCGCGAGATAGCGCGGCTCCCAGTGCGGCTGGAACTTGCTCTTGAAAGCACGCAGACCGCGGAAGTTGTAGAAGCGGCCGCCGAAGCGCCACACGATGCCGGCAGCGCGATGCCAGCGCGACGCGAGCGGGGTCGGCTGCATACCGGAAAGCGGCGCAATGCCGAGACTCAGCGAGCGGAAGCCCGCCTGTTTCAGATGCAGCGCAAGCTGCGTGAACAGATATTCCATCGCATACGACGACGCGCTTTCGACGTGGCGCATCACGCCGACGGTCGCCTCGGTGTGCAGATCGGTCGTCATGAACGTGACGAACGCGACCGGCTCGCCGTTCTGGCGCACCAGCATCACCGATTGGGCGGCGAGGTATTCATCATGGAAAGCCGCGACCGAAAAGCTCTTCTCGCGTGCATCGTGGCTGCCGAGCCAGCCATCGGAAATCGCACGCAGTGTTTCGAGCGAGCCCGGCACATGCGCCTGATCGATCACCTCGACCGTGAAGCCGTCGCGCTCGCCGCGCTTGAGCGCATAGCGCAGATGCGCGCGATGCGAGCCCTTCAGATCGAAGTCGTCGAGCACCACGTGGGCCTCCTCGCCGAGCTTCATCAGCGTCAGACCCGCGTCAAGATACAGCGGCAACGCGTTCGCGCGCACCTGGTAGAACGCGGCGCGCCCACCATGCTGATGCGCGAGCGCGACGAACTTGCGAATCAGCCCGGCCCATTCGGCGCGCGGCCCGACCGGATCGTGCAGCGCGGCCCACGTGCGGCCGTACTTCGCGTACATCAGGAATGCCTCGCGCGACTCCGAAAACAGGAAGCTCTTGTCGCCCATCAGCGCAAGACCGGCGTCGCTGCGTTCCTGCGCGCGCACGATCCGCGCGGCATCGTGCAGGTCCTCGGGCGCCGGTTTGACGAAGCGGCCCGGCGCCGGACGCAGCAATTGCCAGAACGAGAACGTCGCGGCGAACAGGCTCGCGGCCAGCGTCGCGCGCAGCGCGCGCGGCGCGCGCTCGTCGAACGCGAATTGCCACCACAGGTCGCGCGTGTACGGCACGTCGCGGAACGCGAACAGCATCACCCACGTCGCCAGCATCAGCACCATCGCGACCGATACCAGCCAGCCCGCGGTGAAGCGCTCGGCGAACAGCGACGAATGACGATTGAAGCGCTTGCGCGTCGCGAGCAGCAGCACGATCAGCATACCGAGCACGCCCGCCTCGACGAATGCGAGACCCTTGGTCAGCGACAGCGCAAGGCTCAGCATCGCGAGTGCGAGCGTCATCCACCAGGCGGCGTCGAGCCGCCGCAGCAGGCCGCGAGCAACGAACAGCAGCAGCACGCCAAGCACGCTGCACAGCATCTGCGAGCTTTCGAGCACCCACAGCGGCACCACGTCGCGCAGCATATGAATGCGTTGCCAGAACGCCGGCGTTGCGCTCGAAATCACCAGCATGCCGCCGACCACGAAGGTGACCAGGCTCAGAAACAGCGGCGCGAGTTCCGACACGCGCTGCGCCTGCAGCAGCGACAGGCGGCTCTTCAGCGCACGGCCCTCGAAGCCGGCGAGCAGCGCCGCCGACACGATTAGCGGCACGCCGAAATAGATCGCCCGATAGGCCAGCAACGCGGCAACCATCTGCTGCATTGGCACGCTGCCGTTCAGCGCGAACACCATCGCCGCCTCGAACACGCCGACGCCACCGGGCGTGTGGCCAATCAGACCGAGCAGCATTGCGGCCGCGTAGACGGTGATAAAGCCGACGAAGCTCACGTTCGTGTGCGGCAGCAGCGCCCACAGCGCGAGGCCCGCGGCGACGACATCGAGCACCGCGAGCGCGACCTGCGCGAAAAGATCGCGGCGCGCCGGAATATCGAATGACAGCCATTGCCAGCGCGTACGCACGGATCGGGCTTCGCCGCGGCACGCGGCGGCCGCGAGCGCCAGCGCGAGCAGCAGCGCGGCGCCGCCCCAGCGCAGCGCGAGCGGGCTCAGATGCAGCATCGGCGCGAGCGCACCGGCCATGCACAGCATGCCGAACGCGCTCATCAGCACCAGTGCGAGCGCGAGCGACACGCTCGTGAACACGGTCATGCGGCCGATCTGCGCGGGCGTCACGTTCGCCACACCGTAGACGCGCGCGCGCACCGCTCCGCCCGTCAGCGCGCCGAAACCCGTCACATTGCCGAGCGCGGAGCCGGCGGTCGCGCCGACCCACAACGCGGCGCGCGGCACGCTCGTGCCCACGTAGCGCAGGCCGACCGCATCGCGCCCGGCCAGCGCCAGATAGCTGAGCGCGGTCGCGCCGAGCGCGCCGATCCACTCGCGCGCCGACAGATGACGCAATTCGCGTATCACCGAGCGGTAGTCGACTGCCTCCGACAGATGCTGCAGCACCACCAGCAGAAGCCCGCAGATCACGAGCGCAAGCACGGGCGAGAGCAGTCCGCGGCTGCCCAGCGCTTCCGACGCCCGGCGAAGCATCGCGCCGGGGCGCACGAAGCTGTGTTGAAGTCGATGAAACATGGTCAATGCGGGGCCTTGCGAGAGTGCAGCGGCGACGGGCCGTCGCGCGCGCTGTATCGCCTGTTTCGACGATTACAAAGTGATAACGGCAAAACGGGCAAAAGGTTGACAGCGCGGATGATTTTGCTGACGGTTCAGCTGCGCGGAGAATCCCGAAAAGGACCGGATGGCGACGCTTCGGGCACCGCTCGCGGCTGCGGGGAGCCCATCGGGGCAACGGATAGGACGTTTGCGAAAGGAATCAGAAAGCAAAATGCCCGCTACTCGAGCGGGCATTTATCGCGGATGGGGCCTTCGCGGCCCCGGCCAGTACCTGTTACTGCGGACGGCGATACGCTTCGGCGATCACTGCGCAGTTTTGCAGGTGCAGGTTCCACGCGTGCAGCGCCAGTGCGCGCAGCTTGCCGAACAGCGTGGTATCGGCGGGAGTGGAACGGACGGCGTTCGATGCTGTGTTCATGACGGGCTCCTTGTTCGTAGTAAGGGTTTTCACCTAAGCAATAACCCGATTATAGTCTTCTTATGGCGCAGTGCAACAAGAAATAAATGATTCAACGGAATGTTGGGCGCCGCCCCGCCGCGTCGAACTCCAGAGGGTAAAAAGGCAATCGGCACGCCGTTTATTAACAACCTGCACCGTACAGGTGCAATAATCCCCCCTTTGCCTGCGACGCCCGCCGCAGCCCCGCCGTCATGACCGCCGTTCAGAAAGCCCTGATTGCGCCCCTTATCGTCGCATGCGCGATGTTCATGGAAAGCGTCGACGCGAATGTGATCGTCACCGCGCTGCCGGCGATGGCGCGCGATTTCGGGCGCGATCCGGTCACGCTGAAAATCGCGGTGACCAGCTACGTGCTCGGGCTCGGCGTGTTCATCCCCGTGTGCGGCTGGCTCGCCGACAAGTTCGGCGCGCGCACGGTGTTCCGCACCGCGATCGGCATTTTCGTGACGGGCTCGTTGCTGTGCGCCGCATCGACCTCGCTCGGCACGTTCACCGTTGCGCGCTTCGTGCAGGGCGTCGGCGGCGCGATGATGGTGCCGGTCGGGCGAATCATCATTTTCCGGGTGGTCGAAAAAGCCGATTTCATCCGCGCGATGAACTATCTGAGCGTGCCGGCGATGCTCGGCCCCGCGGCCGGCCCGCTGCTCGGCGGCTTTATCACCACCTATCTGCACTGGCGGCTGATTTTCTTCATCAACGTGCCGATCGGCATCCTCGGCATCTATCTGACCAATCGCTACATCGCCAACACGCGCGAGCCCGACCCGGGTCCGCTCGACTGGATCGGCTTTCTGCTATCCGCGGCGGGCGCGGTGCTGTTTCTGCTCGGCTTGTCGCTGGTCGGCGGCGAGCTGATTGCGAATGTCGACGCGCTCGGCATGTGCGCGGCCGGCGCGGTGCTGCTTGCGATCTACGTCGCGTACGCGCGGCGCGCCGCACTGCCGCTGCTCGATCTGCGCTTTCTGAAGGTGCCGACCTTCCAGGCCAGCGTGCTGGGCGGCTCGCTGTTTCGCATCGGCCTCGGCGCGCTGCCGTTCCTGCTGCCGCTGATGCTGCAGGAAGGTCACGGGATGAGCGCGTTCCAGTCGGGGCTGATCACCTGCGCGTCGGCGTTCGGCGGCATGTTCATGCGCACGATCGCATCGCGCGTGCTGCGTCGCTTCGGCTTTCGCTCCGTGCTGGTGATCAACGCGGCGCTATCGGGGATGGCGATTGCCGCCTGCGGCCTGTTCTTCCCGCACACGCCGGCGTGGATCATCTGGGTCGTGGTACTGCTCGGCGGCTTCTTCCCCGCGCTGCAGTTCACCAGCCTGAATTCGCTGACCTACGCGGAGATCGAGAGCCGCGACGTCGGCCGCGCAACGAGTCTGGGCAGCGTCGTGCAGCAGATGTCGCTGGGCCTTGGCGTGACCATCGGCGGTATCGTGCTGCAGATGACGCGCGTGCTCAATGGCCACCCGACCACGATGTGGTCGGACTTCTGGCCCGCGTTTCTGGTGGTCGGGCTGTGCTCGTTCGCGTCGATTCCGGTTACGCGACGTTTGCCGCGCGGCGCGGGCGACGAAATCTCGCGCGGCGGGCGCGGTTAAGCGTCGCGCGACGCCACGCGATGCGCAGCTAGGCGCCCTTGCGGATCACGCTCACTTCGCCATTGCGTTCGAGAATCGCGGCGGCCACGTTGTCCATCGAGCGCGAACCGGTTTTCTGCCGCACCGCTTCTTCGATGTCCGTGCGCGTCATCAGCGCCGCGTGCATTTCGGGCGCGTTGAACGTGCCGTCGCTGTACACCTCGCGCTCCACACCGCCTACCAGCCGCTCGAAGCGATGCGAGCGCATGCATGCCCATGCAAGCATCCGGTGACACGCCACGATCAGGAACGATGCGACCACGGTCGCGATGAACGGCGACGCACCGACGATCGCGCGGCTCAGCGTCGAGCCGAGCAGGATCACCACGACCGAATCGAAGGGGGAGCGTTGGCCGAACGAACGCCGCCCCGACACGCGAATCAGCGCCAGCGCGATCACAAAGATGACGATCGCGCGCAGCCCCATCTGCAACGGGTCGAGATTCCTGCCTTCGCCGAACAGAACGACGATCGCGTCCATCATGTATGCCCTCCTCGCGGCTGATTGCAGTGCCGACGCCGTGCCGTCGATCGATCGCGCGGCCTCGTCAGCGCGGCGCGAGTCGCGCTCGCGACGCCGCCGCGCGCGTCATGCGGCCGCCCACGCGGCGAGCGTATCGCCGAAGCCGCCGCGCGCGCGGGCGGCCGTGCGCGCACTGGTGATCACCCGCGGCGCGGCGCTCCATGCGATGCGCGCGCCGCTCGCGATCAACCGATCGACGAGCGCGACATCCTCGCTGCATTCAAGCGGCGGAAAGCCGCCGGCGCGCCGGTACGCATCCGCCGACACGCCGAAATTCGCGCCATGCACATGACGGTGGCCATCGGCGTCCAGGTAGGTCTTGCGAAACTGTTCGCGCACGCTGTGCGGATGCGGGCTCCAGTCATCGACGGCGATCGAGCCGCATACCGCGTCGGCGCGCAGCGCGAGCTGCGCGCTGAGCCAGCCGGGCGCCACGCGGCTGTCCGCATCGGTAAACGCGAGCCAGCGCGCCCCTTGGGCGAGCAGCTGCGCCGCGCCAGCCGCGCGCGCGATGCCGACGTTACGTGCTTTCAGTGTCAGCGTCTGCACGCCATAAGCGCGCGCGATCGCGCCGGAAAAATCCCTGCACGCGTCGAGCACGACCACGATGCGCACCGCCTCACCCGCGAGATCTTCGTGCCGCGACGCTTCCCACAACGCCGCGAGGCAATGAGCGATCAACGCTTCTTCGTTATGCGCGGGAACGATCACGCCAATCATAGGAGCCCTTCGCGTTGCGCGACCGAGCGCGCGTCGCGCGACCACACGTCGATCAGCAGATCGGCTTCGTCGTGATGCGCGAGACGCGCCAGCCCGCAGCGCGCATCGAATAGCGCATGCGCGCGATCGGCGGATTCGCGCGCTTCGGCGAACGGGCGGCGCCAGTGGCACGCGAGCAGCGTGCCGTCCGTCGTCAACGAAGCGGCGATTCGCGCGGCCAGCGTTTCCAGTTCGGCCGCGTCGAGGTAGTACGCGAATTCGCTGATGACGATCAGATCGAAGGGTCCCGCCTCGGTCGGCCATTCGCGCGGCACCGTGCGCTGTTCGATGCGCACGTGCGACGGCTGCGCGCCCTGCGCGGCGCGGGCCAGCCGCTCGCGGGCAAGCGTCACGGCCCGTTCGTGCAGATCGGCCGCGAGCAGCGCATCGCAGCGCTTCGCGAGTTCGACGGTCAGCTCGCCGTTCGCGCAGCCCGGCTCGAACGCATTGTGATAACGCGGACGCGGCAGCAACGCCAGCGTCAATGAGCGCTTGCGGCGTTCGTACCAGCCTTCGCGCAGCCGCCATGGATCGTCGCTGCGCCGGTAGAGGTCATCGAAGTACTGCACCGTCGAGCTCATCTCTGTGGTCCTTTCGCGAATCCGGGGGGCGGGAGTCAGAGCATCCACTGCGCAGCGGTGGATGGACTGGCGGGCGTGCGCTCGCCGCGCGCGGGCGCGGCCAGCAGTTCGCCGAGCGCGGCGAGATCGCGTTCCGCATGGCTTTGCCGCAGGAACACGGGCAGGTCCGCGAGCGCACGGGCAAAGCGCGCGTCGCGGCACAGCGGCGCAGCGCCGAGCGCACGCGTCGCATGCTCGATCACGGCGCTCGCCGCCGCCTCGACTGCGAGGCGCGCGCGCAATGCGACGTTGATCGCGTCGGCCCGCGGATGCGCATCGATCCACGCGGCACTCTCGCGCAGCAGCGCCGCCGCGGCGGCCAATGCGACGTCGGTCGCGCCGAGGTGCGCGAGCGCATGAGGGTCGGCGCGCCGCGCGCACGCGTCGCGCAGCGTCTGGCCGATTCGCGCGGCGGCACCGTACCAGCACGCGGCGATGCCGGCGCCGCCGTGCCAGAAGCCCGCACGTTGCACATACGCATGCGGCGCGCCGACGCGTGTCGCCGGCGTTATGTCGAAGCTCACATCGGCACTCTGCGTTGCCTGCATGCCGACGGCCTGCCATTTCGACGTATCGATCGAGATCGACGCGTGATTCATCGCGACGGCAGCGAGCACCGGTTCGTCGTCGAGCCACGCGGTGACGAGCGCATGGCTGACGGCATGCGCGCCGGAACACCACGCTTTCGTCCCGCTAAGCTGCAGCTGCGCCGTGGCCTCACCGGTGCGTGCAGCGCGGGCAGTTGTCGCCCGCACGCGCGCGTCCGGCGTTTCGGCGGCCCACACTCCCCACCTGCTTCCATCGGGCGGCACGGGGCCATCCAGTTCGGCAAGGATCGCAAGCGCGTCGGTATGGCCTTCGAACAATTTGACCAGACCGAGATCGCACCCGGCCACGGCCGCGAGTGCGCGCCAGCGGGTGAGCGTGTCGCCCTGCGCCGGCAACGGCAGCGCGGGCGGGCGATCGTAGCCGCGCTCGATCAGCGCGCTGAGCAGGCCGGCAGGCGCGGCGGGATCGTTGGGATCAAAACGCGCGTCGCGCAGAAACGCGTCGAGCGGCGCGGCAATTGCCGGCGACAGTCGCGCCCGGTCATTGCTTTCATGCTGGTGTTGTCGTGACTGCTGTGCGTTGAAGCTGGCCGCATGGTCGCGCGTCTCGAGCATCGTGTCTCCCTGCAACGGTTCGATCCCATGCCGCCGGCTCCCGGCGGGCATTCGCGTATGCAGGTCTTAGCAAGCGATGTGCCGCGGCGTGGCGCGTCGCTCGCGGCAACTCGCGCGCGGTCGTCGCGCCGGCAGGTGTGGCACTCGCTAGCAAAACGCAGGCGCCTACCTCGCTTTGCTCCCGCTCAACCGTTCGTCCGCCTGCGTGAGCAGCATATCGAGCACCGCCATTTCCACCGGCTTCACCAGATGCGCATGAAAGCCCGCGTCACTCGTGCGCTCGAGATCGCTGGCATGACCGAAGCCGGTCATCGCCGCGAACATCGTGCATGCCAACTCGGGCATCGTGCCCATGCCCGCAAGCGTCGCATAGCCGTCCATCTTCGGCATCGCGATATCGATCAGCGCGAGATGCGGCGCGAAGCGTGGCGCGATCTGCAGCGCTTCCTCGCCCCCGTAGGCGACGCGCACTTCGTGGCCCTTGAGCCCGAGCAGCATCGCGAGACTGTCGGCCGAATCGCGGTTGTCGTCGACGAGCAGCACCCGCAGCGATCGGGCTTCGGGCTCGGTCAGGCTCGCGTCATCGCCGCCTGCTTCGACCCGCGCGGAAGCAAGCGGCAAACTCAATGTGAAGGTGGCGCCGAGTCCCGCCCCCTCGCTGCTCGCGACGATGCTGCCGCCATGCATTTCGACCAGCGACTTGCACAGCGTAAGACCGATGCCGAGGCCGCCGTCGGCGAGGCCCTGGCTGTCCTTTTCCTGCGCGAACAACTCGAAGATCTTGTCGAGCGAGCGCACCGCAATGCCGCAGCCCGGATCGCGCACTTCGAGCACCGCCATGCGAAAGTCGATCCGGCCCAGCACGTCGATGGTGCTGCCGTGCGGCGAGAATTTCGACGCGTTGTGCAGCAGGTTCTGCAGCACCTGCACGAGCCGCGTCATGTCGCCGCGAATCACCACCGGTTCGCCGGACACATGCGCGACGACATGCTGATCGCGCGCATCGGTAAATGGCCGCGCCGCCTCGATCGCGCGCGCGACCAGCTCGGCGAGGTCGACCCGCGCGATGCGCAGCTCGACCTTGTCCGACATGATCCGGCCGATGTCGAGCAGATCGTCGACGAGCCGCGTGAGGTGCGTGACCTGGCGATCGATCAGGTCGCGCGCGCGAGCGAGCACCGGACTCAATCCGGTTTCCATCTGCATCACGCCGACCGCGTTGCGCACCGGCGCGAGCGGATTGCGCAACTCGTGCGCGAGCGTCGCGAGAAACTCGCGCATGCGCTCGCCGGAGCGTTCGAGCTCTTCGCGCCGGCGCCGCTCGGTCAGATCGCGCGTGACCTTCGCGAAGCCGCGCAGCCGCCGCGCTTCGTCGTACACGGCGGTGATGATCACATTGGCCCAGAAGGTCGTGCCGTCCTTGCGCACGCGCCAGCCCTCGTCCTCGACCGTGCCGATCTGCCGCGCGATCGCGAGCTCGCGCACCGGCTTGCCGGCCGCGGCCTCTTCCGGCAGATAGAACAGCGAGAAATGCCGGCCGACGATCTCATCGTGCGTATAGCCCTTGATGCGCGCGGCGCCCGAATTCCAGCTGATGACAAAGCCTTGCGGATCGAGCATAAAGATCGCGTAATCCTTGACGCTGTCGACGAGCAGACGAAAGCGCTCCTCGCTTTGCCGCAGCGCTTCGAAGTATTCACGCTGCGCGGTCAGGTCCCGCGTGATCTTCGCGAAGCCCGTCACGGTGCCGGCATTGTTGCGGATCGCAGTAATCACGACGTTCGACCAGAACGTCGAGCCGTCCTTGCGCACGCGCCAGCCTTCGTCCTCGAAGCGGCCAATCAGCGCCGCCTGCTCCAGTTCGTAGGCCGGCCAGCCGCGCGCGACCGCCTCGTCGGTGTAAAAGCGGGAAAAATGCTGACCGACGATCTCGCTCTCGGTGTAGCCCTTCAGCTTCTGCGCACCCGCGTTCCAACTGACGATGTGGCCGCGCGCGTCGAGCAGGAAGATCGCGTAGTCCTCGATCGCCTGCACGAGCGACGAGTAATCGACTATGACTGGCGGCGTCGCCGCGGCTTCGGCCTGAATTTGCGCAGGCTCGCCGTTTTCGCGGGAAGAAGGGACGTCAAGCAGGGTCATGGGATGCACGTAGGGGAATTTTTCTTCTTTAGCAAGCGCCGGACCTGAACGGCGGCGCCCGGTTGCGTCGCGGCTTGCATCGGCTTGCATTGGCTCGCATTGGGTTCGACTGGCTTGCGCGGTCCCGGAACGCTGATTCGCAAATCCGCGCGCCGGTCCGCGCGCGTTTGTACGGCCGGCAGCGCGCCGCCCGCCTCACGAGACGCAAAGCTTAAACGCCGGGCCTTGGATTTGCTAGAGCGTAATAACGGCAGCTCCGCCGCGTCGCGGCTTCGGGCTGCGCGTTGCCCGACTTGATTAGAACAGGAGCCTCAATTGCAAAACACCCAATCGCAACATGTATTCAAGAGTCTCTTCCGAAGCTGCGCCGCCACGTTCGCGCTTGCCGCGGCGCTGGGCGCCGGGCCGCAGATCGCGCAGGCCGAAGGCTGCGCCAAGGGCGCGGCGGTGGGCGGTGTAACGGGCCACGTCGCCGGCCATCACGGCGTCGCGGGCGCGGCAGCCGGCTGCGCGATCGGCCACCATGAAGCGAAGAAGAAAGACAAGGAAAAGACCCAAACCGCCGCGGCGGCGAGCCAGCCCGCCGGCAAATAGGACTGGGCCAACGCTAACTCTCGCTCACCCCGCCGCGCCGATCTTTTCCGCGAGCTTCGCGTCGTAGCTCGAATGCACGTGTACGCGCTTCTTCTCCGGATACGCGTACGCGTACGCCTTGCGCAACGCGAGCGATGCCTCGTGGAAACCGGACAGGATCAGCTTCTGCTTGTTCGGATAGTTGGCGATGTCGCCGACCGCGAAAATGCCGGGGCGCGAGCTCTCATAGTTGGACGTATCGACATCGATGCGTCCGCCGTGGATCGCGAGTCCCCATTGCGCGATCGGGCCCAGGTCGGCGACGAGTCCATAGAGCGCGATCAGATGCTCGGCGTCGAGCTGCGTTTCGCCCTCGATATGCCGCAGCGTCAGCGATTTAAGTTCGCCGCCCTCCACGTTCAGGCCCGCGATCGCGCCGACGATGAAATCCATCTCGCCCGCTTCGACCGCGCGCCGCATCAGCTCGACACTCGAATCGGCCGCGCTGAAACCGGCGCGCCGATGCACGAGCGTCACGCGCCGCGCGACCTTGCGCAAGGCCAGCGCCCAGTCGAGCGCCGAGTCGCCGCCGCCCGCGACGACCACGATCTTGTCCGCGAAATCGGCGAGCCGCGGCACGCTGTAGTGCACGTGACGTTGCTCAAGCGGCACCGCCTCGGCAAGCATCAGCTTTTGCGGCACGAACGCGCCGTTGCCGGCCGCGAGCAGGATCGCCGCGGCATCGAAGACGAGACCGCGCTGCGTGCGTACGGTCCAGCGGCCATCGTCGCGCTGCTCGACTGTGTCGACACGCTGTTCGAGATGGATCGGCACGTCGAACGGCTTGATCTGCGCGAGCAGGCGCTCGACCAGTTCGCGCGCGGTGCATGACGGAATTGCGGGGATGTCGTAGATCGGCTTGTCCGGATACAACTCGATGCACTGCCCGCCCACCCTGCCGAGCACGTCGACGATCTGGCACGTGAGGCCGAGCACGCCGGCCTCGAAGGCGGCGAACAGCCCCACCGGACCGGCCCCGACAATCAGCACGTCGATGCGGATTGGCGCCGGTGACGAAGCGGACGCGAGCTCGGCGGTGGAGGCGGAGGCGGCGGCGGTGACCATGGACGGTTCTCCGGTAACGACGATAACGCCCGCATAAACGAGTGGCGCAGGTCGGGGGGCGATCAGCCACCATACCGAATCGATCGGCACGCGGCAACGATGCCATTGCCAGCGGTAAGGATGCTCGGCGCACCGCGCTGCTGCTCGGACGCGCTGGCGCAAGCGTCGTATCCGATGCACCGAAGTGGCTACCTGGAAATAGCCGAAACCGGTTATTTTTGGAATCCATTGCGGGGATTAAGCTGGTACCTGAACTGGCCTCTGAGCTAGCACCTGAGCTGAACCTCAACTGACACCGGTCCTGTCCGCAGCTCCGGTTTTCCCGACCTCGAACTTCACTCTGGAGCCCATCATGGAACCCCGCCTCGACTTCTATAAAGCTAACCCCGCCGTCATCAAGGCGATGCTCGGTCTCGAAGAGCGCATCGGCAAATCGGCGCTCGAAAAATCGCTGACCGACCTCGTGCGCCTGCGCGCATCGCAGATCAACGGCTGCGCATTTTGCGTCGACATGCACGCAGCCGATGCGCGCAAGGGCGGCGAGACCGACCGGCGTCTGGCGGCCCTCGTCGTCTGGCGCGAGACGCCGTTCTTCACCGACCGCGAACGCGCGGCGCTCGAATGGACCGAAGCGCTCACGCTGATCTCGCACGACCACGTGCCCGATGCGGCGTGGAACGCGGTGCGCCCGCATTTCAGCGACGAGGAACTGGTCGACCTGACGCTCGTCATTTCGACGATCAACGCATGGAACCGCTTCGCGATTTCGTTTCGCAAGCTGCCCGCGTAACGCGTAACGCGTGAGGCCATCCACGCCCGTGTCTCACTCGCCGATCCACGAGCCGCGCAGATCGCTATCGTGCAGCAGTTGCAGCAGCGTGCCGGCCGGGCGGCTCAAACGCTTCGCGGCGAGCGCGATGAATTCCACCGCGGGCAGCGCCGGCAGCGCGGACGCGTTCAACGGCGGCGCGAGCCCGCGCGCGGCCAGATACTGCGGACGCACCGTAATGCCGAGGCCGCCGCGCGCTGCGGCGATGCAGCCCGAGTGGCTGCTGCTCGTGCAGACGATCTGCCAGCTCGCGCCGACTTCGGCCAGCGCCTCGAGCACGACCGCGCGTGTGACGCTCGGCTCGGCGACGAGGATAAGCGGCAGCGGCTGACTCAAATCAATCAGCGTGCCGGCGCGTGCCAGCCATTCGAGCCGGCCGGTGAAAAGCGGCACGCCGCGGCGGTCGCCGAGCCGGCGCTTGCCGACCAGCAGATCGATCGCCCCCGCGTCGAGCAGTTCGTAGAGCCTGCCGGTCATGCCGATCGTGATTTCCAGTTCGACGTCCGGATGCGCGTTGCGAAACGCCGCGAGCACGGTCGGCAGCGGACCGAGCGCGATGTCGTCCGACGAGCCCAGGCGCACGCGCCCTTTCAGGCGCGGCGCGCGAAACTGCGATTCCGCGCGCGCCAGCGCCTGCAGGATCACGCTCGCATGCGCGAGCATCGCTTCGCCGTCGGGTGTCATCGCGAGCGAATGGGTGTCGCGCACGAACAACCGCCGGCCCACGCTCTGTTCGAGCCGGCGGATATGTTCGCTGACGCTCGATTGCGTCAGCTGGAGCCGCCGCCCGGCCTCGGTGAAGCTGTGGCACGCGGCAACCGTCGAGAAGGTCTTCAGCCAGATCGGATTGAGCATGCGCGATTGTCGCGCTGCTTATCGGCAATGTCGATAACAGTCAGCGACCCTAGTGGGGTTCCCGATTGACGCCGATGACAATAAGATGACGCAATTCCCGATTTCCCTATGCGGGCGGCGCTGACACCGCCGCCGCTGCCGCCGCGGCCACCGCGCGCGCCGTTGAAAATGACCAAGGATTCCACCCACTCCGCGTTACTCTGGATCGTCGCCGCCGGCTTCTTCATGCAGTCGCTGGACACGACGATCGTCAACACCGCCCTCCCGTCGATTGCCCACAGCCTGCAGGTCGCGCCGCTCGCCATGCAGCCGGTAGTGGTCGCGTACACGCTGACGATGGCCATGCTCACCCCCGCGTCGGGCTGGCTCGCCGACCGCTTCGGTACGCGCCGCGTGTACTTCGCGGCGATCCTCGTGTTCGTGCTCGGCTCGATCTGCTGCGCGAGCGCGCATACGCTCGGCCAACTGGTGCTCGCGCGCGTGCTGCAAGGCCTCGGCGGCTCGATGCTGCTGCCGATCGGACGGCTCGCGATACTGCGCAGCGTGTCGGCCGAACAGTACGTGTCGGCGCTCGCGTTCACGTCGATTGCCGGGCAGCTCGGGCCGATTGCCGGGCCAACGCTCGGCGGCTGGTTCGTGCAGGCGATCAGCTGGCACTGGATCTTCCTGATCAACGTGCCGATCGGCGCAGTCGGTCTGTACGCGGTGCACCGCTTTCTGCCTTCGCATGACGAGGCGGAAGCACCGCCCTTCGATGTGCTCGGGTGCACACTGCTGTCGCTGTGCATGATCGCCTTTTCGCTCGCCATCGATACGCCGGTCGCCTCGCATCGCGCCGCATGGTCGGCGGGGCTGTTCGCGCTGGCCGTCGCGAGCGCGCTCGCCTACATCCCGTACGCGAAAAGCCGGCGCGATCCGCTTTTCCGGCTGTCGCTATTCGGCGAGCCGAATTTCAGCGTGGGCCTGGTCGGCAATCTCGTGTGCCGCGTCGGGTCGAGCGCGGTGCCGTTCCTCGTGCCGCTGCTGCTGCAATTGCAGCTTGGGTATTCGCCGCTGCATTCGGGTCTGATGATGCTGCCCGCGGCGATCGCCGGCACGCTCGCGAAGCGCTGGATCGCGCCGCTCGTGCGCCGCTATGGCTATGAAACGTTCCTGCTCGTCAACACGGTCATCGTCGGTTCGTCGATCGTCGCGTTTGCGGTGATCTCGCCGGGCACGCCGCTGATCGTCGAGATCGCGATCCTCGCGGTGTTCGGCGCGGCCAACTCGATGCAGTTCGCGGCGATGAACAGCGTCACGCTGAAGGACCTCACGCGCGAAGACGCGGCCAGCGGCAATAGCCTGTTTTCGATGGTGCAGATGCTCGCGATCGGTCTCGGCGTATCGATCGGCGGCGGGCTGGTGAATCTGTTGTCCGCGCAATGGGGGTCGGCCGCACTCGGGTTTCGCCTCGCCTTCGTGTGTGTCGGGCTGATCACGCTGGTCTCCGCGTGGATCTTCCGTCATCTCGACGATCCGTCCGGCGCGCGACTGATGCGGGGTCAGGCCGCGCAAAGCGCCGGACGTTGACGCGCCACGCGCGTGTGTTGAACCGCATTCGGTCACTTGATCTCGGTACCACTCTGACGGGCTGAAGTCTGAAAAGCTCACGCCTGTCGCCTCGTCCCTCGTGGGCCGCCACGCGAGTTCGCCCGTTCAGGTCCGCGCCTTGCTGCCGTAACTTGACGTCCCTCCAGGAGAGCAGCCATGAGCAAAGCCGACGACAAAGCCACAGGCGAAGCAAACAGAGCGGTCAAAGACGAATCGAAAGGCAACCCGGGCCAGCAGACCGAGGACTTCGCCCATCCTCACCAGGCGGTGCATAACGATAACGAGCACAGCAAAATGCCCGAGCGTCAGGACGAAGGCCGCAAGCAGTCACCCGCGGACCATCCGGGCAAGCAGCCGGGCGAAGGCGAGCCCACCCCCGGTTGAACCAAGAGTTGGCACGCACCCGCGTTGCTGCAGCGCAACGCCGGGCCGCAAAAATTGACCGTCCGCGCTTTTCTGTAAGCGGACGTTTGTTCCGCGCCGCATCAGCTTCGGTGCCGGTCTTGATGCCACCCTCTATGCCGGTCTTGATGCCGCGCTTGATACCACGCTTCACGCCGCTTTCGCTGCATCGGCACGCCGCGATTTGCGGCGCGGCGCCGCATCCGCCATTCAGGGCTCGTTGCGCAGATACCCTTCGGTCGACGGATCGCGCATGCGCAACGACACGAGGCCCGCGATCGCGCACATCGCCGTCACGTACCAGAAGAACATCGTCTCGACGCCGGCCTGCTTCAGCCACAGCGCGACATATTCCGCCGAGCCGCCGAAGATCGCATTCGCCACCGCATAGGACAGCCCCACGCCGAGCGCGCGCACTTGCGGCGGGAACATTTCCGCCTTGATCAGGCCGCTGATCGACGTATAGAAACTGACGATCGCCAGCGCCAGCACCACCAGCCCGAACGCCGCGTAGGGATCCGTGACGTCCTTCAGCGCATGCAGCAGCGGCACGGTGCCGATCGTCGCGAACAAGCCGAAGCACAGCATCGAGCGGCGTCGGCCGATACGGTCCGACAGCGCGCCGAACGCCGGCTGCATCAGCATGTAGACGAATAGCGCCCCGGTCATCACCGCGCTCGCGGTCTTCGCGTGCATGCCCGCGGTGTTGACCAGGTACTTCTGCATATACGTGGTGAACGTATAGAAGATCAGCGAGCCACCGGCCGTAAAACCCAGCACCGTCACGAATGCGGCCTTGTGGTCCCATAGCCCGCGCAGCGTGCCCGAATCCTTGCGCTGACGCGTCGCGGCAGTGGTGGTCTCATCGAGCGATTTGCGCAGATACAGCGCGACCAATGCGGCAATCGCGCCGATCACGAACGGCACGCGCCAGCCCCATGCCTTGAGCTGTTCGGTCGACAGCGCCTGTTGCAAGACCACGAGCACGAGCAGCGCGAACAACTGGCCGCCGATCAAAGTCACGTACTGGAACGACGCAAAGAAACCGCGCCGGCCCTTCAACGCGACCTCGCTCATATAGGTCGCGCTGGTGCCGTATTCGCCGCCGACCGACAGCCCCTGCAACAGCCGCGCGAGCAGCAGCAGCGCCGGGGCGAGCGCGCCGATCTGCGCATAGGTGGGCAGCATCGCGATCACCAGCGAGCCGCCGCACATCATGAACACCGAGACCATCATCGCGGTGCGGCGGCCGCGCTTGTCGGCCAGCCTGCCAAAGAACCAGCCGCCGATCGGCCGCATCAGGAAGCCGGCGGCGAACACGCCGGCCGTGTTCAGCAACTGGGTCGTCGGATTGCCGCTCGGGAAGAACGACGGCGCGAAATACAGTGCCGTGAACGAATACACATAGAAGTCGAACCACTCGACGAGATTGCCCGATGAAGCGCCGACGATCGCGAAAATGCGGCGCCGGGTGTCGTGGTTCGAAGCCATGACGGATTGATCGGTGAGGTCGTTCATGCTGATGTCTGTCCTTATTCTGAAACGGGGATGGCGGTCGACGCGCCGCCTTTGAGTACGCGCACGTCAGGCAGGCGCGCGCGGGTTTCCGCACGCCCCTCCCCGGCCACGTGTGCGCGAATTTTACATAGTCGAAAGCAAAAGATGGGCTTTTGTCAGCAAGCCTGCAGGAAAGCCCTGGGTAGGAGCCGGCACGGGATGACGCGGCGATCTGCGGCGCAACAACGGCAAAGCCCCCGCCAGTCTTGCGACTGGCGGGGGCCTCGAATTAATGCAGACGAACGGTGCGCAACGGACAGGCTTACAAACGGTGTGCTGATCCGCCGTGGCGCCGAAACATCACATCCTGACGGCGGGCGGCACGTACCGGCACTCGTAGCGCTTTCTGACCGTGCCGTTCTCGTCGACGCTTTCCAGATACACGTCGAACTGCCACAGCCGCGCCATGTGCTTGAGCACTTCGTCGCTATCCGGCGACAAATGCCGGTTGTCGCTCATGAAGTGCCGCAGCGTGAGACTGCGGTCGCCGCGCGTATTCACCGCCCACACCTGGATATTCGGCTCGCGATGGTGAATGTCGTACTGCCGCGACAGCGCCTGGCGCACGTACTGGTAGCCGCTGTCGTCATGAATCGCCGACACTTCGAGCGCGTCGCGCATGTCGTCGTCGAGTACTGAAAACAGGCGCATTTCGCGGATCAGATGCGGCGACAGATACTGCGCGACGAAGCTCTCGTCCTTGAAGTTGCGCATCGCGTAGTGCATCGCGGGCAGCCATGGACTGCCGGCCAGTTCCGGGAACCATTTGCGGTCTTCGTCGGTGGGCGATTCGCAGATGCGGCGAATGTCGCTCATCATCGAAAAGCCGAGCGCGTACGGGTTAATTCCGCTGTAATACGGCTTCGTGACCGGCGGCTGATAGACGACGTTGCTATGCGAATGGAGAAACTCCATCATGAAGCCGTCTTCGAGCTTGCCCTGGTTATACATCGTGTTGAGCAGCGTGTAGTGCCAGAACGTCGCCCAGCCTTCGTTCATCACCTGGGTCTGGCGCTGCGGATAGAAGTACTGGCCGATCTTGCGCACGATGCGGATCACCTCGCGCTCCCACGGCTCGAGCAGCGGCGCGTTCTTTTCCGCGAAATACAGCAGATTTTCCTGCGGCTCGGGCGGATAACGCCCCTCGACCTCTTCCGGTAACGGCGTATGCCGCGCGGGCAACGTACGCCACAGTTCGTTGACCTGCGATTGCAGATACGCCTCGCGCTCGCGGCGCGCGGCAAATTCCTTTTCGAGCGACAGCTTCTGCGGGCGCTTATAACGGTCCACCCCGTAGTTCATCAGCGCATGGCACGAATCGAGCAGTTCCTCGACGCGGTCGAGCCCATGGCGCTCCTCGCACTCCGCGATGTAGTTCTTCGCATAGACGAGGTAGTCGACGATCGCGTGCGCATCCGTCCAGAGTTTGAACAGATAGTTGCCCTTGAAAAACGAGTTGTGGCCATAAGCCGCATGGGCGACGACAAGCGCCTGCATCGTCATCGTGTTCTCTTCCATCAGATACGCGATGCAGGGATTGGAATTGATGACGATTTCGTACGCGAGCCCCATCTGGCCGCGGCGATAGCTTTTCTCGGTGGCAAGGAAGTGTTTGCCGAACGACCAGTGACGATAGTTCACGGGCATCCCGACGGACGCGTACGCATCCATCATCTGTTCGGCGCTGATGAGTTCGAGCTGGATCGGATACACATCGAGTTCGTATTGCTCCGCAACACGGGCGATATGCGAGTCGTACTCTTCGATCAATTCGAAGGTCCAGTCGGATGGGCACGGCAGAGGTCTTCTATCGGCTACGTTCATACGGACTTCCTTTTGCCCTGGATTGGGCGTTCCGGTGTGTCCCGTGCTGCAGCGCTGCGGACTGCTCCGGCTTGAGCGGCTACCGTGTCCGCTCGCACCTGGGCATGCCCCGACTCTCGCTGCGGCACGCCTTGGTTTCGTCGCGCCGCCGTTTCATCCGACAGATACGCATCTGTCGAACGAGTGGCCGCGCTTCGTTGCATGGCGACCCATTCGCAACGGGCATGCCGCTACGAAGTCGCCACCTGCTTCTCGAACAGCTCGCGAAACACCGGATAAATGTCGGCTGCGGTTTCGACCTTTTTCATCGCCATATGCGGCTGGCTCAACGCCAGCTGCGCATATTCGAGCCACAGGTTCTGCTCTTCGGGCGTCACCTGAATATAGGCAAAATAGCGCACCTTCTCCAGGATGTCATCCTTGAGTATCTTGCGGCACTTCGGCGAATCGTCGGTCCAGTTGTCGCCGTCCGAGGCCTGCGCGCCGTAAATGTTCCATTCAGTCGGTGAGTAGCGCTCGTCCATCACCTTGCGCATCAGTTCGAGCGCGCTCGACACCACGGTGCCGCCGCTTTCGGTCGAATGAAAGAAGGTGTCTTCGTCGACTTCTTCGGCGCGCGTGTGATGGCGAATGAACACGACCTCGATGCGCTCGTAATTGCGCTTCAGGAAAAGGTACAGCAGGATGAAGAAGCGCTTCGCGAGATCTTTGCGCTGCTCGTCCATCGAGCCGGACACGTCCATCACGCAGAACATCACCGCCTGACTCGACGGCGTGGGCTGCTTCACGCGATTCACGTAGCGCAGGTCGAACGGATCGATAAACGGAATCCGCCAGATGCGCCCGCGCAGATGGTGGATTTCTTCTTCGAGCAGTTTGATCTCTTCGCGGCGGTCGGCGGGGTCGGCCTTCATCTCGTCGAGTTGCCGCTCCATTTCATGCAGCTGGTTGACGAGCGGCGCGCCAAGCGCAATGCGCCGGCCGAGCGCACTGCGCAGCGAACGGACCACGTCGATGTTGTTCGGCGTACCCTCGGCGGCCCAGCCTGCGCGGATGCTTTTCCACGTCGGCACGGCCATCAGATGGGTTTTGACCAGACGCGGCAGTTCGAGATCGTCGAAGAAGTACTGCATGAACTCTTCGCGGCTCAGTTCAAACACGAAGTCGTCCTGGCCCTCGCCATCGTTGCTGGCCTGGCTGCCACCGCCGCCACCTCCGCCGCCTTGCGGGCGCTGGATCTTATCGCCGCGGATGTAGTCGGAATTGCCGGGATGCACCATTTCGCGCCGGCCGCCGGGCCCATGCCGGAACGACGGCTCCGCGATGTCCTTGCGCGGAATGGTGATGCTCTGGGTGTTCTGGATATCTTTGATGCTGCGATCGCGCACCGCCTCCGAAACGGCGCGACGAATGTAGTTCTTCACGCGGCGCAAAAAACGCTCGCGATTCGCAATGCTTTTATTCTTACCAGCCAACCTGCGGTCGATGATTTGATGAAGCACGCCAAGTCTCCTGTGTCGACCGGGGTTAGCGCTTCAGCGCTTACCCCGGTCCCACGCACAGCGATCCACCGGGGTTAGCGCTTTCGCGCTGACTCCGGTGCCAAGCAACAGCGCTCGTTTCGGTGCGCAAGACGCGCGCCGCCTGGACAGCCGCGCTATGTCCGTGCGGCTCGCATCTCGCCGGTTGCCCGTACGGCCAAACTGTACGAGCGGCACACGCGAGGCATCATGAGCGCGTCATGACGACTTGCGCACGCGCAGATACCAGTCACACAGCAAGCGTACCTGCTTCGGCGTATAGCCTTTCGCCACCATCCGATTGACGAAGTCTTCGTGCTTGCGCTGCTCTTCCGCCGAGCCCTTGGCGTTGAACGAGATAACCGGCAGCAGTTCCTCCGTATTGGAGAACATCTTCTTTTCGATCACCACGCGCAGTTTTTCGTAGCTGATCCACGCGGGGTTCTTGCCCGCGTTCGCAGCCCGCGCGCGCAGCACGAAGTTCACGATCTCGTTGCGGAAGTCCTTCGGGTTGCTGATGCCCGCGGGCTTTTCGATCTTTTCGAGTTCGGCGTTCAACGCGGCACGATCGAAGCTTTCGCCCGTATCGTGATCGCGGAATTCCTGGTCCTGAATCCAGAAGTCCGCATAGGTGACGTAGCGGTCGAAGATGTTCTGACCGTATTCCGAATACGATTCCAGATACGCGGTCTGAATCTCCTTGCCGATGAACTCCGCGTAGCGCGACGCGAGCACGTCCTTGATGAAGGACAGATACTTCTGCTCGGTCTCCGGTGGGAACTGCTCGCGCTCGATCTGCTGTTCGAGCACGTACATCAGATGCACCGGATTGGCCGCGACCTCGGTCGAGTCGAAGTTGAACACGCGCGACAGGATCTTGAACGCGAAACGGGTCGACACACCGGTCATCCCTTCGTCCACGCCCGCGAAGTCGCGATATTCCTGGTACGACTTGGCTTTCGGATCGGTGTCTTTCAGATTCTCGCCGTCGTACACCTGCATCTTCGAGAACAGGCTCGAATTCTCCGGCTCCTGCAAACGCGTGAGCACGGACATCTGCGCCATCATCTTCAGCGTGCCCGGCGCGCATACCGCATCGGCAAGCGACGAATTGCGCAGCAGTTTCTCGTAGATCTTCATCTCTTCGCTGTAGCGCAGGCAGTACGGCACCTTGACGACGAAGATCCGGTCGAGCAACGCCTCGTTGTTGCGGTTGTTGCGGAACGCCTTCCACTCCGACTCGTTCGAATGCGCGAGGATCACGCCGTCGAAAGGAATCGCGCCGAACCCTTCCGTGCCCTTGAAGTTGCCTTCCTGGGTCGCGGTAAGCAGCGGGTGCAGCACCTTGATCGGCGCCTTGAACATTTCGACGAATTCGAGCAGGCCCTGATTGGCGAGGCACAGGCCGCCCGAATAGCTGTACGCGTCGGCGTCGTCCTGCGCGTACTGTTCGAGCTTGCGGATGTCGACCTTGCCGACCAGCGACGAGATGTCCTGATTGTTCTCGTCACCCGGTTCGGTCTTCGCGATACCGATCTGGCGAAGGATCGACGGGTAGCGGCGCACCACCTTGAACTTGCGGATGTCGCCGTTGTATTCATGCAGGCGCTTGACCGCCCACGGACTGAGGATACTTTTCAGGTAGCGGCGTGGAATGCCATATTGCTCTTCGAGAATCGGCCCGTCTTCCTCGTAATCGAACAGCCCGAGCGGCGACTCGTTGACGGGCGAGCCCTTGATCGCATAGAACGGCACGCGCTCCATCAGTTGCTTCAGACGTTCGGCGATCGACGACTTGCCGCCGCCGACCGGACCCAGCAGATACAGGATCTGCTTCTTTTCTTCCAGCCCTTGGGCCGAGTGCCGGAAGTAGGCGACCACCTGCTCGATCACCTCTTCCATTCCGTAGAACTCACGGAACGCGGGGTATACCTTGATGACCTTGTTCGCGAAGATACGCGATAAACGCGGATCGTTGCGCGTGTCGATCTGTTCCGGTTCTCCGATTGCCGTCAACATGCGTTCGCCAGCAGTGGCGTACGCGGCGGGATTGTCTTTGCAGAGCGCGAGATACTCCTCGAGCGAGAGTTCGTCCTCCCGTGTTTTCTCGAAGCGGGTCGCGAAACTGCTGTAGATATCCATGCTACCTCCTCGCCGAAGTCTGGAGCGATGTCGTGCGCGGCGCGCTATTCGGAAACGACATCGCTCGAATTCATCCTAAACCCTTTTAAATTTTTTTTCACGGACTACGTTGCGAAAATCGCGCCGTGCCGTGGTGTGTTGCACTGCCGTTCTGTTCGACCGCGCGTCGCTATTCGTTGATCATGCTCGACATCTTTGCAACGCTGCGTCGCATCGAGCGATCGATTGCGTCGCCATGCTGTTGCACATCCCGTTCCCGCACCGTCGCTGGGCGATCGAACGATCGCCGTATGCGCACCCACCGGTTCGCATGCGGGTCCCGCGCTTATCATCCACAACGCGCGCCCCGGGCATGTGGTCGACACGGACGCGAAGCTGTTACATATCCGATGTTCGATTGCGCACGTTGCGCACGCTGTGGTGACACGTCGAGTCACACTGTCAGGCGCTTCGTCATCACGCGATGACGTTGGTTCCGCACCGTGCAGGGGCCGCCGCTTGCGCGCCCCCGCTTGACACGCCTCCAAGAGAACCATTGCATGACTGGATTACGGCTGCGAATCGCGATGCCTTCATATGTGTAATACGGACAGGCGCGCACGAAAGTGCAATACGCGCATCACGTCCACCCCTTCATCTACATCGCCCGCAACGGTTTCCATCCGGCGCGCACACGGCTTGCGCGTGAACGATTTGCAGCCGCTACCGTTTCACGCTATCAGAAATAAAAACGGCCGCCCGTTCTGGCAGCCGTTTCAATGATGCGCGGTAACCAACGGTTACAAGCGCAGCCGCACCGCTCCGCTCTGTTCGTTCACGTCAGTTCGATCTCCACTTCGCCCAGGCCATCGATATGCCCGCGCACGATGCCCGGTTCGTCCACCTTGTGCGCGCCGACGTACGAGCCGGTGGTGAGTGTCCAGTTTGGCTCGATGATGATACCCATCGCCGCGCAATGGTTGACGAACCACACCAGTAGTTCGCGCGGGTCGCCCGCCGGATTGCCGGTCGCTTCCGGCAGCAGCGAGCGGCCATTGAAGCTCAGCTCCAGTTCCGGCGACACGAAATCGAAGCCGCGCGCGAGTCCCGCGTAAGCGGCCGGATGACCGACGACCAACGCGCCATTGTTCTGCGCATCGGCCAGTTGCGCGAGCGGCGCGACGTTCGGCCACTCGCTGAAGCGGCTATCGACGATCTCGATGGCCGGCAGTACGACGCCGACCTTCGCCAGCACCTCGTCGCGCGCATACGCCTGGCCGCGCGGCGCGATCGTCTCGGTGAAGCGAAATGCGATTTCCAGCTCGATCAGCACCCGGAAGAAGCCGTCACGCGCAAGCCGTGCCGGCGACGGCACGACCAGCGACGCGGGGATCGGCGCGCCCGACGCGGCGCCGCCGGGCGCCTTCGCGCCGATCTTCCACGCGCCGGTCGACTCGCCCAGCCCCGCGATGACCGCCTGCTGGATCGCATAGGCGGTCGCCGCATCGGGCGGCAGGCTGTCGGGTGCCGGTGCATCGATCGGGCGATGCTGCCGGCGCGCGTCGACGAGGCGTTGCGCAAGGTCGTGTGGCGTCATGTCGGTCCTTTCTGGCTGGCGCATGGAAGGGTTCATAGGGGCCTGGCAGTATGTGGGAAGTTACGCGTCGCGGTGCTGACTGCCGCGGGCCTCGGTGGTGACCGTGCCCGTCAATGTACCGGATCGCGGCGCGCACCAGGGAAGCGCGCGTGCGTCGCAAACGTTAATTCGTTCGCGCGGCACGAAAAAACACCGCGGATGCGAGCGCACGCGCGGTGTCTGGAACACAGTTCGCGATTTTCTGGCGCGCCGCGATGCTGAGAGAACGCGTGCGCTCGGGAACGGAGGTTGCGCCGCTTCGCCACGCGCAGAGGCGCGACAGCGACCCGACGCGCCGCCGCAACGTCAGAACGTCTCCCACCCCTGATCGCCGCCGCCCGCCGGCGCGGCCGCAACCGCAGCCGCCTTGGCGGATGCCCGCGCGGGGGCTGCGGGTGCTGCCGGCGCCTGGCCAGGCGTAGCGCCAGCCGTCGCCGCCCCGCTCGCCGAGGGCGCCTTGGCCGGCGACGCCGTGCGCGTGCCGGTCGGCGCAGGCTTGCGTGCCCGCGCCGCGCCCGCGCCCGCAGCCGCGCCCGTCAGCGCCGGGCGTTTCGGTGCCTCGCGTTTCGGCGCCGCGACGGCCGGCTCACGGCGCGTGTTCGCGCCGCTGTCGTCGACCTGGAACACCGCGACGGTGCTGCGCAGACGCGCCGCCTGTTCCTCGAGCGACGACGCCGCGGCAGCCGCTTCCTCCACCAGTGCGGCGTTCTGCTGCGTGACCTCGTCCATCTGCGTGACCGCGCGCGCCACCTGGTCGATGCCGCCGCTCTG
>NZ_DASXHN010000374.1:0-27510 GCF_036488505.1 Paraburkholderia sp. | reverse complement strand
CTCAACCGCAGCAGTGCAAAACCGACGCGAAAACAACGCGCGGCGCGTTCAACCGCGCCGCGCGTCTCGAATCACTCGCTCAGTTCGGCACCAGCCCCTCGCCGAGTGACGCGTAACAGGCAACACCCGTCGCTTGCGCGGCAAGATCGCCACGGCGCCGCTCGATCTGCACGCCGACCGCGGCCACGTCGTCGAACTTGGCGGGTTTGGCCAGGCAAACGCGCACCCAGTGCGCGCCGAAATCGGTAATCAGCAGGCGTGCGATCGACTCGGCCAGTGCTTCGAGCAGACGCACGCGATGCGATTCGAATAGCGCGAGCAATGCATCACGCACCGCCGCGTAGTTGACCGTATCTTCGATGCGGTCCGTCGTGCACGCGCGGATCGCCGGCACGCCGATCGCCAGATCGACGCGCACCGGTTGCGGCACATGCAGCTCGCTGCTGTCGATACCGATAACCGTCTGACCTATGAAGTTTTCTATGAACACGATGTCCATGCGCTCGGGCACCGCGCTGGTGTCGGCGCCGAGGCGGGAAAAAGCGGCAAGGCGAACGGTATCGATACGATCCATGGTGTACTCCGCCGCGGCGCGGCCCGAGGGTTGAACAGCGTGTCAGCAACGATGCGAATGCGCGCGGCACACTGTGTGCCGAAGCTGCAACAGGCCTATGATGTGCGCGACAGCGCTCACGGCACGCAGGCAGAAAAGCAAATTTCGGGCACAGTGCGGCAACACCGTGCGACTCCCTGTTGTACCAAAGCAGTATCGGGCGTAGAGTTTTAAATACCCACCTGAGATGACGGTTGGTCGCGAGGGCGCATGAGAACGAAGATTCGGCAGCGCCAACGACATACAGCTTGATAAAGCGGCATTCGCGGTGCAAGTAGAAAGGTGCTCCCGAAATGGCGCAACGGAGACATCCCCCATGTCATTGCTCGCTGACAGCAGTACGCACGTCCGAGAGGTGCTGAACGTGGTCAACCATCAGTTGACCACGCGGCCGACAAGCGAATCTGTTGCCCAGTCGTGGGCGCGCTGCATCAACGAATTCCAGCTGGACCCCGCGCGTTTCGTCCCACCGCCCGTTCTCACCGACTACGAACTCAGTGCGCGCCGTGAAGCACTCGGCGATCTGATCGCCTGTTCGAAGCTCGAAATGACGACGCTCTATCAGCAACTGGCCGACCCCGAACTGGCGGTCGTGCTGGTCGACTCGGGCGGCGTGATCGTGCATCAGGTGTCCTCCGTGCCGTTTGCCGAGGCGGTCGCCGGTGACGGCTTCCGGGTCGGCGCGCTGTGGAGCGAGCGCGAAGCCGGCACCAACGGCATGGGCACCTGTCTGGCCGAGCGCGATTGCATCGCGGTCTGCCAGCACGAGCATTTCTATCCACGCTATACGTCGCTGACCTGCTCGGCCGCGCCGATTTTCGACGACAGCGGCGAGATCGCCGGCGTGCTCGACGTCACCAGCCGCTCGAAGCTGCTGCAACAGCACTCGCTGGTACTGGTCGGGATGTCCCGGCAGATGATCGAAAACCGTCTGCTGGACGCGCGCTACCGGCACGCGAACATGATCCACTTCCATAGCCGTCCGGAATTCGTCGGCACGCTGCATGGCGGCAAGCTCGCGGTCGCGGACGACAGCACGGTGCTCGCCGCGAACCGCAGCGCGCTGTTCCAACTGGGCTTTCGCTCGCTCAGCGAATTGCGCGGACGGCGCATCGAGGAAGCGTTCAACGCGTCGCTCGACGACATGATTGCGCGCAGCATCCGCGGCTCGTTCCATCCGGTCACCGTCTATAGCGCGAACGCGACGAACCGCTTTTTCCTCGTCGCGCAGACACCGCAGAACAGCGCCGGGCGCGCCGCGCGCGTGCTGGGCTCCGATCACGCGAGCCGTAGCACCAGCAGCACCAGCATTGCAGGCAGTAATGCCGGCACCAGCGCGGGCAGCAGCGCAGCGGACCGGCACGCGCGCGCGCCGAAGCTCGATGAAATCGCCCATCTCGAATTCGGCGACCCACGCATGGCCTCGCAGATCCAGCTCGCCGCGCGCGTGATTCAACGCAAGATTCCGATCGTGCTGCGCGGCCAGACCGGCACTGGCAAGGAAGTGTTCGCGCAGGCGCTGCACAGCATCAGCCCGCATGCCGACGGGCCGTTCGTACCGGTCAACTGCGCGTCGCTGCCGGAAAACCTGATCGAGAGCGAACTATTCGGCTATCGCGCCGGCGCGTTTACCGGCGCGCAGCGCGAAGGCCGGCGCGGCAAGATCGTGCAGGCCAACGGCGGCACCCTTTTTCTCGACGAAATCGGCGATATGCCGCTGGTGTTGCAGGCGCGTTTGCTGCGCGTCATCGAGGAACACGAGGTCACCCCGCTCGGTGCGGAAACCACGGTCAAGGTCAATTTCCAGCTGATCAGCGCGAGCCACCGCAATCTGCTCGAACTCGTGCACAGCGGGCAATTCCGCGAGGACCTGTATTACCGGCTCAAAGGCGTCGAGCTGAATCTGCCGGCGCTGCGCGAGCGGCTCGACAAATTGCCGCTGATCCACCATCTGCTCGCCAACGAAACCGACGATCCGCCCGAGCTGACCCGCGAAGCCGAGCACGCGCTGCTGACTTACGCGTGGCCGGGCAACATCCGTCAACTGCGCCATGTGCTGCAAATGGCGATCGCGCTATCCGACGGTCAGCCGATCAGCTGCGAGCATCTGCCGCCCGAGGTCACGCAACGCACGCCGGCCATGGACCTGCCCACCGCATTGCGGCTCGCCAGCGCCGACATGGACGCGCATCTCGCCGACGACGCCGATATCTCCGCGCTCAACGCGATCCAGCTGAACGAGCGCGAAACCGTGCTGTCGCTGCTCGACGAGCATCGCTGGAACGTCAGCAACGTCGCGAAAGCGCTCGGCATCAGCCGCAACACGCTGTATCGCAAGATGCGCCGGCTGCATATCCGGCTCTCGCACGAGGGCTCGCCGGCCGACGGCATGCCGCTCGATCCCGACGCATGACGCCCGCGCCCGCCGACGAGTCCGCCCCCGAGCCCCTACCCGCAGCCGCGCCGGCACCCGCGCGCGATCTCGCCGAGTTCAAGGCGGACGCGCGCTTCGCGTGGTGCGTGACCGGCTCCGGCCATCTGCTCGAAGAATCGATCGCGCTCGCGCGGCAACTGCCGCGCGTGGACCTGTTCCTGTCGTCAGCCGCCGAAGAAGTGCTGCCGCTCTATGGCTGGCCGCTCGACAAGCTGCGCGAGCAGTTTCGCGTGCTGCGCGACAACAGCGCGAGCGGCGTGCCGGTCGGCATGCTGTATCACGGCATCTACCACACGGTGGTGATCGCGCCCGCGACCAGCAACACCGTCGCCAAATGCGCGTATGGCATCTCCGATACGCTGCCGACCAACATGTACGCGCAGGCGGGCAAGCAATGCATCCCCGGCATCGTCTTTGCATGCGACACCGAACCGAGCGTCGTCACGCATAGCCCGGATGAATGGGTCGAACTGCGGCCCCGGGCGATCGAACTGGATAACGTCGACCGTTTGGCGCGCTTCGAATACACGACGCTCGTGCGCTCGCTCGACGAACTGAAGGCGGCGCTCGATCAACGCCTCGCGACTCTCGATCTCGCATGGACCACCTCCTCTTCCTGACCGGCCGGCTGGCCGAGCCGAGCCTGCGGCGCGTGCTCGACGGCATGGCGCCGGCGCCGTTCAGTTGGGAGGTCCGCGAAATCGGCGTACAGGTGGCCGCGCTGATGACCGCCGATCTGATTCAACGCAGACTGCCCGCGCCGCTCGACGCGCAGCGCGTGATCGTGCCGGGGCGCTGCCGCGGCGATCTCGACGCGTTGAGCGCGCACTATGGCGTACCGTTCGAGCGCGGTCCGGAAGAAGTGAAGGATCTGCCGCAGTTTTTCGGCCGCAAGGCGAAGCCCTTCGATCTGAGCCGCTACGACACCGAAATTTTCGCGGAGATCGTCGACGCGCCGCGCCTCGATCTCGACGGCATCGCGAGCCGAGCGCGCGAATACCAGGCGCAAGGCGCCGACGTGATCGACATCGGCTGTCTGCCGGACACGCCGTTCCCGCATCTCGAAGACGCGGTGCGGCGGCTGAAAAGCGAAGGCTACCGGGTGAGCGTCGATTCGATGCGCAGCGACGAACTGTTGCGCGGCGGCCGCGTGGGCGCCGACTATCTGATGAGCCTGAACCTCGACACGCTATGGATCGCCGAAGAGGTGCCATCGACGCCGATTCTCGTCGCCCGCGAACCGGCCGATATCGCGTCGCTCGATGCCGCGATCGATGCACTGTGCGCACGCGGCCGCGCGTTTCTCGCCGATCCGATTCTCGATCCGATTCCGTTCGGGCTGGCCGCGTCGATAGCGCGCTATGTGCGGCTGCGCGAGCGTTATCCGGACATTGCCATGATGATGGGAATCGGCAACGTGACCGAGTTGACCGAGGCCGACACGAGCGGCATCAACGCGGTGCTGCTCGGCATGGCGGCCGAATTGCGAATCGGCGCGGTGCTCACCACGTCGGTGAGCCTGCATGCGCGGCGCGCGCTGCGCGAAGCCGACGTCGCGCGCCGCGTGATGCATGCCGCGCGCGATGCACAGGTGCTGCCCAAAGGGATCAGCGGCGAGCTCGCGCAAGTCCACGCAAAACGGCCGTTCCCCTACAGCGCCGACGAAATCGACGAACTCGCCCGTGGCGTGCGCGATCCGAATTTCCGCGTGCAGGTCAGCGCTGACGGCATCCATGTGTTCAACCGCGACGGCCATCGGCGCGGCGGCGATCCGTTCGCGCTCTATCCGCAGTTGAATCTCGAGACCGACGGCGGCCACGCGTTCTATATGGGCGTGCAGCTTGCGCGCGCGGAGATCGCGTGGCGGCTCGGCAAGCGCTTCGATCAGGACCAGCCGCTCAACTGGGGCTGCGCGGTAGATCGGCCCGAAGAAGACCTGCTCGCGTGGCGCGCGCCGGGCGAGACGATGAAAAAGCGCTGACGTCGACGCGCCACCGCAAGCGTCGTCAGTCCAGCGCCGCGACGCTCGCGGGCTCATCGACGCTCGCCAGTTCAGCGCGCATACCGCGAATCGCCTGCGCGCGATCGCTGGCACCAAACACCGCCGAGCCGGCGACGAACACATCGGCGCCCGCCGCCGCGATGCGCGCGATGTTCGACGCCTTCACACCGCCGTCCACTTCGATCAGCAACGGCCGCCCGGTGCGCTGCATCGTCGTGTCGACGCGTTCGCGCAACAGCCGCAGCTTGTCGAGCGTTTCCGCGATGAATGCCTGGCCGCCGAAGCCCGGGTTCACCGACATCACCAGCACCACGTCGAGCATTTCCATCACGTGATCGAGTACCGTGAGCGGCGTCGCCGGATTCAGCGCGAGTCCGGCGCGCGCGCCGTGCGAGCGGATCAGCTCGATGGTTCGATGCACGTGCAACGACGCCTCCGGATGAAAGCTGATCAGGTTCGCGCCCGCGTCGGCAAACGCGGCGACCAGCGGATCGACCGGCGTGGTCATCAGATGCACGTCGAACGGTATCGACGTGTACGGCCGGATCGCCGAACAGACGAGCGGCCCGACCGTCAGGTTCGGCACATAGTGGTTGTCCATCACGTCGAGATGGAGCCAGTCGGCGCCGGCCGCCGTCACGTCGCGAAGCTCGTCGGCGAGGCGGGCAAAATCCGCCGACAGCAGCGACGGAGCAATCAGGAATTCGCGCATCGCGTTCTCCGTGCGGGTACAGGTACAAGTGACGTAAAAGCGCAGCGTACTCAGTGATAGCGGCTCGCCATCGTATCGAGCGGCAGCGGCTTGATGCGATCCGCCTGGCCCGCGCAACCGAACGCCTCGAAGCGCTCGATGCAGATCGCGCTGGCCGCCGCCGTGGCCGCTTTCAACGCGGCGCGCGGATCGAACTCGGCGCGCGCGTTCGCGAGCGACTTGCGCATCGCGCCGCTCATCGCGAGCCGGATGTCTGTGTCGATATTGACCTTGCGCACGCCGTTCGCGATGCCGCGTCGGATCTCTTCGACCGGCACGCCATAGGTGGCCGGGATATCGCCGCCGTATTCCCGGATCACCGCCAGCCATTCCTGCGGCACCGACGACGAACCATGCATCACCAGATGCACGTTCGGAACGCGCGCGTGGATATCGGCGATGCGGTCGATCGCAAGCATGTCGCCAGTCGGCTCGCGACTGAACTTGTACGCGCCATGCGACGTGCCGATTGCAATCGCGAGCGCATCGACGCCGGTCGCGTCGACGAAATCCCGCGCTTCGTCCGGGTCGGTCAGCAAATCGGCGTGCGTCAGCGTGCCGGTGGCGCCGACGCCGTCCTCGTCGCCGGCCGTGCCGGTTTCGAGCGAGCCGAGGCAACCCAACTCTCCCTCGACCGACACGCCGACCGCATGCGCGGCATCGACCACGCGGCGGCTCACGTCGACGTTGTAGTCGTACGCGGCGGGGGTTTTCTGGTCCGGCAGCAGCGAGCCGTCCATCATCACCGACGTAAAGCCGGAGCGGATCGCCTGTTGGCATACGGACGGGCTCGCGCCGTGATCCTGATGCAGCACCAGCGGAATATCCGGGTGCGCTTCGAGCGCCGCCAGCACCAGATGCCGCAGATACGGCTCGCCCGCGTATTTGCGCGCGCCCGCCGACGCCTGCAGTATCACCGGGCTGCCGGTGAGCTCGGCGGCGCGCATGATCGCGTGAATCTGCTCCATGTTGTTGACGTTGAATGCGGGCACGCCATAGTCGTGTTCGGCCGCGTGATCGAGCAGTTGCCGCAGCGTAATGAAGGCCATTTGCTGTCTCCCAAGGATGAAATCGTTTTGGCCGGGCGCAGCGACGCTCAGCGAGCGCGCTGTGCAACGCGGCACGCTTCGTCGACCAGCGCCTGCGTGTTCAGCTTGAAATGCTCGAACAACGCGGCGGCCGGGGCCGATTCGCCGAACGTATCGATGCCGACCACGCCGCCTTCGAGTCCGACGTATTGCCGCCAGAACGCGCGCACGCCCGCTTCGATCGCGACGCGCGGCACGCCCGGCGGCAGCACTGCGTCGCGCCACGCGTGCGGCTGCCGGTCGAACACGCTGGTGGACGGCATCGACACGACGCGCGCGGCAATGCCGGCAGCCGCGAGCGGCGCGAGCGCATCGAGTGCAAGCGCGACCTCGGAGCCGGTCGCGATCAGCACGATGCGCACCGCTTGTTCGCGCGGGGCGTGGGGCGCCCAGTCGCGCAACACATAACCGCCTCGCGCGATCTCGCCGATCTGCGCGGCCGAACGCGTGACGAACGGCAGGTTCTGCCGGCTCAGCAACAGACACGAAGCGCCGCCCCGCTCGACCGCGCTGACCCATGCCTGCGCGGTCTCGACCGTGTCGCACGGACGCCAGACGTCCAGCCCCGGAATCAGCCGCAGACTCGCCGCGTGTTCGACCGGCTGATGGGTCGGGCCGTCTTCGCCGAGACCGATCGAGTCGTGCGTGAACACGAAGATCGAGCGCGTTTTCATCAGCGCGGCCATCCGCAACGCGTTGCGCGAATAGTCGGAGAACGTGAGGAAGGTGCCGCCGAACGGCAGATAGCCGCGATGCAGCGCGATGCCATTCATCACCGCGCTCATGCCGAACTCGCGCACGCCGTAGTGCAAGTAGTTGCCGCCGCGCAGCGCGGCGCCGTCGGTGCGAACATCGACCGCGCCGGGCCAGTCGGTCAGGTTCGAGCCGGTCAGATCGGCGGAGCCGCCGAGCATCTCCGGCAGGCTGCGCGCGAGTGCGGCGATCGCCTTCTGCGATGCCTTGCGCGTCGCCACCGATTCAGCGGCGACATCCGCGTCGCGCAGCAGCGCGCGCACCGCGTCGTGCCAATGCGCGGGCAGCTTGCCCTGGATGCGCCGCTCGAATTCGGCGGCTTCGGCCGGATAGCACTGGCGGTACGCGTCCAAACGCGCGCGCCAGTCGGCTTCGGCGGCCGCGCCCCGCTCGCTCGCGTCGAAGCGCGCGCGGACCGCGTCCGGAATCACGAACGGTGGATGCGGCCAGCCGAGCGCGCGACGCGTGCGCTCGACTTCGTCGGCGCCGAGCGGTGCGCCGTGCACATCGTGCGTGCCAGCCTTCGACGGCGCGCCCTGGCCGATCACCGTGCGGCAGCAGATCAGCGACGGCCGGCCCGCCGCGCGCGCCGCGTGCAACGCGCGATCGACCGAAATGGCGTCGTGGCCGTCCACGTCGCGCACCACATGCCAGCCGTAAGCCGCGAAGCGCGCGGGCGTGTCGTCGGCGAACCACTGCGCGACGTGGCCATCGATCGAGATACCGTTGTCGTCGTACAGCACGGTCAGCTTGTCGAGCTTCAGTGTGCCCGCGAGCGATGCCGCTTCGTGCGAGATGCCTTCCATCAGACAACCGTCACCGGCGAACACGTACGTGCGGTGATCGACGATCCGATGGCCGGGGCGGTTGAATTCGCGCGCGAGCAGCGCTTCGGCGAGCGCCATGCCGACGCCGTTCGCGAGCCCCTGGCCAAGCGGTCCGGTGGTCGTTTCGACGCCTGGCGTCACGCCGACCTCCGGATGCCCCGGCGTCTTGCCGTGCAACTGGCGAAAGCGCTTCAACTCGTCGATCGGCAGGTCGTAGCCGCTCAGATGCAACAGCCCATACAGCAGCATCGACCCATGTCCGTTCGACAGGACGAAGCGGTCGCGGTCGGGCCACGCCGGATTGCGCGGGTTGTGCTTCAGATGCCGGTCCCACAACGCGACGGCAATCTCGGCCATGCCGAGCGGCATGCCGGGATGCCCGGATTTCGCCGCTTCCACCGCGTCGATCGCGAGCATCCGCAGCGCGTTCGCCATCGAACGGGTGGCGGGCTCGGCAAGCGTCTGAGCAACTGCACTCATCGAATCTCTCCTTGCGAAATCAAATCAAGCCTGGCATCGGCCGCGTATCGCTCAAGCGCGCGAGCGCCGGTCGATCAGTTGCAGAATCATCGGCGTGAAGATCAGTTGCATCGCGAGCCCCATCTTGCCGCCCGGCACGACGATCACATTCGGCCGCGACATGAACGAGTCGTGCAGCATCGTCAGCAGGTACTGGAAGTCGATCCCCTTCGGCCGCGCGAAGCGGATCACGACGAAGCTCTCGTCGGGTTGCGGAATCTCACGGGCGATAAACGGATTCGACGTGTCCACGGTCGGCACGCGCTGAAAATTTACGTGCGTACGCGAGAACTGCGGGCAGATGTAGTTCACGTAGTCCGGCATGCGCCGCAAGATCGTGTCGACCACCGCTTCGTGCGTGTAACCGCGCATCGTCTGGTCGCGGTGCAGCTTCTGAATCCATTCGAGGTTGATGGTCGGCACGACGCCGATCAGCAGATCCGCATGCCGCGCGATATCGACCTTGTCGGTCACGGCCGCGCCGTGCAGCCCTTCGTAGAACATCAGGTCGGTGTTCGGCGCGACGTCCTCCCACGGCGTGAAGGTGCCGCCGTCCTGTTTATAGAGCTGGGCTTCGCCGGCATCGTGTACATAGTGGCGAAACTGTCCGCCGCCGCTTTCGCCGTAGCTCGTGAAGAGCGCCTCCAGCTCTTCCAGCAGATTCGCTTCGGGGCCGAAGTGGCTGAAATTCGGCACGCCGTCGCGCTCGCGCTCCTGCATCGCCGCGCGCATGCCGTTGCGGTCATAGCGATGGAACGCGTCGCCTTCGACGATCTGCGCGTTGATGTGCTCGCGCCGGAAGATATGCGTGAAGCTCTTCATGACGGTGGTGGTGCCCGCGCCGCTCGAGCCGGTCACCGCGATGATCGGATGTTTGACTGACATGCGTTTGTCTCCGTATGACTGTGTTCTGTGCGCTTTCTTTTGCGCGCCGGCCTGTTGGAGCGCGCGTCAAGCCGTAAAGTCCGGCAGGAACAGCGAGCGTGTGCCGAATAGCGGCGAGCTGAAGGGCTTGTCCTCGCCACGGTCGTATTCGCCGTGATAGCGCGCGATGCGCTCGACCTCGTGCTTCGAGCCGAGGATCACCGGTACGCGTCCATGCAGCGAATGCGGGCGAACGTCGAGAATGCGCTCGCGCCCGGTGATCGACAGACCACCGGCCTGCTCGATCAGCAGGCTCATCGGGTTCGCTTCGTAGAGCAGGCGCAAACGCCCTTCCATCGCGGGCGTTTTCGAATCGCGCGGGTACATGAACACGCCGCCGCGCATCAGGATGCGATGCACTTCCGCGACCATCGACGCGATCCAGCGCATGTTGAAGTCGCGCGCGCGACAGCCGCTGCGCCCGTCCTTGCACTCCTGCACATAGCGGCGCACCGGCGGCTCCCAGAAGCGCTCGTTCGATGCGTTGATCGCGAATTCGGCGGTGTCTTCGGGAATGCGGATGTTCGAATGCGTCAGCACGAAATTGCCGATCTCGCGCTCCAGCGTGAAGCCGTGTGTGCCGTTGCCGACCGTTAGCACCAGCATCGTCGCGGGTCCGTAGACCGCGTAGCCCGCCGCGACCTGTTCGCAGCCGGGCCGCAAAAAAGCGGCTTCGCTGGCCGCGCCTTCCGCTCGGTCGCGCACGCGCAGCACCGAGAAGATCGAACCGACCACACCGTTGATGTCGATATTCGACGAGCCGTCGAGCGGATCGAACGCAAGCAGATAATCGCCGCGCGGATAAGCGGACGGAATCGCGTACACGTCCTCCATTTCCTCCGACACCATCGCCGCGAGCAAGCCGTCCCACTCGCATTGCTGCACGAAGATCTCGTTGGTCGCGACGTCGAGCTTCTTCTGCTCGTCGCCGTGCGTGTTGACGGTTTGCGCACTGCCGTAGTTGCCGCCTAGCGCGCCTTTTGTCAGTACCGCCGAGATCGTTTTGATCGCGGCCGCCACGTCGATCAGCAGCGCGGACAGCCCCGCCGTCTCGGACTGACCCGCGCCGCAGGGCTGACGGTCGAGCGTGTCGATCAGGAATTTCGAAAGTGTCGTGCGTCCGTCCTGCATGGCGTTCTCCCTGGATGATGTCGTGACGCGGTGTGCTGGCTCAGCCCGGCGGCGCAGCGTCGGCGCGCGCGTTGGATGACGACGGCGAAGCTGGCGATGGCGGCGGCGCCGGCTCGTCGAACACGCGGCTCGCGCGCACGTCCGTGGCGTCGATCCGCGTCAGCGTGGCGGCATCGATCGGTGGGCCGCCTTGCAATGCGCTCGCGAACAAACGGTTCGCCTGGCGCAGCCGCGCGCGGTCGAGCGCGTTGCGCACCGAGCGCGCATTGGCGAAATTCGGCTGCCGGATGCGCCGCGCCAGGTAGTCGGCGAACGCGCGTTGCGACGCGGCGTCGAACCGGTAATGCATCGTGCCGAGCATGCGCGCGGCGATCTCCACCAATTCCGCTTCGCTGTAGTCGGGAAAGGTAATGTGATGCGCGATACGCGAACGGAACCCCGGATTGCTCTCGAAGAACACATCCATCCGCGACGCGTAGCCGGCCAGGATCACCACCAGGTCGCTGCGCTGGTTCTCCATCGTCTGCAACAGGATCTCGATCGCTTCCTGCCCGTAGTCGCGCTCGTTTTCCGGGCGATACAGGTAATACGCCTCGTCGATGAACAGCACGCCGCCCATCGCGCGCTTCAGTACATCGCGCGTTTTCGGCGCGGTGTGACCGATGTACTGGCCGACCAGATCGTCGCGCGTGACCGACACCAGATGATTGCGGCGGATATAGCCGAGCCGGTGCAGCACCTCGGCCATGCGCAGCGCGACGGTCGTCTTGCCGGTGCCGGGATTGCCGGAGAAGCACATATGCAGCGTCGGCGCGCCACCGGCGAGGCCGAGCGAAGCGCGCGCGCGTTCCACCAGCAGATGCGCGGCGACCTCGCGGATGCGGGTCTTGACCGGCGCGAGCCCGACCAGATCGCGATCGAGTTCGGCGAGCACGTCGCCGATGCCGGAGTCGCGATACAGCGCGGCAAGATCGACCTGGGGCCTGTCTTGCCGCGCGTCGCCGGTTGGCGGCGAACCTGCGTCAGCGGTTTGCGCGGCGGACGGCGAGATGGCGTCCGCGATGGCAGCATCGTCTGTCATTGTTCCTCCTTGCGATTCGCCGGGCCGGTTCCCGCGTGGACCGTCGCGAATCGCCTGGCGATGGATTTCGCTGCTGCTAGCTGGCCGCGCCGTAGCGTTGGCCCGCTGGCCGGTCGCCCGCATAGCTCGACATGCTGTAGCGCTGCGTGCGCCCTGGCGCGTCCTGGCGCGACAGACGGAAGCCCGGCTCCACGTCCGGCCGGTTGACGATGAACGACAGCCGCATCGTCTCGAAGGTGCGCACCGAATCGAACGCATTGACCTTGATGTAGTACTGCGCACGCGCTTCGCGGCACGCTTTGACTTCCTGCAACACGCCGGCCGCGTCATGCAGATCGAACATCGGCAGTCCCCACATCTCCCAGTACGTGTTGCGCGGATGCGGGTCGTCGGTGAATTCGACCGAACATGCCCAGCCTTGGCGCAATGCATAGTCGATCTGCAAGCCGATTTCCTCGTCGGTCAGCTCGGGCAGAAAGGAGAACGTTCCTTGTGTAATGCGCATGACGAACCTCGTTGATGAATGTCGCGTTCGGAGCGGCGTCAACAGTGCCTCGCGCGGTGCCGTTGCACCACGTCGCAATTGGCTGGCGAAGCGGCAGCCGATGCCGCTAGTCGATGAAGCTCAGGCCGCCGTCGGCGTCACGGCGAAATCGGGGGTATCGGTGGACGCATAGTTGAAGGTCACGTCGCGCCAGGTATCGAGCGCCTGCTTGAGCGGCGTACACCAGCGCGCGGCGGCTTCGAGTATGTCGGGCCCTTCGTTGGCGATGTCGCGGCCTTCGTTGCGCGCTTTCACCATCGCTTCGAGCGCGACACGGTTCGCGGTCGCGCCGGCCTGGATGCCGCCCGGATGACCGATCGTGCCGCCGCCGAACTGCAGGATCGCGTCGTCGCCGAACAGATCGAGCAGTTGATGCATCTGCCCGGCGTGAATCCCGCCCGAGGCCACCGGCATCACCTTGCGCAAGCCGGCCCACGGCTGGTCGAAGAAGATTCCGCGCGACAGATCGACCGCGTTGTGCGCGTCGCGGCACACGTTGTAATAGCCCTGCACGGACAGCGGATCGCCTTCGAGCTTGCCGACCGCGGTGCCCGCGTGCGCATGATCGACGCCCGCCATGCGCAGCCATTTGGCGATCACGCGAAACGAGATGCCGTGGTTGCGTTGCCGCGTGTACGTGCCATGGCCGGCGCGATGCAGATGCAGGATCATGTCGTTCTTGCGGGCCCAGCGCGACATCGACTGGATCGCGGTCCAGCCGATCACGAGGTCGATCATCACGATGCAGGAGCCGAGTTCCTTCGCGAATTCGGCGCGCTCGTACATGTCTTCCATCGTGCCGGCGGTCACGTTCATGTAGTGCCCCTTGAGCTCGCCGGTTTCGGCCTGCGCGCGGTTCACCGCATCCATCGAAAACAGGAAGCGGTCGCGCCAATGCATGAACGCCTGCGAGTTGATGTTCTCGTCGTCCTTCAGAAAATCGAGTCCGCCGCGCAGGCCCTCGTAGACCACGCGCCCATAGTTCTTGCCCGACAGCCCGAGCTTCGGCTTTACCGTCGCGCCGAGCAGCGGCCGTCCATATTTGTCGAGCCGTTCGCGCTCGACCACGATGCCGGTCGGCGGCCCCTGGAAGGTCTTCAGATAAGCAACGGGGATACGCATGTCTTCGAGCCGCAACGCTTTGAGCGGCTTGAAGCCGAACACGTTGCCGATGATCGATGCGGTCAGGTTCGCGACCGATCCTTCTTCGAACAGATCGAGTTCGTAAGCGATGTACGCGAAGTACTGCGGCTCGTCGGCGCGCGATACCGGCACCGGCTCGACGCGATACGCCTTCGCGCGATACATGTCGCACGCGGTGAGCCGGTCGGTCCATACGACCGTCCACGTCGCGGTCGACGATTCACCCGCGACCGCGGCCGCCGCTTCCTCCGGCTCGACACCGGGTTGCGGCGTGATGCGAAAGAGCGCGATCACATCGGTTTCCTTCGGCTCGTAGTCCGGTTGCCAGTAACCCATCTCGCGGTATTTCATGACACCCGCCGCGTACCGCTCGCGAGGATTGCGCGGATTACGCTGGTTGTGTTGCGGCTCGAGCGCCGGTTGACTGAAATCGTTCATGACGTGTCCTCGAAGGTGGCAAGCGCGCTGCCGGAAAAACGAAGCGCTTGTGTTGCACTGTAGGCAGCCACGCCGCGAAGGGGAATTCACGATTTCATTTGGCAGACTTAACGTATCCGTTATTGCTGCGCCCCGCTTGCACATCGTGATGCGCGCTCTCATGACGCGCGACGGGATTAGGCGCAGAATGGTCGGTACGGCGATGCGATCGACGCGTAACAACGCCTACCGGGTGCCACGGTTGGCGATGAAACACTTTGCTTCGTTTTCGCCACACCGCGCGGCGGCTTTCGTCTGGTAAGCCGCGCGATCGTCGTGACGGCGCAATTCGGCAGGCGCTGTATTGCCAGCCGGACCCGCCCCGTCGTATCGTGCCGGCGGCACGCGTGGGCATGGAGCTTGCGTCATGCCGGCTGCCGTCGCAACCCGGCATGCCGGCGGGCCGGCGGCGCAACGCTGTTTTCAACCTGTGGAGGAAGCACGTATGCAATGGACTACCCCAAGCTACACCGACGTACGCCTCGGATTTGAAATCGTGATGTATGTCGCTACGCGTTAAGCCCGCAACCGGGCCGCACGCCGCGGCCCCTCTGCGGTTCTTCGTTTTCATCAGCTAACCGGCCGGCCTTTCGGCGCAGTCAGGACACGCGATCCCAATGATCAACGAAACGATCGTTACCACGGCAGCGTGCGATGGCCGTCCACATATCGCGCCGATGGGCGTGCGCCACGAGGGTGAGCGCATCATCCTCTCCCCCTTTCGCCCATCCCAGACGCTCGATAACATTGTCGCGTCGCGTGCGGCGGTTCTGAATTTCACCACCGACGTGCGCATCTTCGCGGGCTGCGTCACGCACTGTGCAACCGAATGGCCGACCGTGGCCGCGAGCCGCGTCGCAAGCGTGCGGCTCGCCGAATCGCTCGCGCATGCCGAGCTGGAACTCGACGAACTGCGCGACGACCCGCAGCGCCCGCTGCTCTACATGAAATGCGTGCACCGCGAAAACCATGCGCCGTTCGCGGGCTTCAACCGCGCGCAGTCGGCGGTGGTCGAAGGCGCGATTCTGGTGAGCCGGCTCTTCATGCTGCCGGCCGAGAAAGTCGACAGCGAAATGGCGTATCTGCAGATCGCGATCGACAAAACTGCCGGCGACAGCGAGCGCACCGCATGGGGCTGGCTCGTCGCCGCGGTCGCGCGGCATCGGGCGAACGTTCAAACGTCGTCCAGCGGGCACGCCGCCGCGCTACACCACTAGTCTTTCCGGAGAACCCCGATGACCGCATTGCTCGCGAGCGTCCGCTCGGACGACGAAGCATTCGACGCCGCTCGCGCGGGCGCCGAACTGATCGACCTGAAGGAGCCGAACGACGGCGCGCTCGGCGGCCTCGCGATCGGCGATATCGCGAACATCGCCCGGCAGTTGCGCGCGCGCTACCCGGTCAAGCCGATCAGCGCGGCGATCGGCGACATGCCGGCCGACGCATCCGACGAGATCGCGACGCGCGTGATCGAGGTCAGCGACGCGGGCGTCGATTATGTGAAAGTCGGCGTCGCGCGCGGACCGGCCGCGCGACGCTGCATCGAGCAGCTTGCCGGTTTGCCGGCCACGGTCGTGCCGGTGCTGTTATGCGACGGCGGGATGGACGACGAACTGGTCGCTTACACCGCCGCGCTCGGCTTTGCCGGTGTGATGTTCGATACCGCGAGCAAGGACGGCGGCACGCTGTTCGATCACGTCGACGTCGATACGCTCGCGCGCTGGCTGCGGATCGCGCGCCAACGCGGCGCGATGGTGGGCATCGCCGGCGCGCTCGGCTGGGCGCAGTTGGAGCAGATCCGCGCGCTCGCGCCCGACGTGGCCGGCTTTCGCACCGCGCTGTGCAGCGATGGCAGGCGCTCGCGGCTGGATCCCGAGCGCGTCGCGCAGTGGGTCAGCGCGTTGCATCGGCCGGTTGGCGGACGCGGCGCGGGCGGTGATGCGACCGCCCCGGGCCTCGGAGATACCGCGCGCCAATGATGCAGCGGCACGCGTCCAACGCGTCCGTTCGCCGCGCGTGGATCCCGCCGATCGCGTGCATCCTGCAATTGATCAGGCAACCGGGATATTCAGCAGGCGGTCGCGCATCAGCGCAACGTTGTTCTTGTCGAACAGTTCGACCACGTAGTTCGCGTCGATCACGTGATCGACGAATTTGCCGTCGACCACGCCCGCCGCAGCGAGTGTTTCCAACGGGTCGTCCGCGGCGATCGGGCAGGACTTCACGACGATCAGCCGCTCCGCGTTGAGCATCTTCGACAGCCATGCGGCGAGGCTGTCCGAGGTCGTGTCCCAGTTGCTCATCGCGTCGGGCGTCTCGCGCATCAGCGCGGTCGGCACCCAGACGGCGACGTGGCCGTCGCGCAACGTACGGCGAATCTTGGCCTCGCTCGACGCAAGCATCAGGTCGGGTTCCAGCCCCTGCATCAGCAGCGCGTATTGCGTCATCGCGAGCAGACACATGTTGTGCGCGGCGAGATCGTCGAAACGCCATTCGGCCTGGTATTGCCGCACCTTGTCCGCGAAATCGCCGCCGCCGGGCACGATCACAACCCGCCCGCCGCCGACTTCGCAGAGTTCGCGCAGCCAGTGGCGCAACGCCGGGTCGTGACTCAGACTGCCTCCGATCTTGACCACCCACATGACTGTTGTCCTCGCGTCCAGTTGAGTGCCCGGCTGGGTTCCGTCATGTTTCAAACCGCGTGCACATTTGCCATTGCGCTTATTCCTTCATGCGTCCGTTCATGCGTTGCTCCATGCGTCCGTTCACGGCCGGTGCGACGCCGCACGGCGCTCGCCATGCCGCGCAATCCGCGGCTCGCGCGCCGCCAGCAACGCGACGGCCACGCTCGGCGCGCACGTCGCCGCCCACCCGGCGCATTCGTCCGGCGCGCCGGCCAGCGCACCGAAGTCGATATAGCCGCGCGCCTCGTCACGCGCGAGCGCGGTGACCAGGAACCGCCCACAGCCGGCACCCACCAGCGGCGCGGCAACGAGCGCCGGATGCGCAGCCACCACGCGCGCCAGGTTCGCGCCGATTTCGCGTAGCTGCAGCGCGCGCCAGCGCTGCGCGAAACACAGCCATTCGCCATCGGACGCGTCGTGCGCGTCATGGCCGATCATGCGCGCGATCCGCGCGCGGCTCCCCGCCGGCGTCTTCGGTCCGTGGTCGGCACTCGGCTGCACGTCGTGCAGCGGGTACAGTTCGCCGGTCAGCCGGTACACGTCGGCGCTCGTCGCAAACCATTCGTTCATCACGTTGAGCGCGGCGCCAGCGAATTCAATGCGATGCGCGACCCCGCACAACGGCGTGCGCACCACGCCCTGATACACGAGTTCGCCTGTCGCGAGGCGGCCGGCATCGGTCGCGGCGCGCGCGGCCACCCGGCCGCCGACGATCGGAATGATGTCGGTGGTCGTGCTGCCGATATCGATCAGCACCGCGTCCGCCACCCGGGTGGACACCCAGTTTGCGGTAGCGAGCCAGTTCGCCGATGCGACGTCACGCCAGCGCGCCGCGCACGCATCGGCGGCGAGCCAGCCGGTGTCGCCCGCATAAAAACGCAACTGCCAGGGCAACGGCGAGGGCGACTGCACGCTCGATTGCGCGCCGAGCCGCCGCGCGAGCGTCGCGACGATCGCGCGCACGCCATCCGCGCGATCCGCGAACAGATCGACCATCTCACCGGTCATCGTCACCGCGTGTTGGGCGGTGGCGGTGCGGGCCAGCGGCCAGCGCTCGAACACAAGGCTGATCGTATGCTCCAGATGGTCGAGCCCCTGCCATAACGGACACGCCCACTGCGCGACATCGCGCACCGCGCCGGCGCCGTCGGCCAGCGAGACCTTCACATGCGCGCCACCGACGTCCCAGCCGAACACCGCCACTGCGTCGTTTGAAGTGCCGTTTGCCGCTCCGTTTGCAGTGCCGTTTGCCGCTCCGTTTGCCGCTCCGTTCGCCGCTCCGTTTGCCGCTCCTTTCGCAGTGCCGTTTGCAGTGCCGTTTGCAGTGCCGTTCGCCGCTCCATTCGCGGTTCCGTTCGCCATCCCGTGACCCGCTTTCGTGTTCAAGGCCGCACCTCGGAAGCCCGCTGCAATGCATCCATACGGGCTGTCGCGGGTCGCTGCACACGCACGCCATGCGCGTCCAGCAACGCGCACGCCAGTTCGCCGCCGCGCGCCGCGGAAAGCCCCGCATAAGCGACCGTCAGACGCGGATTCACCTCGATCACCACCGGCCCGCGGCGCGGATGCCACACCACGTCGATACCGGCAAAGCCGCGCAAGCCCGGTATCGCGCGCGCGACACGCTGCGCGAGCGCGTGCAGCACGCGGCCCTGGTCGCTCAGACGATCGATCTGATCGACCAGCACGCCGTCGAATCCGACGATCCGCGCGTTGTGGTGCTGCGCGTCGCCATCGCTCAGGCCGATCTGCTGTCGATTGATGCTGACGAGTTCGGCGCCGCCGTCGCGGCAGATCAGCGACAGGCTCAACGGCTCGCCGTCGACCCAAGCCTGCAGCACCGGATTGCGCGCCGCCGCCGCGCGCGCGTCGTAGTCGGCGCAGGCGTCGGCGAAGCGCTCGAATACGACCGTGTCGAGTCCGCCCGCGCCATCGTCGGGTTTGACGACCCAGCGGTCCGCTTCGCCAGCGACCACCTCGCCGGGATCTCCCGGCTCCAGCGCGGGCGTCGTCGCGATTCCATGCGCGGCCAGGCACGCCGCGGTCGCGCTCTTGCTCGATGTCACGCGAATCGCCTCCTTCGCGCAGCCGAGCCAACGCGCCGTGCCGACCGCATCATGGAAACGCAGCAGCAGCCCGTCGCATTCCGGCGCGATGATCCACGCGTAGTCGTGTTCGCGCGCGGCGCGCGCCACGAAAGCCGTCATCGATTCGCCGGGCGCGGCCATACAATGAGCGTCGCCCGGGTTGAGCGTTTCGAAGCGCGAGGTCGCGAACGTGACGTCCACGCCGTCGAGTTCGCGCAGATCGGCGACCAGCGCGTCGCGCATCAGCCGTCCTTCGACGATCAGCGCGCTCAAGTCGGCCAGACTGCCGGCGCCGGCCAGCTCGGGATCGATGCCGCCGCCGGTGAGATACTCGTAGACGAAGATCTTGGTCAAAGGAAAGCGCCCCCATGCAGGTGATTCCGGTTATCGATCTGCTCGACGGCCACGTCGTGCGCGCGGTGCGCGGCCAACGCAGCGCCTATCGGCCGATCCAGTCCCGTCTCGCCGCCGGCAGCGAGCCGCTTGCCATCGCCCGCGCGCTGCTCGAGGCCAGCGGCGCAAGCACCCTCTATATCGCCGACCTCGGCGCGATCCTGCGGCGCGGCGCGCATGCGTCGGCGCTCGCCACGTTACGCGCCGCGCTGCCCGGCATCGAGCTGTGGCTCGATGCCGGTTTCACCGGCTACGCATCGATGCGCACGCTGTTCGATCGCATCGATGCAATCGCCCGACATAGCGGCCCGCATGACGGCGCCGCCGCTCACCTCGCGACGCTCGTGCCGGTGTTCGGCACCGAGTCGCTGCTCGATGTCCATGCACTGCGCGACGCACAGGCCGACGGCCTCGCGCCGGTCCTGTCGCTCGATCACCTCGCCGGCCAACTGCTCACAGCCGCCGAACTCGACCGTTCATCGGCATGGTGGCCGACGCGCGTGATCGCGATGACGCTCGATCAGGTGGGCAGCTACGCAGGTCCCGACCTCGCCAGCTTCCTACGCATCCGGGCGCAAGCCGCCGCGCACACCACGGTGATCGGCGCGGGCGGCGTCCGCAATCACGACGACATGGCCGCCGCGGCCGACACCGGCGCGACTGCATGGCTGGTCGCGTCCGCGCTGCATGATCGACAGCTCGACGCATGCGCTCAGGGTTCCTCCCCGCTTGGCCATACAATTTCCATGCCACGCGGTAAGTAACCTGCGAATGTAAGCGGACGACAAGCTGGACGAATTTCGCGTGACACTCTGCTCCAGCACCGCACACAACCTGTGAGGCGCGGCGGCCTTCGAACCCGCATCTCACACGTCCGATCGACACTCGTCCGCGCGCACTCGAACAATTTCCTGATCCGCTGAAACGCGAAGCAGCACGACCGTGCTGCGTGATCGGCTCCCAGCGCCGATGCTTGGCGCCCGCATCGTCATAGCAATCGGCATGGAGCTTGCTAAAAATGCGCCATGCACCTTTCGCCGAATGATCCATCGCCTACGAGTACGAGCGCAACGGCCCTCACCGGCTCGCGCGATGCGGCCATCACGCGCGACTGGGTCTGCCCGTTCTGCCCGCTGCTATGCGACGACCTCAGCGCCGACGCAGCCGGCGACGGCACGCTCAGCGTGCCGGACACCGATTGCGCGCGGCTCGCCGGCGCACTCGCGCAATTCGGCGCGGCCGATGCGCAGTGCGGCAGCATCGTCGACGGCAACGAGGCCGACACCGACGCGGCGCTCATGCGTGCCGCGCAGCTACTCGCGAGCGCGCGGCGCCCGCTGTTCGGCGGGCTCGCGACCGATGTCGCCGGCGCCCGCGCGCTCTATCCGCTCGCCGCCGCTTGCGGGGCGATCCTCGATCATCTGCATGGCGATGCATTGACTACGGCGACGCTCGCGTTGCAGGACCGCGGCTCGTTCTTTACGACGCTGTCCGAAGTGCGCTCGCGCGCAGACCTGCTGGTGTTCTTCGGCTGCCAGCCGTCGCAGCGTTATCCGCGCTTTTTCACGCGCATGCTGGCAGGCAACGAGATCGCACGCGAACTGGTATTCGTCGGCTGTGCGGTGGACCCAGCGGCGGAAGGCTTCGCTCAGACCCGCACCGAAGCGTTGCTGCCGGACGCCGAGCCATACGACACACTCGCGCTATGGTCGGCGCTCAACGAAGGGCGTGATGCGGCGACGCTGAGTCGACACGATGGCGGCCCAGGCGACGACACCGGCACGGCCGTGACGCTCGCATCGCTGCAAGCCCGTATCGCGTCGTCGCGCTATGCGGTGATCGTCTACGAACCTGCCGCACTGCCCGGCGCGCACGCGGCGCTGCTGATCGAAGCGCTGAACCGGATCGTCAAGGCGGTGAACCGCACGACGCGCGCAGCCTGCCTCGCGCTCGGCGGCGACGACGGCGCATTGACGGTCAACCAGACGGTGACCTGGCTATCCGGCCTGCCGCTGCGCACCCGCGTAGCAACGCCTGCGCGCATCGCGCATACCGCGCCGCTCGACTACGATCCGCACCGCTATCGCACGAGCCGGCTGCTTGCCGCGCGAGAAATCGATGCGCTGCTATGGGTCGCGAGCTTCGTGCCGGAGGCGTGGCCCGCATCGCTCGATCCCGAGATCCCGTTGATCGTGCTCGGCCATCCGGCACTCGCCGATGCCGCGCAAGCGCGCGGCGCGAACACGGTGTTTATCCCGGTCGCGACGCCGGGCATAGATAGCGGCGGCCATCTGTTTCGCGTCGACAGTTCGGTCGTGATGCCGCTGGCCGCCGCGCGCGGGGTCGCGCTGGAAACCGTTGCGTCGATTGCGGCACGGTTGAATGAGCGGTTGAATCAGTGGCTCGGTGAGCGGTCGAGCGAGCAGTCGAATGCGCGGCCGGCCGCGCGCGAGGCGCGTGCATGAGCCTCGTCCGACTCAAAGGCGGCACGATCTTCGACCCGGTTCACAACGTGAACGGCGAGCGCCGCGATTTGACCTTCCGCGACGGCCGCATCGTCGACGTTGATGCGAATACGCCGGTCAATCGTGAATACGACGCGAGCGGGATGATCGTGATGGCGGGCGGCATCGATCTGCATTCGCATATCGGCGGCGGCAAGACCAACCTGTCGCGCCTGCTGCTGCCCGAGGACCATCGTGCCGACACGCCGCGCGACGCCGCCTACGAAGCGGTGCAAGACGACGCGGGCCGCTATCTGCGCCTGCCGTCGTGCGGCGTGTGCGCGCCCGGCACCCTCGCGACCGGCTACCGCTATGCCGAGATGGGCTACACGGCCGCGTTCGAACCGGCGATGATGCCGTCCAACGCGCGCCACACGCACCTCGAAATGGGCGACACGCCGATCATCGATCACGGTGCGTACGTGATGCTCGGCAACGACGAACTGTTCCTGCAAATGCTGGCCGCGCGCGACGACTTCGAACGGCTGCGCGATTACGTCGGCTGGACGATTCACGCGAGCAAGGCGCTCGGCGTGAAGGTGGTGAACCCCGGCGGCATCTCCGCATTCAAGTTCAACCAGCGTTCACTCAATGTCGACGAGCCGCACACGCACTACGGGATCACGCCCCGTGAAGTCGTGCATACGCTGTCGCGCGCGCTGACCGAGCTGCGCGTACCGCATCCGCTGCATGTGCACGCGAGCAATCTCGGCGTGCCCGGCAACATTGCGTCGACGATTGCGACGATGGACGCCGCCGATGGCTTGCCGGTTCATCTGACGCATATCCAGTTTCATAGCTATGGAACCGACGGGCCCCAAAAATTTTCGTCGGGTGCGCGGCAGATTGCCGATGCGGTGAACGCGCGGCCCAACGTGTCGATCGACGTGGGCCAGATCATCTTTGGACAGACCGTCACGGCCTCGGGTGACACGATGATGCAGTTTCGCAACGCCCCGCTCGCGCGGCCGCACAAATGGGTGGCCGGGGATATCGAATGCGACGCGGGCTGCGGCGTCGTGCCGTTCCGCTATCGCGAGCAAAGCTATGTGAATGCGCTGCAATGGATCATCGGCCTGGAAATCTTCCTGCTGGTCGACGATCCGTGGCGCGTCGCGATGACCACCGATCATCCGAACGGCGGCCCATTCACCAGCTATCCGCATCTGATTCGCCTGCTCATGGACAAGTCGTTTCGCGATGAGCAACTGGCGAAGCTGCACCCTGAAGCGCAGGTCGCGAGCACCTTGCCGGAATTAACGCGCGAGTTCTCGCTGTACGAGATCGCGATCATCACGCGCGCCGGTCCTGCGCGGCTGCTGGGCTTGCGCGACCGCGGCCATCTCGGCGCGGGCGCGGCGGCGGACATCGCCGTGTACCGCGACGAGCCGGACCGCGAGCGGATGTTCACGTCGCCCGCCTATGTGTTCAAGGACGGCGAACTGGTCGCGCGCGACGGCACACTCGTCGCGACGCCGACTGGCGGTATCCATTTCGTCACGCCCGAGTTCGACCGTGCGATCGAAAAGACGCTGCGCGCGTACAGCGACACGAAGCTCGCGAGCAACTTCGCGCATGCGGCGATCAGCGACGACGAAATCTGCCGCTGCTGTCGCGGTGGGCGGCTGTTGCCCGTCGAATGTCTGGCTCACCACTGAGCACCAGCGACCGATGCCAACCGATCCGCCCACGATGACCGCGCCCGCCACGCTCGAGATCAACGGCACCGCGATCGACGCGACCTTCGCGGAAGCGTTTCCGATGAAGGCCACCCGCCTGCTGATCACCGCGCACACGCCGGTCTGGGCGATGCACGCGGCGAATTCGCTGACGGGCTTCGCGACCTCGGTGATCGGCTGCGGCTGCGAAGCGGGCATCGAACGCATGCTGACGCCCGACGAAACACCGGATGGCCGGCCCGGCGTCGCGGTGCTGCTGTTCGCGGTGTCGTCGAAGGAACTGGCCAAACAGATCGGCCGGCGCGTCGGCCAATGCGTGCTCACGTGCCCGAGCACCGCCGTGTTCGGCGGCATCGATGCGGCCACGAGCCGCGCGCCGCTGTCCGATCGCGCGCCGCTCGGCAGTGGACTGCGCTTTTTCGGCGATGGCTGGCAGATCGCGAAGATGATCGGCGACACCCGTTACTGGCGCGTACCGGTGATGGACGGCGAGTTCGTCTGCGAAGACACGGCGGCCACGGTCAAAGCGGTCGGCGGTGGCAACCTGCTGCTGCTCGCGCGCGACCTCGACGCCGCGCTCGCGGCCACCGAAGCCGCTGTCGCGGCGATGCGCCGGCTGCCGAACGTGATCATGCCGTTCCCGGGCGGCATCGTCCGCTCGGGGTCGAAAGTCGGCTCGAAATACGCGGGCGCGATCGCGTCGACCAACGACGCGTTCTGCCCCAGCCTGAGCGGTCTGTCGCCGCGCAGCGAACTGAGCGCGGAAGTGGGCTGCGTGCTCGAGATCGTGATCGACGGGCTCACCGACGCCGATGTCGGCGCGGCGATGACGGCCGGCATCGCCGCGGCCTGCGAGCTCGGCCGCCCGGCCGGCATGCTGCGGATCTCGGCAGGCAACTACGGTGGCAAGCTCGGGCCGTATCACTTCCATCTGCACGAGCTGGCGGCGGGCCTCGACGGGAGCCTCGCATGAGCACGACGACGACCTTGCGCGTGAAGACGCCACCGGGCTTTCGCGTCGACGCCGCCGCGCTGCGGCCGCTTGCGCTGGCGGCGATGAGCATCGCCGACATTGAGCGCATCGTACTGCCGGCCGGCAACGACCGTTGCATGGCCGGCGATCTATTCGACGTACTGCGCGGCGATACAACACCAGCGCAGGCGGGCGACGGCACACCGACGCTGGTGATCGACGGCTCTGTGCAATGGCTCGATCGCGTCGGTGCGGAGATGGACGGCGGCTACCTTGCCGTGCACGGATCGACCGGCGACCATAGCGGCTTCCGGATGAGCGGCGGCGTGCTGCGGATCGACGGCGACGCCGGCCACTTCACCGGCTGCGAAATGCGCGGCGGGCGCCTGACGGTGCGCGGCAACAGCGGCGATTTCGCCGCCGGCGCGCTGGCCGGCGACATGGAAGGGATGACCGGCGGCACGCTGACGATCCACGGCAACGCGGGCGCGCGACTCGGCGACCGGATGCGCCGCGGCCTCGTGCTGGTCGGCGGCGATGCGGGCGACTTCGCCGCGTCGCGGCTGGTGGCGGGCACCGTCGGCGTCGCGGGCCAACTCGGCGCGCACTACGCTTATGGAATGAGGCGCGGCACCTTGCTGCTCGCGCGGCGGCCCGCACACTGGCCGGCCACATTCGTCGGCGGCGGGCACGGTTTCGACGTATTCTGGTCATTGCTCGTGCGCCATCTCGCGGCGGAAATCGCGCCGTTTTCGCAGTGGCGCGCGAACCGCTTGCCCGCCCGTTATACGGGCGACCTCGCGGTCGACGGCCGAGGCGAAATACTGATCGCCGGCTAAGGCGCCAGTCAGGAGACACGCATGACAACAACGGATGCGCCGGATCTGAAGCCTGACATCGCAGCGAGCGCTGGCGACAGCGCCAGCGCCGGCGCTAGTGCCGGGCGCTATGCGGGCCAGCTGATCGTGCTGCACTGGCTGATCGCGCTCGGGATCATCGGCATGCTCGGCCTCGGGCTCTATATGGTCGGATTGCCGAAGGGTTTGCCGATCAAATCGACGTTGATCAATCTGCACAAGTCGCTCGGCATGACGGTTTTCCTGCTGGTGCTTCTGCGCATCGGGGCGCGGTCGGTCCTTCACCGGCCGCCGCTGCCGCCGATGCCAGCGTGGCAACGCGCCGCCGCGCGCACTACGCAGGGTCTTTTATACGTGGGCATGGTGGCGATGCCGCTGGCCGGTTATCTCGGCTCGTCGTTCAACCGCTACGGCACCCGCTTCTGGGGCATCCCGCTGCCGAAGTGGGGCTGGGACGACCCGCATCTGCGCGAGCTTTTCTTCGGTATTCATCAGGTCATCGGCTACGCGCTGATCGCGCTGATCGTGCTGCACGTGGCCGGCGCGCTCAAGCATCAGTGGATCGACCGCGACAACCTGCTCGCGAGGATGCTGCCATGACGCTGCGCACATCGGCGCCAAACCCGCCGCTCGAAGCGGCGACGCTGCGCACCCGCGACGGTCATCGGGTGTGGTACGCGGTGGCCGGCGCGCGCGACGGCGTGCCGATCGTGGTGCTGCATGGCGGCCCCGGCAGCGGCAGTCAGCCGGGTGCGTTGCGGCTATTCGACCTCAGCCGCTTTCGCGTCGTGCTGGTCGATCAGCGCGGCACCGGTGCGTCGACGCCGCACGGCAGTGTGCGCCACAACCGCACCGACTACCTGATCGCCGATCTGGAAGCGATTCGTTCGCGACTCGGTATCGCGCGCTGGGGCGTGCTCGGCGGATCATGGGGCGCGGCGCTCGCGCTCGCGTATGCGGGGCAGTGTCCGCAAGCGGTGACAGGCGTCGTGATGCGCGGCTTGTTTCTCGCCTCCGCACGGGAAGTGCGCGGATTGTTCATCACATCGCGCCGACGCGCGCCGCGCACATGGGCGAAGCTGCGCGACGCTGCGCTGTGCGAGCAGCCCGCCAGGCTCGCCGCGCGTTGCGCCGCCACGCTGCAATACGGTGCGAACGAACCCCGGCAACGCGCGCTCGCGCTGGCCTGGCGTGGGTATGAAAGCGCGGTGCTCGCGAGCGCCTCGCCGGGTGGCCCGGTGCCATTCAGCGCGCAGCGACGCGCATCCGGCTCGCGACGCGATGCCCGCAAGCTGATCGGCAAATACCGGATTCAGGCGCATTACCTCGCGCATCGCTGCTGGCTCGGCGAAACGCGTCTGTTGTCGTTGGCCCGCCGCGCGGCGGCGGCGGGCGTGCCGCTTGGCGCGATCCACGGCTCGCGCGATCCGGTTTGTCCGCCGGCCAATGCGCGCCGGCTGTTGCGCGCGGTGCCCGCCGCGCAGGTCGAATTGGTACGCGCGGGTCATCTGGCGAGCGACCCTGCGCTGCATGCAAGCGTCGCGCACGCGCTCGCCGCGATGTTTATCTCGACCGATCAGGAGGGGCGCAGCATGCGTCGCGCGGCATGAAAATCAAGGTGCTCGGTTCATCGGCGGGGGGCGGCTTTCCGCAATGGAACTGCAACTGCCGCAATTGCGACGGCGTGCGCCACGGCACGCTGAACGCGACGCGCCGCACGCAGTCGTCGATCGCGGTCAGCGCGAACGGCGAGGACTGGCTGCTCGTCAATGCGTCGCCCGATCTGCTCGCGCAGATCGCCGCGAATCCCGAATTGCAGCCCGCGCGTCGCACACGCGACAGCGGCATCGCCGCCGTGCTCGTGATCGACGCGCAGATCGATCACGTGACCGGCCTGCTGATGCTGCGCGAGCGCGACACACCGTTGCCGCTCTATGCAACCGATGCGGTGTGGCAGGACCTGTGCTCCGGCTTTCCGGTCGCGCCGATCCTGTCGCACTACTGCGGCGTCGAGCATCGCCGCATCGCGCTCGACGGCGCGCCGCT
>NZ_DASXHN010000372.1:0-18884 GCF_036488505.1 Paraburkholderia sp. | reverse complement strand
CGCGAACAGCCACAGCAGCGGCCCGCTGCCGGCCAACACGGTCCGCTCGGGCGGCGCGAGACCTGCCGACTTGAGCAGCGTCTGCGCCGCGCCGACGCCCATCACGCCCGGCAGCGTCCAGCCCCGCACCGGCCACGGGCGCTCCTGCGCGCCGGTCGCAATGAGGACGCCGCGCGCATGCACGGCGAGCGTGCCCGTTGCGCCGGAGCCGCTGGCCGCGTCGGCCGGATGTGCGCGCGTGAGCATTGCCACGACCTCCGTGACGCCCGTATGCGACTCGTGCGCGATCTGCCAGACGAGCGTCTGCGGCAGATACCGCGCGCCGCATGCGCGAAACCGCTCGATCAGCGGGCGTCCCGCTGCATAGTCGTTGCCCAGTGCGGCAGTGCTTTGGAGCGGCGACGTCGCCGCATCGCGGTAGATCTGGCCGCCGGGCACATGGCCCTCGTCGGCGACGATCACCGACAGGCCGCGCACGCGCGCCTCACAGGCTGCCGCCATCCCCGCCGGACCGGCGCCGACGATCAGCAGATCGCATCGGATATCCGTCACGCGAGCCTCGCGTTGGCATGCATCGAGCGCACGCGCATGCCGTCCGCGACGCGCGTCATGCAGCCCTGCCTATTCGGCACGCCGTCGATTTCGACGAGGCACTCGAAGCACACACCCATCATGCAGAACGGCCCGCGCGGGGCGCCGGAGACGGCCGACGAACGGCACGTCAGTTGCCCGCTTGCGAGCAACGCCGCGGCGACCGTGAAATGCGCGGGAACGCGCAACGGGGTGCCGTCGATTTCGATACCGACGCTCGCATCGGATCTCAGCGGCAAGACTTCAAACATGGCTTGCTCCCGTCGCATCCGCCACCGGTTGAAAACGCGCGGTGACGAACGGCTCGATCATGCGCGGACGCGCGCCGCCCGCAATCCACGGTGCGAGCGTTTCCGCGTGCGCGGCGGCGAGCGTCACGCCGCTATGGCAGATCGCGATGAACGCGCCCGGAAACGATGCCGATTCTTCGTAGACGGGCAGACCGTCCCGCGTCATGATCCGCAGCGCACCCCATGCCCGCACGATGCGCGCATGGGCGAGCAGCGGAAACGCCTTCGCAGCGCGCCGCGCGATATCCGCCATCACCCCGCGCGTGGTGCCGTCGTCGAAGCCTACGTCTTCCGCCGAATCGCCGAGCATCACGGAGCCTTCGCGCGTCTGCCGCACGACCAGCGTCGGATAGTCGAGGAACGGCGCGAGGCGCTCGGTCACCATGATCTGTCCTCGCAACGGCGAGATCGGTGCGTCGAGGCCGACCATCGGCGCGAGCCGCGCATTGCCGAGCCCCGCCGCGAGCACCACCCGCCCGGCTGTCAGCGTGCCCGCGGCGGTGACCACCTCGAAGCGGCCCGCGCGCGGCAGCACCTCGCGCACTTCGTCATTTGGCCGATACACGCCGCCCAGCGCGATAAATGCCTGTTGCAATGCGCGCAGCGTGTAAAGGGGGCTCGCGTGGCCGTCGTTACGCGAATACAGCGCGCCCGCCAGTTCCGGCGATACGGCCGGGATGCGTTTGCGTAACGCGGTCGGATCGAGCACTTCGTAGTCGAGCCCCGCGTCCTGCTGGCGCAACGATTCGAGCAGCGTCTGTCCTTTGTCGAGTTCCTCAAGCGTTTCGCACAGTTCGATGCCGCCTGGCCGCTCGAACCCGACGCCGACGCCGGTTTCGTGCAACAGTTGCGCCGCGAACGCCGGCCAGCGCTCCGACGAACCGAGCGACCACTGTGCGTACGGCAAGCAGCGCCCGCCCTTGCCCTGCACCCACACCAAGCCGAAATTTCCGCGCGCCGCCCGATAAGCGCTGTCGGCGCCGTCGCACACGGCGACGCGCACGCGCAGGCGCGCGAGCCCATAGGCGATGGCCATGCCGACGAGGCCGCCACCCACGACCACGATGTCGAACATGTGGGTGTTTGTGTTATGGATACCAGTCACGATGCGAAATAGCTTGGAAATGCTGTCGGCCGTAGCATCCGGCTGGCAAAATACGGCGTCAAATGCCGTTTTTTTCATCGCCTATACGCCAATGTTATGAGCTCGACTGACCTCAAGATCCGACAGGTCGAAGCGTTTCGCGCGCTGATCCAGCGCCATACCGTGACACGCGCCGCGCAGTCGCTTCACGTATCGCAGCCGGCCGTCAGCCGGCTGATCGCGGATTTCGAGGAAAGCGTGGGATTTACGCTGTTCGAACGCCAGCAGGGAAGGCTCGTGCCGACAGCCGAAGCACGCGTGTTATACGAGGAAGTGGAACGCGCGTTCGTCGGTCTCGACCTGATCGGTCACGCCGCGCAGCAGATACGCGCGATGCGACGCGGCTCGCTGCGTGTGGCAGGATCGCCCGCCATTGCACTCGAACTGCTGCCCGCTGTCGTCGCGCAGTTCGTCCACGCGCATCAGGGCATCGATGTGACATTGTTGACGCATAGTGCGAACACGGTCGTCGATATGGTGGCGTCGGGGCAATGCGACGTCGGCTTCATCGCCGAAGCGATTCCGCATCCGGCCGTGCGGCCGGAACGGCTAACGGATGCGTCGATGCGCTGCATCCTGCCGCTTACGCACCGGCTCGCCAGCAAGCGTGTGCTGAAGCCTGCCGATCTGCAAGGCGAGCCCTTCATTTCCTTTCCGCGTTCGTTCGATGCGCGCGCGGCGATCGACCGTCTGTTCGTCGAGCACGGCGTGCAGCGTCAGATGACGCTCGAGGCCCAACTGTCGCAGACGATCGTCGCGCTCGTCGCCAATGGCGCAGGCGTCGCACTGATCGATCCCGTCACGGCTGCGTACGCGAAACCTCGCGTGGCGGTACGCCCGTTCCGGCCGGAAATTCGCGATCCGCTCTACCTCGTGCATTCGGTGACGCAGTCGCCTTCCGGCATCACCGCGCTTTTCTGTGCTCAAGCCCGCGAGGCATTGACGCGGCTCGTGGGGCAGCACGAGGCACTGCCGCGCGTTGCCGCAAAAGAATGACAGGACGATGCGGCATCGCGATGTTGCTCCGCGCGTCGGGTCCGCGACATCGATACCTGTATCGACCATCACGCGTTAGCTGACGAACGCGCCCCGGTGCGCGCTTTCCCTCCTCCAGCCAGCGGCGCAACTTGCGCCAGCAATTCCCCGTGCAACCCCCGCAGCACCTCCACGAACGCCGATGCGAGCCGCTCACGCGGCCGGTGCGGCGGAAACAGCAGATAGGTCGGAAACAGTGTATCGGGCAGAAACGGCCGGATCGCGATATCGGGTCCGGCAAAATCACGCGCGACGATCGGATGCGCGAGCGTCACCCCCATCCCATGCCGGACCATCTCGCAGCACATCGCGGTGTATTGCGCCTCGATCGCCAGGATGCGCTGCACGCCCGCGCGTAAAAATACTTCGTCCATCGACGCGCGCGTGCCATCGCCATGACACAGCGAGATAAACGACTCACCCTCCAGGTCCTCCGGCTTGATGACACGCTTATTCGCCAGCCGATGCTTGGCGGGCATCACGCAAACCGCGGCCACATTCGATAGTTGCTCGACGTCGCACTCGGACGCCTCGCTGACATACACCGCCACCCCGAGATCGCAGAACTGCGAAGCGGTCCAATGGTTGACCGTGGCCGATGTATTCACATGCAGCGACACGGTCACGTCCGGGAACAGTTCGACAAACCGCTTGATCGCATGCGGCACCAGCGTCATACCCGCGGACGGCATCGCGGCGATCCGCAAACGCCCGCTACCGAGATTGCGGATCTGCGCCGCGGCATTCGCCAATCCCTGCAAGCCGACGAACGCGCGCTCGACTTCGCGAAAAAACGCCTCGCCTTCGCTGGTCGGAATCAGGCGCACGCCGCTGCGCTGGAAAAGCTGCAAGCCCGTGTCGCGCTCCAGCTGGGCAATCAGCCGGCTCACGTTCGGCTGCGATGTGAAAAGCGCCTTGGCGGCAGCGGTCATCGACCCCGACACCATCACCGCGCGAAACGCCTCGATGTGCTTCAGATTCATGCGTGTTCTCCCTGGTGGGGTCAACCTTAGTCCATATCACCCATGCATAGGTCGGTATTTTATTCGTATTGGACGGCATGACTGGTGCGAACCAAACTGGATTCTATCGACGGGCCGCCGGGCCTGCCGCCCCACACCGGAACTGGAGATCGTCGTCATGAAAAGAGCGTTGCATCGCCGTTTGTGCGTCCCCTCGCGTGCCGCCATCGCGGCCGTTGCGTTCACCTCCGCGCTGGCCGTGCCGTTGCTCGCGCAAGCCGAAACCACGCTGTACGTGGCCAACGTCGGCGGCTCGAACGAACAGATCTACCGGCAAAAAATCATCCCGGCCTTCGAAAAGGCGCACGACGTCAAGATCGTCTACGTCGCGGGGAATTCGAGCGATACGCTCGCGAAGCTGCAGGCGCAAAAAGGTCACCAACAGATCAACGTCGCGGTGATGGACGACGGTCCGATGTATCAGGCGATGCAACTGAACCTGTGCGCGAAGCTCGACGACGCCCCCGTGATGAAAGACGTGTATCCGCTCGCCAGGCTCGGGCCGACCGCGATCGGCGTGGGCATGGTGGCGACCGGCATTGGCTACAACGAGGAAGCGTTCAAGAAAGCCGGCCTGCCGCCACCCGATTCATGGAAGGCGCTGACCGACAGCCGCTTCAAAGGCAAGCTCGGCGTGCCGCCGATCACCAACACGTATGGCCTGCATACGCTGGTGATGCTCGCGCGGATGGACGGCGGCGGCGAAAAAAATATCGACCCAGGCTTCGCCGCGATGACCAAACAGGTCGCGCCGAACGTTCTCTCCTGGGCGCCGACGCCCGGCGAGATGGACGGCCAGATGCAGGCCGGTGACGTGATCCTCGCGCCGTACGGCAGCGGTCGCGCGGTGGCGTTGCAGAACACCGGCTTCCCGCTCAAGTTCATCTACCCGAAGGAAGGTGCGGTCGCGTTGCAGGTGGCCGCGTGCGTGGTCGCGGAAAACGCGCAGCCACAGTTGTCGCAACAGTTCGTGCAGTACCTGTTGAGCCCCGAAGTGCAGCTGCTGCAGGCGCAAGGCATGGGCCTCGGTCCGGTCAACAAGACCGTGAAGCTCACGCCCGAAGTCGCCGCGCGCGTCCCATACGGAACGGCGCAGGTCTCGAAGCTGACCGCGATGGACTGGGCCACGATCAACCAGCATCGCACCGAATGGACGGAGCGCTGGAACCGTACTGTCGAACGTTGATGCCGGGCATTGCATCGGTCTCCGGCAAGTTCCCCGCGCGGCGCGCGATCTGATCAAGGAGCGAGGCGTATGGCCTTTCTGACTCTGCAACGCATCTCGAAGCGTTACGGCGATTTCACTGCGATAGAGCAGCTCGATCTGTCCGTCGAACGTGGGGAACTGCTCGCGTTGCTCGGGCCCTCCGGCTGCGGCAAGACCACCACGCTGCAGATGGTCGCGGGCTTCATCACGCCGACCACCGGGCGAATCATGCTGGACGGCCGCGACATCACCCACGAACGTCCCGAAAAACGCGGCATTGGCGTGGTGTTCCAGAGCTACGCGCTGTTTCCTCATATGACGGTGGCCGGCAATGTCGGCTTCGGTCTGGAGATGCGCAAGGTCCCGCGCAAGGAGCGGGAACAGCGCGTGGCCGAAGCGCTTTCGCTGGTGCGTCTCGATGCGCTCGGCCATCGCTATCCGAAGGAGTTGTCAGGCGGCCAGCGCCAACGCGTGGCGATCGCGCGCGCGATTGCGATGCAACCCGAACTGCTGCTGCTCGACGAACCGATGTCGAATCTCGACGCAAAGCTGCGCGAGGAAATGCACATCGAACTGCGCGCCATCCAGAAACGTCTCGGCATCACGACGATTCTCGTCACGCACGACCAGGTCGAAGCAATGACGATGAGCGACCGGATCGCCGTGATGCATCGCGGCGTGATTGCGCAACTGAGCACCCCATACGACGCGTATGAGCGCCCCGCCACGCCGTTCGCTTCCACCTTCCTCGGCCGCACCAACGCGTTGGCGGGCGAGGTGCTGCGCCACAATCCGCGTTGCGCGGAAGTGTCGGTGGCGGGCACCACGCTGCACGTCCCGCACGAAGGGCGCCATGTGAACGGCTCGGTGAACGTCTACATCCGGCCGGAGAAAGTGCACCTCGCGAATGGCGACGCCCGCGTGCGTGGCCGCATCACCACGCGTGTTTTCGTCGGCAATCAGTGGCTGCTCGAAGTGGAAACCGAACTCGGCCGGCTGCGCGTCGCGCAGCCGAACCTGGGCGCGCCGCCGCCCGACGAAGGTCACGAAGTGGGGCTTGCATGGACCGACGACGACCTGCGCGTCCTCACCCAGGACGACCCGGAGCGCGCTCATGGCCACGCTTGACGACGCCCGCCCCGGTGCCGCGCCGTGGCTGCTGTCAGCCCCCGCGCTGCTGCTCTTCGCCGGTCTGCTGCTGGTGCCGCTGCTGCTCACGCTGATGCTGTCGTTTCGCGTCTTCAGCGACACGGCCGGCGTCACGTCGGCCTATACCCTCACGAATTACTGGCAGGTGATCAGCGATCCGTATTACGGCACGATCTTCCTGCGCACCGCGGGTCTTGCATTCGCCGTCACGCTGCTTTCCATCGTGCTCGGCGTGCCGGAAACCATCGTGCTTGCCCGCATGAAGCGTCCGTGGCAGTCGCTGTGTCTGCTGGTCGTGCTCGGCCCGCTGCTGATCTCGGTGGTGGTGCGCACGCTCGGCTGGCAAATCCTGCTCGGCAACAACGGCGTGCTGAACAACCTGCTGCAGTCGCTGCACATCACGAGCGAACCGGTCCGCCTCGTGTTCACGATGACCGGCATGATCATCGCGCTCACCCACGTTCTGGTGCCGTTCATGGTGATGTCGGTGTGGGCCACCATGCAGAAGCTCGATCCGCAAATGGAATGGGCCGGCCGCTCGCTCGGCGGCTCGCCGTTCAAGGTGTTTCGCCGCGTGGTGCTGCCGCAGATCATGCCGGGCGTGCTGTCCGGTTCGATCATCGTGTTCGCGTTGTCGGCCTCGGCCTTCGCAACGCCCGCGCTGATCGGCGGGCGCCGCCTGAAGGTGGTCGCCACCGCCGCTTACGACGAATTCCTCGGCACGCTCAACTGGCCGCTCGGCGCGAGTATCGCGGTGCTGCTGCTGATCGCCAACGTGGCGATCGTGATGGGCTGCAGCCGCCTCGCCGAGCGCCGCTTCCAGCACATCTTCGACTGACAGGAACAGCGACCATGAAACAGAACGGCATGCTCGGGCTCGTTTATAACGCGTTGTTCCTCGCCTTCATCATTGCGCCGCTCGCGGCGGTGATGCTGGTCGCCTTCACGGATAAGGGCTACATCTCGATGCCTTTCGATGGCGCGTCGCTACGCTGGTTTCGCGCGATCCTCCAGAACGACGACATCGTCTCGGCGTTCTGGCTCTCGGTGCGGCTCGCGTTCGCGTCGGCGACTATCGGCGTGATCCTGGCGGTGCCCGCCGCGCTCGCCATCGCGCGCTATCGCTTCGCGGGCCGCGCCGCGCTGACGAGCTTCTTTCTGTCGCCGATGATGATTCCCGCTGTCGTGCTCGGCATTGCGTTCCTGCGTTTCCTGTCGCTGCTGAATCTGTCGGGATCGTTCTGGTCGCTGGTCTGTGCGCACGTGATCATCGTGCTGCCTTACGCGCTGCGGCTCGCGTTGTCGTCGGCGGTCGGGCTCGATCGCGATGCCGAGCGTGCGGCGCTGTCGTGCGGCGCCAGCCGCTTCACCGCGTTTCGCCGCGTGGTGCTGCCGATGATCCGCACCGGCGTCGCGGGCGGCTGGGTGCTGTCGTTCATCCAGAGTTTCGACGAACTCACGATGACCATTTTCGTCGCGACGCCCGGCACCACCACGCTGCCCGTCGCCATGTACAACCAGATCGCGCAGACGATCGATCCGCTGGTCGCCTCGGTGTCGGCGGTGCTGATCGTCGGCACTGTCCTGCTGATGATCGTGCTCGATCGGATGGTGGGACTCGATCGCATTTTGATCGGAGAAGCCCGATGACATTGACAAGCACTGCCAGCCCCGATGTGCTGGTTCTGGGCGGCGGCCTCGTGGGTTCGGCCGTGGCCTACGGACTCGCCCGCGAAGGCGCGCGCGTCACGGTGCTCGACGAAGACGACGGCGGCTTTCGCGCGTCGCGCGGCAACTTCGGCCTCGTGTGGATTCAGGGCAAGGGCTACGGACTGTCGCCGTATGCGCGCTGGTCGCGCAGTTCGGCCACGCGCTGGCCGCTGCTGGCGAAAGCGTTGCTGGACGAAAGCGGCGTGGACGTCGCGTTGCGCCAGCCCGGCGGCTTCCATTTCTGTTTCAACGAAGCCGAACTCGCCGAGCGCGACAAACGTCTGTCGACGCTGCAAGCGGCACTCGGCGATTACCCGTATCAGATGCTCGATGCCGCCGAGGTACGCGCACGGATTCCGCAGATCGGCCCGGACGTGATCGGCGCAAGCTATACGCCGATGGATGGCCATGTGAATCCGCTCAAGCTGCTGCGCGCGCTGCATACCGCGATGCAGGCGCGTGGCGTGCAACTGGTATCGGGTGAACGCGCCGAACGGATCGAGCCGCAGGCGAATGGCTTCGTCGTCCACGGCAAGCGCGGCGCTTATCGCGCGGCGCGCGTCGTGCTCGCGGCCGGGCTTGGCAATCGCGCACTTGCGCCGTTCGTTGGCCTGAACGCGCCGGTCGCGCCCAATCGCGGCCAGGTGCTGGTGAGCGAGCGGGTCGCCCCGTTTCTCGACTACCCGACGCTCAACGTGCGCCAGACCGACGAAGGCACCGTGCAGTTCGGCGATTCGATGGAGGAAGTCGGCTTCAACGATTTCACCACGACGCATGTGCTCACCGACATTGCCCGTCGCGGCGTGCGCGCGTTCCCGATATTGCAGCACGTGCGGCTAGTGCGCATGTGGGCCGCGCTACGCGTCTACAGCCCCGACGGTTTTCCGATCTACGACCAGTCCGCGCGGCATCCCGGGGCCTTTGTCGTCACTTGTCATAGCGGCGTGACACTCGCGGCCGCGCATGCGCTGCGCGTCGCGCCGTGGATCATGGGCGCGCCGATGCCCGAAGAACTGCCCACTTTCTCCGCGCGCCGCTTTGAGGACGTTCGCGAACCGATCCCCGCTCACTGACATCCGACATGACTTCCCAATCGACCCCTACCCTGTTCAAGCCGCTGGCGGGCGCGCAAGACGCAACCGCCGCGAACCTCGACATCTGGTTCAACGATCAGCCACTGTCCGTGCCCGGCGGCCGCTCTGTCGCGGCGGCGCTGCTCGCGTCGGGCGTCTCGCGCTTTCGTGCGACGCCCGTCTCTGGCGCGGCGCGCGCGCCGTTCTGCATGATGGGCGCGTGTTTCGAATGCCTCGTCGAAATAGACGGCGTACCGAGCCGCCAGAGTTGCATGGTGGAAGTAAAGGCGGGTATGCGAATTCGCTCGCAGGAAGGCGCGCGCGATCTGCCGCCCGTCACCCGCACCGATCTGACCGACGCACCGCTGGAGAACGCGCATGGCCGCTGATTTCGCATCCGAATCCGTCGACGTCGTGGTGGTCGGCGCCGGTCCCGCCGGCATGAGCGCGGCGACGCGCACCGCGCGCGCCGGGCTGAAAACCGTATTGATCGACGAACAGGACGCCGTGGGCGGCCAGATCTATCGCGGCATCGGCCGTGCCGATGCGCGTCGCAAGGACATTCTTGGCCCGGACTACGCAGCGGGCTCGGTGATCGCCGACGCGTTTGCCACTTCGGGCGCACGCCACGTGACCAACGCGAGCGTATGGCAAGTCACGCGCGAGCGCGGCGTCAATTATCTGAAGGACGGCAAGATCGGCAGCTTCGACGCGCAGCGCGTGATCCTCGCGAGCGGCGCATTGGAGCGGCCCTTTCCGATTCCGGGCTGGACGCTGCCCGGCGTGCTCACCGCGGGCGCCGCGCAAATCCTGCTCAAGAGTGCCGGTGAAGTGCCTGCCGCGCCGCCGATCCTCGCAGGCTGCGGCCCGCTGCTTTATCTGCTCGGCTGGCAATACGTGCGCGCCGGTGTGCCGATTCGCGCGCTGGTGGATACGACGCGTCACGAAGATCGCTGGCGGGCGAAGCGTCATGTGTTGTCGGCGCTGCGCGCGTGGCCGTTTCTGTCCAAGGGTTTGCAACTGATCCGCACGCTGCGTGAGGCGGGCGTGCCGATCTTCGAGGCGGCCGACGATCTGCGCGTGGAAGCACGCATCGGCACGGATCACGTCGAACGCGCGGCTGCACTGCACTTCACGACGCAAGGTAGCGCGCATCGCCTCGAGGCCGACGTGATCCTGTTGCATCAGGGCGTGGTGCCGAACACGCAATTCACCCAGGCCTTGCGCGCCACGCACCGCTGGGACAGCGGGCAACTGTGCTTCACGCCGCAGGTCGATGCGTGGGGCGAACTCGACGTGCCGGGGATTTTCGTCGCGGGCGATGGCGCGGGCATTGGCGGCGCACAGGCCGCGGCATTGCAAGGCTCGCTGGCAGGCCTAGCGGCGGCCGCGCAACTGGGTGCCATCACCGCCGCGTTGCGCGATACGGAAACGGCACCGCAGCGTCGCGCATTGGCTGACGTGATGAGGATCAGGCCGTTTCTCGACAGCCTTTATCGTCCTCGCGACATCAACCGGATTCCACGCGACGAAACCATTGTCTGCCGTTGCGAGGAAGTCACCGCGGGCGAGTTGCGCAAGTTCGTCGAACTGGGCTGCGTCGGACCGAATCAGGCCAAGTCGTTTGGACGCTGCGGGATGGGGCCGTGTCAAGGCCGCATGTGCGGACTCACGGTGACGGAGGTGATCGCCGACGCACGCCGCGTCTCGCCCGCCGAAGTCGGCTACTACCGCATCCGCCCGCCGATCAAGCCGCTTACGCTGGGAGAACTCGCCGGTGAATGACCTCACCCATCAGCTTGACGCCGATGTTCTGGTCGTGGGCGGCGGCTTGCATGGCACCAGCAGCGCGTTCCATATGGCGCGGCGTGGCGCAAAGGTGATCGTGCTCGAAGCGGATTACGTCGCACGTCATTCGTCCGGCGTGAACGCCGGCGGCGTGCGCACGCTCGGCCGTCCGTTGCCCGAAATTCCGCTCGCGTTGATGTCGCGCGAAATCTGGCACCGCATGACCGATCTGATTGGCGAGGACGGCGGCTTCGTGCCTTCCGGTCAGTTGAAAATCGCCGAAAGCGACGACGAACTCGAAGCTTGCCGCGCGCGCGTCGCGTTGCTCCAAGCGCATGGCTTCACGCACGAGAAAGTGATCGACCGCGAGTCCGTTCTCGAACTCGAACCGGCGTTGGCGCCGCATGTCACCGGGGGCATCTGGGTGGAACGTGACGGCTTCGCGTTGCCTTATCGCACGACCACCGCGTTCCGGCTCGCCGCGCAAAAACTCGGCGCGCGTTTTCTGGAAGGCACGCCGGTGCGACGCATCGAACAGCGCGGCACGCGTTGGTTCGCGATCACCGCGCAGGGCACCTTCAGCGCGGAGAAACTGCTGGTGACCGCCGGCGCGTGGTCGGGCGAACTGGCCAGGCAGGTAGATGAACCGGTGCCGGTGCATCCCGAGGGGCTGATGCTGATGGTCACGCATCGGGTCGCGCCATTCTGTCGCGCGACGCTCGGCGCGACCGGCCGGCCGCTATCGTTCAAGCAGTTCGACAACGGCACGGTGGTGATCGGCGGCAAGCTGATCGGCATTGCGGATCTTGCCAATCGCCACGGCGAAGTCGATTTCGTCCGCCTCGTGCGTAGCGCGCAGACCGTGACCGATCTGTTTCCACATCTGCGCCACCTCGGCGTCAATCGCGCATGGGCGGGCGTCGAAGCTTTCACCGACGATGAACTGCCGGTGATTTCCGCGAGCCGCAAGGCCAGCGATCTGTACTACTCGTTCGGCTATTGCGGCAGCGGCTTTCAGCTGGGACCGGGCTGCGGCAAGCTCGTGTCCGAACTGATACTCGACGGTACGCCTTCCATTTCACTCGATGCGTTCGCCGTGGATCGTTTCGCTGGCGGCGCGTCGTCGCCACGCGCGGCGGCCACGCAACTGGTCGCGCATTAGCGCGCTTCCTTCTTCTTTCCGTCACTCGCGTTGTCACGCGCACGACGGCCTTGTTTGACTTTACCCGGAGAGTTTTTTATGACCGATATCGTTCGTATCGACACCAACCAACGTATGAGCCGCGTCGTCAAAGCCGCGGGCCTCGTATTTATCGGCGGCCAGACTTCGGCCGATCCTACGCCCGATATCAAGGTTCAAACTGCGAAAGTACTGGAGAAGATCGACGGCTTTCTGGAAAAGGCCGGGATCGACAAGACACGCCTGGTTTCCGCACAAGTCTGGCTTTCCAACATTGACCGCGACTTCGCCGGCATGAACGAAGTGTGGGACGCATGGGTGCCGCAAGGCTGCGCGCCGACTCGCGCGACCGTCGAGGCGAAGCTTGCCTCACGTGATCTGCTGGTCGAGATCGCGGTGGTGGCGCTCGGTTGAGCGTGATCTGATCAGCAAGCGTTGTACCCGCGCCGGGCATTGAGCGTGCCTGCGCGGACGCGAAACAGAGTGGACTGACTGAGCGACCGGTTGCGTACATCCAACGCGTGCTCGATATGCTGCGCTGCAGTTGCCTGATGCTTCGCAACCGTGCGATGCTTTCGAGGCCTTTGATCCGGCGATCTCATGCCGGACGCGTATGCCGCATGCAGACGGTATCGAATGGCAAGCTGCGATGAGACCAGTGAACTGCCCAAACACCTTGGAGGCATCATGAGGATCCAGTCACTGTCTCGCAGCCGCGTCACCTCGTCGGGCGACGCGCCTGTCATCGCCGCATCACATCCCGCCTTGGCGCCGCGGCACCGCGTTATGCGTAGCACAAGCAGGCGATTCATGCGGCGCGGTTCGCCGACCGCGATCGGCGCGGCAGGTATCACTGCGCTCGTACTCGCGTCCGTCAACTGCTTTGCCGATACGCAGGTTGGCGGCGCGCTACCGCCCGCACCCGACATTCTGTATGGCGATCTGTTCGTCGCCGTGCAGACCGCGCAGGTCTTCCCCGATCAGAAGACGTTCGTCGACGCGATCCCGAAAGGCAATCCCGCGACTATCGTGCAAATGTACGACGCGCAAAAAGGTCAATCGGGTTTTTCGCTGCCAGCATTCGTGAACGACAACTTCACGCTGCCGGCCGACCAGAGCATCACGCCGCCGCCGAACCAGAGCCTGCGTGATCACATCGACTGGCTATGGAGCGGCCTTACGCGCACGACCACGAGCGCGCCCGACTACAGCTCGCTGATCCCGCTGCCAAAGCCGTACGTGGTGCCGGGTGGCCGCTTTCGCGAAGGCTACTATTGGGACACATACTTCACGATGCTCGGGCTGCAGGAGTCGGGGCGTGAAGATCTCGTCGACGACATGCTCGACAACTTCGCGTACATGATCGACACCTTCGGCCATATTCCGAACGGCAATCGAACCTATTATCTGAGCCGCTCGCAACCGCCGTTCTACTCGTATATGGTCGAGCTCGCCGCGCAGCAGGAAGGCAACAAGGTCTATCAGAAGTACCTGCCGGCAATGCGCAAGGAGCACGCGTACTGGATGCAGGGCGAGAACAGCACGCCGCCCGGCGGCGCGACGCGCAACGTGGTCGTGCTGAAGGACGGCACGGTGTTGAACCGCTACTGGGACGAACTGGATACGCCGCGCGACGAATCGTACCTCGAGGACGTCCAGACCGCGCAGGCGAGTGGCCGCCCGGCCAACGAGGTCTATCGCGATCTGCGCGCGACAGCGGAGAGCGGCTGGGATTTCAGCTCACGCTGGTTCGGCGACAACCAGACACTGGCGACGGTGCGTACGACATCGATCATCCCTGTCGACCTGAACAGCCTGCTGTTCCATCTCGAGACGACAATCGCGCGTGGCTGCAGCGTTACTCGCGACTTTAAATGCGTCGCGCAATTCATCGGGCATGCGACGCGGCGCGCCGAAGGCATCAACCGCTATCTGTGGAACAACAACGGCTACTACGGCGATTACGACTGGCGGCTCGACAAGGTGCGCGACAACCAGACGCCGGCGATGCTGTATCCGTTGATGGCTGCGGTGGCGTGGCCTGATCGCGCGTGGAAAACCGCGCAGACCGTGCAGAACGTGCTGCTCAAGCAAGGCGGGCTCACCACGTCGACCTACAACACGACGCAGCAATGGGATGCGCCGAACGGATGGGCGCCGCTGCACTGGATCGCGATTCAGGGCCTCAAGCGCTATGGACGCGCCGACCTGGCGAAACCGATTGGCACCCGCTTTCTGGCCGACGTCGAAAACGTCTACAAGACGCAGCAGAAGCTGGTCGAGAAGTACGTCGTCGAAGGTGCCGGGGAAGGCGGTGGTGGCGGCGGCGAATATCCGTTGCAGGACGGTTTCGGATGGACCAACGGTGTGACGTTGATGTTGCTGGATCTGTACGGCGACGGGCAATAGCTTAGTTGCGCGCGGCCGGCGACGCTCGTTTCCGGCCATTTGCCGGTGTGGCGATTCGAGCGTCGTTTTTAGCGTCGCTTTTTAGCGGCGCTTAAGCGTTGCCCCGCGTATTGCCGAGGTGCCGCAGTCCGCGGGGGTCGCATTTTCGCGTAGCCGATCGTGTGTTTCTCGATCAACGGCGAAGCATCGCGTTGCGAAGTATTCAAGTTTGTCTCCCTGTTGGCCGGATTCGACGCCTGAGCGCCTGGCTCCAGCCCAATGCCTGCGAATCGTCGCGCCTGCGCATGTCTCACCGCGCGTCCGAAAGGTAATCCACCAAACGAGCCAGCATCGCATCGCAACTGCTCAATTGATCGACGCTGACGAATTCATCCGGCTTGTGCCCCTGGTCCATGCTGCCCGGTCCACAAACCACCGTTGCAATGCCGGCCTGATCGAAAAGGCCGCCTTCGGTGCCGAACGCAACTGTGCCGAACTCGGTAGAGCCGCTAAGCCGCGCCAGAAGACGCGCCGCGTCGCTGTCGGGCGAGGTCGCCAGTCCCGGATAGGCGGACAGCGACTGAAGGCGAATGTCGGTGTTCGACTGCACTGCGCGCATCCTCGGCAGCAGTTCGGATTCGGCGTAGGTCCGCAATTCGTCGGCTACCTGGTCTGCGTCGAAGCCAGGCAGCGCGCGCACTTCGAAGTCGAATTCGCATTCGGCCGGGACGATGTTGAGCGCACGGCCCCCTTTGATCACACCGGTCTGCACGGTCGAGAACGGCGGATCGAATCGCTCGTCGTGATGTTCGGGCTGCGCCAGCTGCTCGCCGATCGCTTCCAGGCGGCCGATCATCCTTGCCGCGTATTGAATGGCGTTGACGCCATACGGCGCATAAGCCGAATGGCAAGGCGCGCCTTTCACCTGACAGCGCATCGCCAGCTTGCCCTTGTGCCCCAGCACCGGCTTCAGTTCAGTCGGCTCGCCGATCAGGCACAACGTCGGCTTGTGCGCACGCCGCTGTAGTTCGGCCAGCATGGGCCGCACGCCGAGGCAACCGACTTCCTCGTCGTACGACAACGCAACGTGCACCGGCTGCTTCAGCTCGCCGTCGAGAAATCGGGGCACCGCCGCCAGCACGCAGGCGATGAAGCCTTTCATGTCGGCCGTGCCGCGCCCATACAGCCGCCCGTCGCGCTCAGTCAGGCGGAACGGGTCGACAGTCCACGCCTGGCCATCGACAGGCACGACGTCGGTATGACCGGACAACACGATGCCGCCGCGCTCACGCGGGCCTATCGTGGCGAACAGATTCGCCTTGGTGCGCTCGGCGTTGTAGAACAGCTCGCCCTCGACGCCGAGCTCCCGCAGGTAGAGCCGAATGAATTCGATCATCTCCAGGTTGGAGTCGCGGCTGACCGTGGCAAAACCGATCAGCCGTTCGAGCAGCGCGCGGCTGGATCTGTCATTCATTGCCCGGCACTCCATAGCTGGGCGCGGCCGTCGGATTCACGGCCCGGGTCAAGTAGTCCTGCATCTGCGGCCGATACGCTTGCCATAAACCGTCGAGTTGGCCGATCGGGTCGTCGTCGATCCAATCGACCCGCAAATCGACGATTGGCCAGCTCACGTCGCCGACGATCTTGAGCGCCGCCGAATGCACGGGCCCCGCTTCGCCGCCCGCAGACATCGCCGCATGCATGGCCGCGAGCAGGCGATCGGCAAGCGTGCCGGGTGCCTGTTCGAACGCCGGAAGCATCGCCTCGATCACCTCGATGCCGGCAAGCATGTTGCCCGCGGCTACGCATTGTTTGCCGGCGGCCGCGTGATAGGTGCCGAGCGCTTCTTTGCCGCTGAAAAACGCGGTGCGCCCGTGCTGATCGATCACCGTTACCTGGCGGTACTCGCTCCACTCGCTCGCGCCGAGCGCACGCTCCAGCGCGGCGGCGGGGTCCAGATGCTCGTGCTCGAGCAGATCGAGGATGTCCGGGCCGAGCGCAGGCAGCGTGACGTTCTGCGTCGCGACCGCGCCTACGCCGGCGCGCAACCACGGGCAGCGAGCGCCCACCGCGATGCTGGACGAACTGATCGCGATCCCAAGCTGTCCAGACTCGGCACAACGTCCGACGATGGAAAATGTCATGTGATGCTCCTTACGTGTTCGGCGGCGTCCATCCATCCGGAATGACCGCGATTACGTCGATTTCCATCAACCACTGCGGCTGCCCCAATGCGACCACCACCAGCCCGGTCGAGATAGGAAACACGCCCTTCAACCACTTGCCGACTTCCTGATAGACCGGCTCGCGGTAGCGGATGTCGGTCAGGAAAGTCGTCGTCTTGACGATGTGAGACAGGTCGCTGCCCGCTTCTTCGAGCAGCTGCCTGACGTTCTTCATCGCTTGCTCGGCCTGCGCACGCGGGTCGCCGATGCCAACCAGGCGGCCTTCGAAGTCCGTGCCCACCTGTCCGCGCACATAGACCGTGTTGCCGGCTCGCACGGCCTGGCAAAGGTCGTTGTCGAGCGTCTGGTTCGGGTACGTATCCTTCGTGTTGAACATGCGGATACGGGTATGGGTAGGTTGGCTCATCAATGCACCTCAACGAAAGAAGAAACGGATTGCGGATTAGACGGGCCTTCGTCGCGGCGGCTCTGCGTGTTGCCTGCCGGGCCGTCGTAGTAAGCCAGATATTTGCGCTGCGTGACGATGTGATCGGCGATGTGCTTCGCGTCGTGCCAGACGCCCCAGATGAAGGCGGACCCCCGGCGCGATAGCCACGGCAGGCCAAGAAAATAGATGCCGGGCTCCTTCGACACGCCGCGCTGATGTTTCGGCTTACCGTTTTCGTCGAACGCGTCGACCTTCAACCAGCCGAAATCCACCGCATACCCGGTCGCCCACACGATCGACGTCACGCCGGCTTGCGCCAGATCGAGATCGCGCAACGGGTGCGTCACGCATTCCGGATCGGCGGGAATGACGCGGGCCTCCGGCTCTTCGGGCAGGTCGAGACCGTTGCGCGCCGCGTACGCGTCGGCCGCGTCCAGCAGCGACAGATAGTTTTCGTCGCCGCGCCTGATGTTGTCCGAGAGATCCGCCTCGAAGGCGACCACGCCGTTATCGATCGATTTCGTCAGACCGACAAGCGTGATGCCTTGATTCGCGAGCCGGCGAAAGTCCACCATATGGCCGCCGCGCGCACCGCTCACCGCGATCGTCACGTGTTCCCTGCCCGGCTTCATGACTTCCGCGTCCCATTCGCCGAGCACGCCGAGCCACCAGCAGAAGTCTCGGCCGCGATAGGCGCGCGGCGGCCGGTCATGCGCGCCGACCGACAGATAGACGCGCTTGCCCGCACGTTGCAGTTCGTCCGCGATTTGCACGCCCGACGATCCCGCTCCCACCACCAATACGCCGCCTGCGGGCAATTGGTCCGGATTGCGATAGGCGGCTGAGTGAAGCTGGGTGAGACTCGAATCGCGCGGCGCGATTGGCGGAATCACCGGGCGCTGGAATGGCCCGGTCGCAACCACCACACGATCGGCCTCGAACAGGCCCGCCGACGTTTCGATGGTGAAGCCCGGGCGCCCCGCATTGCGCACGACCTTCTTCACTTCCACACCGGTGCGGATCGGCGCCTCCAATTTATTCGCGTAGGCGACGAAGTAGTCCGCGATCTGCTCCTTTGACGCAAACGCGTTCGGGTCGAAATCGGCGAATTCGAGATTCGGGAAGCGATCGTGCCATGCGGGGCCGTTTGCAACCAGCGAATCCCAGCGTCCGGTGCGCCATTGCTCGGCAATACGCGCGCGTTCCAGCACGAGATGCGGTACGCCCAGCCTGCTCAAATGTTCGCTCATGGCGACGCCGGCCTGGCCGGCGCCGACCACGAGGGTGTCGATTGACGTTGTTTCCACTGTCATAGCTGCATCCTTGTGAAAAGGCGGAATGTTTCGATTCGCTTCCACGACGGCAGTCGGTCGCTGGGTCGATCGTGTTTCAAGAAAATCTACGCGTCCTTGCAGAATCCGAAAAATATATTTAAAAAATGCATAGCATCGGATTTCCCTATGCAAGGCTTTTTGACCGCGTCACAATTCGCGCATCGAGGATTCAGAGCACGGAGCGTTATCGATGGAGAGTCAGCCGTTGCGCTACTCGTTGCGCCAGTTGCGCTATTTCGTGGTCACCGCGGAAGCCCTATCTTTCACCGCCGCCGCGAAACTTCTGCACATCTCGCAGCCGTCGATCTCGACGGCGCTCGCGGACCTCGAGGTGTCGTTCGGCGTGCAACTGTTCATCCG
>NZ_DASXHN010000329.1:0-4437 GCF_036488505.1 Paraburkholderia sp. | reverse complement strand
GCAAACGGCTGGTCAGAAAGATGGCCGCCGCGGTGCAGCGCGCACACGATCGCACCGTCGAACATCTGTCGCCCGTCGAGCGCGACGTTTTCATGCTGCAAATGATCCGGCTGGTGGAAGCCAACAACTCGGACAACCTCGTGCCCCTGCGGCTGCCCGACAGCCAGTTGCTCGCCCAGGACGAAAGCGAAGCCAGCGCGACGTGACCATGACGCCCGACGAGCGCCCCGTGAAACGACGAACTGACTTCGGCAATGCAGCGCGTCACCGACCGCATCCGCGTGGTGCGGCGAGTCGATCTCGTGCACGGTGACGCCATCGCCGAGACTGACGACGAACACGCCGCCATCGTCGACGCGATCCGTCACGGCGACAGCGCGCTGTGCGTCGAACTCGTGTCGCGTCACATCGGCGGGAGCCAGGCCAGCGTGAGCGGACTCACGATGCAGCGCCTGCTCGCCGCGCGCACCGGGACGGGGCGCGCGGTCATCGCGCACGCACCGGCCAGGCCTCGGCGCACCATCTGACCGCCGCGTAGGTCGCGACTTGACCGGAACGAGATGCGAAGGTAACCTTCGCATCATGTCGCCGCGCGCCGCCCAATGAGCCATCCCCCTCCCCGCACTGCCCCCCTTCCCCCCGAAACCCTGCATGCGCTCGCGGAAGATCTGCGCGTGCTGTCCAGCAAGCTGCGCCGCCGGCTGCGCGAAGAATCCTACGTCGGCGATTTCACCCCTTCGCAGGTTCAGGTATTGAGTCTGCTCGAACGCGAAGGCCCGGCCACGGTCACCGCGCTCGCGCGCGCCCATGGGATGCGCCCGCAATCGATGGGTGAAACGCTGGCGGCGCTGAAGGCCGCCGGCTTCGTGAGCGGCACGCCCGATCCCAACGACGGCCGGCAAACGGTCCTCTCGCTGACCCCTGCGTTTCGCAAAAAAGTGAATGCAAGCCGCGCCGCGCGCGAAGACTGGCTGTATCGCACGATACAAACGCGTTTCTCGGCGGCAGAACAGCAACAACTGGCGACGGGCGTCGATCTACTGAAACGCCTGATCGATTCATAACTGGTAACGCGCGATTCGTCACTCACAGGAGCCACACCATGGCATTGACCACTCTCGACGCAAATACCGCACTGATCGTCGTCGATCTGCAGCGCGGCATCGTCGCGCTGCCCACCGTTCACCCGAGCGGCGAAATCGTCGAGCGCTGCGTCCAGCTACTCGACGCGTTTCGCCGCCATCGCCTGCCCGTGGTGCTCGTGAACGTGACCGGCGGCGCGCCGGGCCGCACCGACCAGGCGGGGCCCCGCGGCGACTTCCCGGCCGGCTTCGCGGACCTGCTGCCGGAGCTGAAGCAGCAGCCGTCGGATCACGTGGTCACGAAGCGCACGTGGGGCGCGTTCACGAACACGGACCTCGCCACGTATCTGCGCGACCAACGCGTCACGCAAGTGGTGCTCTGCGGTATCGCGACCAGCATCGGCGTGGAGTCGACCGCGCGCTTCGCGAGCGAACACGGCCTGCACGTCACGCTCGCCGTCGACGCAATGACGGACCTCCACCCGGATGCCCACACCAACAGCATCACGCGCATCTTCCCGCGCCTCGGCGAAACCGGCACGACGCAGCAAGTGCTCGACCTGCTCGAAAGAACGCGCGCGTGATCGCGGATCGAATGAGGAAAAACCTGTCGTGAGCACCACGTTCCGTTCGCTGCGCAATTTCAACTACCGCGTCTGGGCGAGCGGCGCGATCGTCTCGAACATCGGCACGTGGATGCAGCGAACGGCGCAGGACTGGCTCGTGCTTACCGGGCTCACGCATCACAACGCGACCGCGGTCGGCATCGTGATGTCGTTGCAGTTCGGCCCGCAGATGCTGTTGCTGCCGCTCACCGGCTATGCGGCGGATCACTTCGACCGCCGCAAGCTGCTGTTCGCGACGCAGGCGGCAATGGGCACGCTGGCGCTCGCGCTCGGCCTGCTCACGGTGAGCGGGCTCGTGCAGTTGTGGCAGGTCTATGTGTTCGCCGGCCTGCTCGGCTGCGTGACCGCGTTCGATGCGCCGGCGCGCCAGACCTTCGTGTCCGATCTGGTTGGCGAAGAAGACCTCGCGAACGCGGTCGGGCTCAATTCCACGTCGTTCAACGCCGCGCGCATGATCGGGCCGGCGGTCGCGGGTCTGCTGATCGCATCGGTAGGCACCGGCTGGGTGTTCCTGATCAACGCGCTGTCGTTCGTCGCGGTGCTCGGCGCACTGCGCATGCTGCGGCTCGGCGAACTGCATCACAAGCCGCTCGCGGTGCGTACGCGCGGCAGCTTCGTAGAAGGCTTCAAATACGTGTGGACGCGCCCCGATCTGAAGGCGGCGCTATTGATGCTGTTCCTGATCGGCACGTTCGGGCTGAACTTCCCGATCTTTATCTCGACGATGTCGGTCACCGCATTCCATGCGGGCGCGAGCGAATACGGCGTACTCAGTTCGACGATGGCGATCGGCTCGGTCACGGGCGCGTTGCTCGCCGCGCGCCGCGCGCGCCCGCGCATGACGCTGCTGCTTCTGGCCGGCACGGTGTTCGGCGTCGGCTGCACGACGGCCGCGCTGATGCCGAACTACGTGCTGTTCGGTCTCGTGCTGGTGGTGATCGGCGTGTCGACGCAAACCTTCACCACGTCGACCAACAGCCTCGTGCAATTGACCACCGAACCCGCGATGCGCGGCCGCGTGATCGCGATTCTGCTGGCGATCGCGCTCGGCGGCACGCCGCTCGGCGCCCCGGTGGTCGGCTGGGTCGCCGATCGTTTCGGCCCGCGCTGGGCACTCGGCGTGGGTGCCGCTTCGGGCTTCGGCGCGGCGCTGGTCGGCCTCGTCTATCTGATCAGATACCGCCAGTTGCGTTTCTATATCGAAGGCAAGCGCCTTCGCTACAGCATCGACGATCCGCGGCCGGCCTCCGCAGCGGTCGTGCCGGAGTCCGTTACGGCGATGCAACGCGGCGGGTTGGACGAGGCAGAAGAAGATACGGCTTCGAGCGTGTGAGCGAACCGGCAGCCGAGCCTCGGTTCACGAACCGCAGGCATCGTTCACAACGCGGCCTCGCCGCGCGTTACCGGCCATAGCGCCCAGACCTGCGCCGCGCGATTGGGCAAAACAACCGCAAATCCCTCCGAACAAACCCATTGCCAGCGATACCTGCCAATGGTTAACCCCTGGCATGCATGTGGCACCGCGTCAACGTGACCCCGGAAAGCCCTGGCTTGCGTGGCGCCGCTTAAAGGACGCCAATGATTCAGCCATAGAAGCTGACGAGAACACGCTACTGTTCAGGAGACGATATGGAAACGAATGCATCGGCAAGCCACGGGCACGGCTCGCAGGCTCGTAAGGCAACCGCCAGCGGCTGGATCGGCTCAGCGCTCGAGTACTACGACTTCTTCATTTACGCGCAGGCCGCGGCCCTGATCTTCCCGCAACTGTTCTTCCCTTCCGGCAACCCCAAAATCGCGATCGTCGCTTCGCTCGCGACCTACGGCGTCGGCTACGTCGCTCGACCCATCGGCGCAGTCGTACTCGGACACTGGGGCGACACGCACGGGCGCAAGAACGTGCTGCTGGTGTGCATGTTCCTGATGGGCCTGTCGACGATGGCAGTGGGCCTGCTGCCCACCTATCAGCACATCGGCTTCCTTGCGCCCGTGCTGCTCGTCGTGCTGCGCCTGATTCAGGGCTTCGCGGTCGCTGGCGAAATCTCCGGCGCCAGTTCGATGATTCTCGAACACGCGCCATTCGGGCGACGCGGCTATTACGCGAGCTTCACGCTGCAAGGCGTGCAGGCCGGGCAGATTCTCGCCGCCGCGGTGTTTCTGCCACTCGCCTATTACATGGACGACGCGTCGTTCAACTCATGGGGCTGGCGCATTCCGTTCCTGCTCAGCTCGGTCGTGCTGATCGCCGGCTACATCATTCGCCGCGAAGTCGAGGAAACGCCCGCGTTCGCGAAGGAGGATTCGAGCGGCGCCGTGCCGCGCTCGCCGATCGTGGAAGCGTTCCGCTACAACTGGGGCGACATGGTGCGCGTCGTGCTGTGCTCGCTGATGAACGTGATCCCGGTCGTCGCGACGATTTTCGGCGCCGCGTATGCTGTCCAGGCGTCGTATGGCATCGGCTTTTCGAAGAGCCTGTACCTGTGGATTCCGGTGGTCGGCAATATCGTCGCGGTGCTGGTGATTCCGTACGTCGGCAATCTGTCGGACCGGATCGGGCGGCGTCTGCCGATCATCGTCGGCGCGCTCGGCGCTGGGCTGCTGTCGTTCGCGTACCTGTACGCGATCAGTATCCGCAACGAGCCGCTCGCCATGCTGATGTCGATCCTCATGTGGGGCATCATCTATCAAGGCTATAACGCGATCTTCCCGAGCTACTATCCGGAGTTGTT
>NZ_DASXHN010000474.1:0-8648 GCF_036488505.1 Paraburkholderia sp. | reverse complement strand
GACCTGCATCGCTTCGCGCAGCTTCGCGTCGAGCGCGGACAGCGGTTCGTCGAGCAACAACAGTTGCGGTTCCGACGCGATCGCGCGCGCAATCGCGACGCGCTGCCGCTGGCCGCCCGATAGCTGCGTGACCGGCCGGTTTGCCATATGCGGCAACTGGATCAGCTCCAGCAGTTCGGCGACGCGGCGCGTTTGTTTGTCTTTCGCGAGCTTGCGCAGCTTCAGCGGATACGCGACGTTTTGCGCGACCGTCATATGCGGAAACAGCGCGAGCGACTGGAACACCATGCCGAAGTCGCGCCGGTTCGCGGGCAAACGCGTGATATCGCGGCCGGCGAGATGAAGGCTTCCGGAAGTCGGGGTTTCGAGTCCGGCGATCATCCTCAGCAGGGTGGTCTTGCCGCAGCCGGACGGGCCGAGAAAGCACACGAGCTTGCCGTCGGGCACGCTCAGATCGACGTTGTCGACGGCGTGCACCGCGCCGAAGCGCCGCGTGAGCGCCTGCAGGGTCAGGTGGGTCATCGAAGACTCCAGCGCGGGGGAACTCAAAGCGCAACCCCTTCGTCGCCGATCAGCTTTTCCAGCAGCCAGATCAGCGCGAAGTCGATCGCGACGATAAACACGGCGAAACAGAACACGGTCGGATCGAGCGACGACACCGTGCGGCTATACAGCCACACCGGCAGCGTCATCGTATCGATGCTGTACAGGAAGAACGTGACGGTGAACTCGTTGAACGACACGATGAACGCGAACAGCATGCCGGCGAGAATGCCGGGGCGCATCAGCGGCAACACCACGTCGAGCAGCGCGCGGGTGGGACTCGCGCCCATCACGCAGGCCGCTTCTTCGAATTCCGGGCCGATCGACGCAACCGACGCCGCGCAGTTCTTCACGGTAAACGGCAACGCGAGGATCACATGCGCGATGATCAGCCGTCCGACGCCGAGTTCGACCGGCAGCGCGTTGAACACCAGCAGCAGCGACAGGCCGAGCATTACGAGCGGATAGACGAGCGGCAGCGCGACCAGCTGCTCGACCGCGGGTTGCCCGCGAAAGCAGTAGCGGCTCAGCGCATACGCGGCCGGCACCGACACTAGCGTCGCGATCAGCATCGTCGAGAACGCGACGACGAGGCTCGTGGTCAGCGCCGCGCCCATCGACAGCGTATCCGTCGCATCGGGCGATACGAAGCTGTGCCATGCGGCGCGATACCAGTGCAGGCTGTACGCGTGCGGCGGAAAGTCGAGCGTGTCGGCGGCGCTGAACGACATCACGATCATCGTCAGGATCGGCAACGCGGCGACAAACAGCACGACGCCCGCGACCAGCGCGCTTACGCGGCCGAGCTGGCCGGGCATCGTCTGCGGCCTGCGCGGCCAGCGCGGCGAACGCGGTGCCGGATGCCGCAGGCGGGAACTGGGTAGCGTGCTCATCCGTGAGGCTCCGCATTGAGACGTTGAGTGCGGCGCACCAGCCGTTGCGACAGCGCCATCACGCTTAGCGTCGCGATCATCAGCACGACGCCGGAGGCGGACGCGGCCGGCCAGTTCAGCAGCGGCGCGACCTGATCATGGACCAGCACCGCGAGCATCGGTACGCGCCGGCCGCCGAGCAGCAACGGCACCGCGAACGCACTCGCGTTGTACGCGAATACCAGCAGCGCACCCGACACGAGGCCGGGCATCGCGAGCGGCAGCAGTACATGACGCAGCGTTTGCCAGCGCGTCGCGCCGAGCGTCGCGGCGGCTTCCTCGTAGGAGATCGACACCGCGCGCATCGCGCTGGACAGCGGCAGCACGGCGAGCGGAAACGCGGTCTGGATCAGCCCGAGCAGCACGCCCTGCTCGCGATACAGCCACATCACCGGACGCTCGACGAGCCCGCTGCCGAGCAGCGCGTGATTGAGCAGTCCAGCCGGGCCAAGAATCACGAGCCAGCCATAGCCTTGCAGCAGCAGATTGACGAGCAGCGGCAGCAGCACGCCCGCGAGCAGCAGCCGCCGCGCGAGCCGCGACCTGGTGCGCGCCATCGCTAGCGCGACGGGAATCGCCAGCAGTACCGCGAAGATCATGCTCTGGAACGCGAGCCGCAGCGTCAGCCACAACGACTTGATGAAGTAGCCGTCGACCAGGTCCGCGTAGTTCTGCAGCGTGAAGCCGCGCCATTCGTGACCGGCGCTGCCGAAGCTCATGCGCAGCACGACCAGTGCCGCCGCGCCGAGCACCGCGAGAAACAGCAGGATCGGTGCGAGCAGCAGCCAGGGGCGCGCCTTCGCGAGCGCGCTCGTCGTGGCGGGTGCGGCCGCGGCCGACACGAGTGCGGCGGCCGCGGCGCCCCGCGCGGGGCCCGCTGCCGCCTCGTCCGGCATCATCGCGGCACGCTGCGACCAGCGCGCGAGTATCGCGTTCACGCCGAGAAGATTTCCGTGTAGCGCTTGATCCATGCCGGCTGCACGGCGGCCAGCGCCTTGTCGTCATGCAGCACCGCTTTCTCGGCGATCTGCTGCGGGCTCGGCACGAACGCGCGGCTTTCGGCCGGAATCACCGCTTTGGAATTGACCGGGCCGTTCAGCACGTCGGCGGCCATGCGGCCCTGCACGCCCGCGTCGAGCGAATGATTGATGAACGCGTGGATCAGATCGGCATCGCCCGGATGCGCTTTCGGGATCACCGTAAACATCAGCTGCGTCGCGAAGCCTTCCTACATGCCATAGGTCACGCCCATCTTGTACTCGGGCTTGCGGATCTGGTCTGGGAAAAAGGCCGGCGAATAGATGCCGCCGATATCGAGCGAGCCGGTGCGAAACAGGTCGGCGACCTGGTTCGGGTTCTCACCGAGCGTCATCACGTGATCCTTCAACTGGGCGAGCTTCTTGAAGCCTGGCTCGATGTTCTGCTGCGAACCGCCGTTCATCTTCGCGGCGATGATCGCGAGGTCGACCGCCTCGGCCCATTCGGGCGGCGGCAGGAACATGCGCCCCGCGTACTTCGGATCCCACAACGCCTCGTAGGACGACGGCGGCGTCTTCACCGTCGCGGTGTTGTAGATCAGCCCGTCCGACCACAGCAGATAGCCGACGCCGAAACCGTTCGCGCCGGTGCGGTATGGCGGCGCGACGTCCTTCAGGTTCGGCAGGCGGTCCAGATCCGGCTTCATCAGCAGGCCGGCGTCCGCGAGCCCCGCTGCGCCCACGCCCGCGAGCGTGATCACGTCGTAGGTCGGGCGCTCGCCGCTCGCCTTGAGCTTGGCGACCATGCCGGAGGTGCCGTCGGCGCGGTCCGCGACCACCTTCGCACCGGTCTTCGCGGCGAAGGTCGCGGCGATATTGCGCAGCGCGGCCGTGCCGGTATCGTCCGACCATGTGAGGATGCGCAGCGTCTTGCCGCTGAAGTTGTGCTCCTGCGCGCGCAGGTTCAGAAACGGCATCGGCAGCGCGGACGCCGCGAGCACCGTGCCGAGCGTCTTGATGGCCTGCCTTCTACCCCGTTTGATCTGTTGCATGGCGGTCTCCTGAGTTGGACGCCCGTTGCCGATGAATCGCCGTGACCGCTGCGGGATATAACCGCGCGTGAATGCACTGTAGGTTTGCCAAAAACCCTCAACAATCGAAATATGCGCATGGACCGCATGACCTGAGCTCATGGCTCGGGGCGCCCGGATGCAGCCAGGCGCGGTTCAGTCATGCGGCCAGAGCCGGCAGACGATCGCGCATCCGGGTTAACGTCCATCTCCGGCGGATCGGTGTATTTCGGTGCGCAGGTATGAGCAAAGCGGGGTGCTGGCGACGCTCGCGGCGGCTTTTTTGCACCGCCCTGGTGCGGGCGGCCGCGCACGGTGCCGATTCGTACCGCGCATGAGCCGAATGCATAGGGGCGTACCCGCGATCCGGCTCGTGCGGACGGGACCGACCGCGTATTCTGTCGGCTTGACGGGCGCGGCGGCAAATCGCGCCGCCGCGTCCGCCCAATGCATTTTTCTGATCGTGGACATGCCGATGCGACGCCTTCCGCCACTCAACGCGCTGCACATTTTCGAGACCGTCGCACGCCATCGCAGCTTCACGCGCGCCGCCGACCACCTGTGCCTGACGCAAGGCGCGGTCAGCCGGCAGATCATCGCGCTCGAGGAGTACTACAAATTCCCGCTGTTCAAGCGTCACGCGAAGGGGCTGACGCTGACCGCCGAAGGCGAAATGCTGCTGCCGGCCGTCAAGGAGAGCTTTGCGCGCATCGAGGAAATGTCGCTGCGGCTCACCAGGCAGCGCACCGATCTCGCGCTGAAGGTGCCGACCTGCGTGATGCGCTGGATGCTGCCGAAAATCATGCGCTTCCAGTCCGAACATCCGGATCTGCACGTGCAGATCACGACGACGTGGCAGCACGACGTCGATTTCCACGGCGAACCGTTCGATGCGGCGATCATCTACGGATCGTCGCCGGGCGCGGACGTGCAGGCGGTGTCGCTGTTCGAGGAGCGTCTGACGCCGGTCTGCACGCCCGAGCTGCTGAAAAGCAAGCCGCTCGACCAGGTGGCCGACCTTGCGCGCCATACGCTGCTGCATCCGACGCGCGATCATCGCGACTGGAAGATCTGGCTGGCGAAAGTCGCGGAAACAGACGGGGGCGCAGCGGCGGTCGACGCTGAACTGGGCCCCAGTTTCGACACGCTCGATATGGCGACCAATGCGGCCGCGCAAGGCTTCGGCGTCGCGATCAGCGACCTCGCGCTGATCGACGAGGACGTCGCGGCAAGGCGTCTGGTGCGGCCGTTCGATACGGTGCTCAAAACCGGCTGGCGATACTACTTCGTTTATCCGGATTCAGTCGCGCAGCAGCAGAAGCTGAATCTGTTTCGCGACTGGATCGTCGAGCATTGGGAGGACTGACCCGGGTGTGACCGACGGTTGGCGCCAGGCGCCGCCACCGGTGCTGGCCGGCTGCCGCTGGCAATCGCTTTCACGCATGCATCGGCCACGCGCATCGATGCGCATCTCCGGGTTACGGCGCGAACGATAGAAACAGATACGCGGCGAACAGCGACAGATGCACCGCGCCTTGCAGGATCGTCGTGCGTCCGGTGCTGAGCGTCAGCGTGCCGACCACGAGCGTGAGCGCGAGCAGCACCATTTCCTTGCCGCTGATGCCGAGCACGATCGGCTGGCCGATATACAGGAACACCGCCGCGACGGTCGGGATGGTCAGGCCGATGCTGGCGAGCGCCGAGCCGAGCGCGAGGTTCAGACTCGTCTGCAGCCGATCGCCGCGCGCCGCGCGTACCGCGGCGAGCCCTTCGGGCAACAGCACCAGCGCGGCAATCACGATACCGACCACCGCGGGCGGCGCGCCTGCGTTCAGCACCGCGCTTTCGACCACCGGCGACAACACCTTCGCAAGCAGCACCACGGCGACGAGGCTCACCAGCAGCAACGCGCCGCTGATCAGCGCGTCGCGACTGCGGGGTGGCTCGGCGTGGACGTCTTCGTCGGGCACGTCGGCGAGAAAGTAATCGCGATGGCGTACGGTTTGCACGAATACGAACACGCAATACAGCACCAACGACGATATCCCCGCGAACGCCAGTTGCGAGCTCGACAGGACGGGGCCGACGTTGGTCGTGGTGAAGTTCGGCATCACCAGCGTCAGCACGGACAGCGAGGCGAGCACTGCCAGCGCCGCCGCCGCGCCGCGGCTTTGAAAATCCTGTTCGAGGTGGTGAATGCCGCCCACCAGCAGACACAGTCCGACGATCCCGTTACAGACGATCATCACCGCGGCGAACACGGTGTCGCGCGCGAGACCGGCTTTCTCGGGACCGGAGGTCAGCATCACGGAAACGATTAGCGCGACTTCGATGACCGTCACGGCGACCGCCAGCACCAGCGTGCCGAACGGCTCGCCGATGCGATGCGCGACCACTTCCGCATGGTGGACGGCGGTAAAGACCACCGCGCACAGCGCGACGCCGACCAGCGACAGCAGCAGTGCGTTGCCGGGCAACGCATAGGCAGCGCCGAGCACGATCCAGCCGACGAACGGCACGACGAGAGTCCAACGGGGCAACATGGTCGTGGGCGAGGTCATTCGGACGTCCTTTGCATGCGGGTGGATGACGGCGACGCTACCGGCTTTCGGGGCTGCGGAACCTGCTAAATGGCTTTAAAAGTAAGCGATAACGGCTTGATCGACAAGGGGATTGCAAAACGAGCAAGGGTCAAGTGTCGCTGCAAGCCTGCGTGCGACGGAGGCCCCGCTGCCGCGCGCGCGATAGCTCGTCGAACGGGGTTCATTGTGCAACTGCAGGATCGGTTAAGCGCGGGGCGGCGCGTCGGACGCGCCGAAAAGGTCGTGGCGCCGGTCCATCGCGATGGGTTTGCTGGGTCGTGAGCCGGGTCGCGCGCGGTGTCAAACACCGGATAAGACGTTGAGGGGCGCCGGTACCCGTTGATCCGGATGCCGGCGCAGCATGCTTGCCTACAGGAACTTCAGCGGCCGGCTTACTGACCGATCTCGCGGATCGTCAGCGCATTGTGCACCGACGTCACACCCGGCACCTTCTGCGCGGTGGTGGTCGCGAGTTCGATCATCTGCTGCTCCGGCACCGAGCCGGCCAGCGTCACCGCGCCGTCGCGTGCACGAACGGTGACGTTCGACACGGACAGACCCTTCGTCTTCGCGAGCGCACTGCGGACCTTCCGCGACAGGGCGCGGTTGGCCGCGCGAACCTGCTTCGTGGTCGGCGCCGAAGCCCCCGGCGCTGCCGTCGCGGATGCGTCGTTGTTTTGCGCGTACGCGTTGAGGGACGCGAGAACGACTAGTGCGCCGCCGATCATCTTGGTTGCCGGGAATGCTTTCATTCGACTTCTCCTGTTGTCATAGGTACATCAGTTCCCCGGGTGGGGCCGATAGTTACACCAGCGGGTACAGCGGGATTCGATTCGAATGATACGGGCACAGCAGCCGTGCGGATGCGGCTGGAAATGGATCCAGCCGAGTGGCGCGAGGCTGGGAAGCCAACAGCCCAAAGAAGACGTGTTGCGGCCGATCACACACGATACAACAATTAGTGCCATGTTGACTTGGGCGGGCGTGAAAATGCGGCTTCGCCACAACGGATAGGCTAGACGAGACTGGGCAATGGCGTGGGATGACGAAGCCCCGTTCCGCCACACCTTCGAACAACGGACGACGTATGCGAAACGAGCTTCTTCCGATCCGGCCACTGCGCCGCGACGATCTGCCGGTCGATACGGTGGAACTGGCGCGCTTCATGGTCGGCAAATACCTCGTGCACGATCTGCCCGAAGGACGTATCAGCGGACGCATCGTCGAGACCGAGGCGTATCCGGTCGGTGATTCGACGAGCCATGCGTTTATCGGCCGCCGCCCGCATAACGGCTCGATGTTTCTCGCGCGCGGCCATGCGTATGTGCGCCTGACTTACGGGCTGTCGTACATGCTCAACATGTCGTCCGAAACGGCGGAGGTCGGCGCGGGTATTCTGTTGCGCGCAGTCGAGCCGCTCGAGGGACTGCCGTTGATCGAAGCGCGCCGCCCCGGCGTGCCGCTGCGCGATCTCGCGCGCGGGCCGGGCCGGCTCACGGTTGCGTTCGGCGTCGATCAGGCGTTCGATGGACGCGACCTCTGCACCGGCTGCGGTCTATGGATCGGCGTGATCGAGACGGGCAACGCGGCGGTCGGCGTGACAACGCGCATTGGTCTGTCGCGCGAGATGCATCGGCCGCTGCGCTTTTTCGAGCCGGGAAGTGCGTTCGTCAGTGGGCCGCGCAAGCTGTTGCTGATGCCGCCCTCGCCACCGTCAGGCGCGTGAGATCGCGCGCGGTTGCAGCGAGCCGACCGCACGAGGTTACGATTCCGCCAACTGTTACGGCATGCTTGCTGCATCGAGGCAGACGGGGCAATGTTTCCCGCCAACTATTGCGACGAAGACAATTATGTATCTCGAAATTAAGGGTTTTCCCTTGGAGGTGCGGTGACTAAACTGAAGTTAATCGCTTGCGCAACAGTGCGAAAAGCGATGCGACAGATAAAACACATTGGAGGTAAGTCATCATGAAATCGCTCTTCAAGGCAGTTGCCATCGCAGCAGTTCTCGCAGCGCCGGTCGTTTCTTTCGCGCAGTCGAGCCAGCAGCCCGTCACCCGCGCGGAAGTCCGCAACCAGCTGATCCAACTCGAACAGGCCGGTTATAGCCCGGCGACGTCGAACGACTCCAGCTACCCGGGCGACATCCAGGCCGCGGAACGGCGCGTACAGGCGCAGAATCCGAGCGTCGCGCAAACGCAGCCCACCGCCGATACCAGCGGTTACGGCGCGCCAATGAACGGCACTTCGCAGTCGGGTGGCGCGGTTCAGCCGATGAGCGGCCAGCACGGCGTTTATTTCGGTAACTGATTGCGGCGTGCTGAGCAGGCAAGCCGTGCGCGCGACACCTATGCGCACGCATGGCTTCACACTACCTAACGATTCAATCCCGCGCGACGCGCGAATGCACCGGCAGCGTGTCGTTCGTGCGCGCGTTGTGTTCAGTTCGAAGGAACCTCCGCTGCCGCAAGGTGGCTTGGCCCAAGCTCCTAGAGGTTGGGCCTTTTTTGCGCCGTTTTTTCGCGCCGGCCATCGCGGCGGCGT
>NZ_DASXHN010000301.1:0-21023 GCF_036488505.1 Paraburkholderia sp. | reverse complement strand
ATTGCCGAAAGCGCGAAAACCGTAGTACGTCTCGTTGAAATCCGGCTTGCGCCGTTTGATGGCGCTCTTCAATACGGACGCCCAGATCTTGCCGCTGTCGCCGCGTTCGGAAGCGAGCGCATCGAATGTTTGCACCGCAATTTCAACCGCTTTGCTCCGGCGCTTTTCCAGGTCTTCCTTGCGCGGGGCCCCCTCTTCATCTGCCGGACGTTTGGCCGGCTGCTGGGCGCTTTGTTGCTGGCGCGACGATTCTCTCCGGGCGACGGAGCGCTGGCTTTCATGCACGAGGTCGTCGTAAAAAAAGAATTCATCGCAATTTGCGATCAGCAAATCGGAGGTGGACTGTTGCACGCCGACGCCGATGACCTGCTTCGCGTTCTCGCGCAGCTTCGATACGAGCGGTGAAAAGTCCGAGTCGCCGCTGATGATCACGAACGTATTGACGTGCGATTTCGTGTAGCACAGATCGAGTGCATCCACCACAAGCCGGATGTCGGCGGAATTCTTGCCTGACTGACGCACGTGCGGGATCTCGATCAATTCGAAATTGGCCTCGTGCATCGCCCCTTTGAAGCTCTTATAGCGATCCCAGTCGCAGTACGCTTTCTTGACGACGATGCTGCCCTTGAGCAGCAGGCGCTCGAGCACCAGCTTGATGTCGAATTTGTCGTACTTCGCGTCGCGTACGCCGAGCGCGACATTTTCGAAGTCGCAGAATAGCGCCATGCTGACGTTTTCGTTGGATGACGCCATGTGTATCTCCAATGGAGCGGTCGTCGAAATTCGACGAGTCGCGACATGATAGCGATTCCAGCGAAGGTGAGCAGCATTTGTAGTCCGGTCGCACCGCCTGAGCTAAGCATTGCGTTCAGAGATTGAAAGGAGAGCGGCAACAGGGGCCGCAAGCAGGAGGCCCCTGGCGGGAGGCCATGAAGCAACAGGCCGCAAGCGGGCCCGGCTACATGTTCTCGTGGCGGGTTTGGCCGATGCCGCCCAGCGCCGCGCGACTTTCCAGCACCTCGTCGATCAATCCGTACTCGCTTGCTTCCCGCGCCGACATGAAGTTGTCACGGTCGGTGTCGCGTGCTATTTCTTCGATGCTGCGGCCCGTCCGCTCGGCCATGATCGCGTTCAGTCGCGCTCGCGAATAAAGCACTTCCTTCGCCTGGATTTCGATGTCCGCCGCGGTGCCCTGACCGCCGCCGGATGGCTGGTGAATCATGATGCGCGCATTCGGCAGCGCATAGCGTTTGCCGTGCTGGCCAGCCGCGAGCAGGAACGTGCCCATGCTCGCGGCAAACCCGGTGCATAACGTGGAGACCTCGGGCTTGATGAACTGCATCGTGTCGTAGATCGCGAGGCCGTCGTATACCGAGCCTCCCGGCGAGTTGATGTAAAAGAAAATATCTTTGTCCGGATTCTCCGATTCCAGAAACAGCAGTTGCGCGACAATCAGACTGGCCGACTGTTCATTGACCGGTCCGACCAGGAAGACGATGCGCTCGCGCAACAGACGCGAGTAGATGTCATACGCTCGCTCGCCACGGCCGGACTGTTCGATCACCGTAGGCACGAGGCCCAGACCTGACACGGATGGATGGGTGCAATGCATGGGCTCCTCGCTTTGGATGATTCGCTGGTGCGCGCTCGGCTGGTTCGAACATCGGGTTCGAAACGTCGCGCGCCATGCGACGGTTGTTGCTCATTTGACGCGGCAGCGAGCGGCCGTGTGACAGGAAAATTTTTTCGCTTCGCTGTCACATCGGCGGTTGCCGGGGCGTCAAGCTCAATGAATGCCGGCGATGGCACGCGCATGGACCTTCACACAGGTATGCGACGTCGTAATCGTCGTGGCGCGTCTTAATCACCACGCATGATCTGGAGGTCTACGCATGACGGAACAGGGAATCGAGAAGGCATCCAGTTTCGAGGCTGCGCGCGCCCGTCTGTTGGCGCTCGCGTACCGGATGCTCGGGAGCCGCGCGGAGGCGGAAGACGTCGTGCAGGACGTGTGGCTCAAGTGGCATCTGGCCGACACCGGCGCGGTGCAAACACCCGCCGCGTGGCTCACCACGCTCACTACGCGCACCGCGATCGACCGGTTGCGGCACCTGCAGCGCGAGCGCGCATCGCAGACCACTGGCTGGCTGCCTGAGCCATGGCTCGCCGACGTCGCGCCGTCGGCGGAGGAACTGGCGTTGCGTGCGGCGGATATGTCGTACGGCGTGATGCTGCTGCTCGAACATCTGAAGCCCGACGAGCGCGCCGCGTTCGTACTGCACGAAGCGTTCGACAGTGACTATGCGGAGATCGCGTCGATTCTGGAGCGAACACCAGCCTCCTGCAGACAGATCGTCCATCGAGCCAGGACCCGTCTACGGCGTGCCGGTGCGCCGCTGAAGCGGCCCGATCCCGCGGTGCATGGGCGTCTCGTCGAGCGCTTGCGCGCAGCGCTCGAAGCGCAGGACCGCGCGGGTCTGCTGCGGCTCTTCAGCGACGCGCCTGACCTGCGTAGCGACGCGCCGCTGCATGTTTCTCCGAATGCGCAGCGGGATGCTGCGCGCAGTGCGCCGTTGAGCGTCGCCGGCGGTGCGCGAGTCGCGGCGCCCGCATCCGAGCCCTTGCGCTCGGGCCAGCCGGCAGTGGTGGGTTGGGTGGACACCATTACGTCACTGGCGCTGCAGGCAAACAACGCGGAGATCGTGTCGATGGAAGGCGCCGTGTGTATCGCGTTGCTCTGCGAAGGCGACGTCGTCGGGCTGATCGACGTGCTGACGGACGGCGCAACGGACGCCTCGGCGAAGATCGTCGCGCTGCGTGTCGTCACCAGCGCCGCGCGTTTGCAAGCTGCCAACCGTATGCTCGGCCTCGCGGCAGTCAGGCAACTGCTCACACGGATCCAGCAGCGTCCTGATTGTTCAACTGCGATGAGCGGCGATTTCCCAGTTGATGTCTACGCATAGCACTTGTGTGCCATGCGACGTATGTGCCGCGATCGACGCAGTGACGCACAGATGCGCTTCGTTGATCGACAGATACGGTGGCGTCAGATGCACCTGATCGGGGTGGCGCATTGCCTGAATGAAGTACGGGCGGCGCTCCCAGCTTGCGCCTTCCGAATGCAGCAGCGGGCGGAAGCGCTTGGCGCGTTGCGACGTGCGGCCCCGCGGCAGCACGTTGTCGCCAATTTGCCGCCCCGAGCCATCGAGCACGAAGCAGCGCGCCGTTTCGCCCAGCGCGAGCAACGGTGCAGTGGCCTGGGCGATGGTTTCGCCGGCAGTCAGCTGGAGGGCGGCGGTCTCGAGTGCGATCACGTAGGGGGCAAGTCGAGCGGATTGCGCCTTCTCGCGCGCGGCAACGCGTTCGCGCAGCGCAGCCGAGAGCGAGTCCATCAGGCGCGCAGCCACCTGCGGCTTGACCGGTTCGACGCTCGGGCCCGCGAAAAACGCGCCCTGGACGAAGTCCACGTTGCATTCGAGCGCGATCAGCGCGTCACGCTCGGTGCTGAGGCCGCCCATCAGTACCAGTTGCCCGGATTCGTGCAGCAACGAGACGAGGCCCGGCAGCACGCGCTCGATGTGCGAGTGCTCGCTCGCCTGCGCAAGGATGCAGCGGTCGAGTGTGACGATGTCTGGCCGCAGATTCCATACGCGGTCGATATTCGAATGCTTGGCGCCGAAACCGTCGAGCGCGATCAGGAAACCAGACTTGCGCATCGCATCGACGATTTCCGCGAACCGCGTCGTCTCGCCGCCCGCTTGTTCCGACACTTCGAGCACGACGCGCTGCGGTGGCAGGCCGAGCCTCTTCAAGCCGGCCAGCAGCGCGTCGCCGTAGCTGGTGTCCATCAGTGCGGCGGGATGCAAGCTCAGGAAAAGCCACTCGTCGTGGCTGTCGAACGCATTGAAATTGCCGAGGTGCAGCGATTCGGCCAATCGCCCGAGTTCGAGCAAGTCGCCGCGCCGCGCGGCCTGGGTGAAAACCTCGTGCGACGGAACCTGGCGCGCATGCTCGTCGTGCGCGCGCAACGATGCGTGATATCCGATCGCACGCCGGTGCGACACCGAGAACACGGGCTGGAATACGCTGAAAACGGTGTAGCCGCCGTACAGCACGGTGCGCCTGGTGCCCTCGTCGCCGGCCATCGGGCGCGGCGGCTGAAAACCGGGAGGATCGAGTTCGATCATGCTCATCATCTCAGTCGGGTGGAGGTGGCGCTTGCAGGGCTCGGCACGAACTCGCGCGCGCCGGTAAGAGTTTACAGGATAGGCGAGCAAGAACTATGCGCATGCGCAAACTTGGCTCAGGTGTCCCACAGCCTCGCTATCAGGCGCGTGACTGCGCTCGGGCGGCGGTGCGCAGGCGATCATTCGCACTTTGCTGGTGCGGCGCGCGCCCTGTTGCGGGCCGGCGATGCGCGACAAAGGCGCTGTGCGCGGCACGCCCAAACAAATGCTGAGCTCTTTCCGGCCATCGGGCCGCCGTTCACGTCCGCTCGGAAGGATCGGTCTTTTTCGCGGGCCTGCGGATGTCCGGCGACAGTTGCGCGAAAATCCACGCGGAGCATGCTGTGATGACCCCCACGCACAGGAACGTCGCGTGAAACGCAGGCAGCGAATTGGCGGCGGTCACGCGCTGCATGATGCCGGTAAAAGTCGTCAGCAACGCGCCGGCTACCGTCACGCCGAGACTCATCGACAGCATCTGCACCAGCGAGAACAGGCTGTTGCCGCTGCTCGCGCCGCCGGTGCCGAGATCCTTCAGCGTGAGCGTGTTCATCGCGGTGAACTGCATCGAGTTCACTCCGCCGAAGATCGCCAGTTGCACGAGTCGCAGCCACAGCGGCTGACTTGCGCTGGTCAGCGCAAAGCTCGCCATCATCAGACCGACCAGAATGGTGTTCGCCATCAGCACGCTTCGGTAGCTGTATCTGAGGATCAGCTTCGTCACCAGGCGCTTGGAAAGCATCCCCGCGGCCGCGACCGGCAACATCATCAAGCCGGCTTCGAACGCGCTATAGCCGAGACTCACCTGCAACAACAGAGGGATCAGGTAGGGCATCGAGCCGCTGCCAATCCGCGCGAACAGGTTGCCGAGCAGGCCGACGCTAAAGGTATGGATCTTGAAAAGATCGAGCGGGAAGAGCGGCGCTGGCTCGCGCACCGCGTGCAAACCATAGGCGACGAAGCAGGCGAGACTCAGAATCAGCAACACCAGCACGGTCGCATGCTGGATGCCGAACTCGGTACGGCCGTCGAGCGCAAACGAAATTGCCACCATGCCGACAACCAGAAACAGGTATCCCTGTATATCGAACTTGCCGGTGTCTTCGTTGCGGCTATCCGGCATGAAGATGAATGTGGCGATGCAACCCACGACGCCGACCGGCACGTTGATCAGAAAGATCCAGTGCCACGACGCGATCTTGACGAGCCAGCCGCCGAGCGTCGGGCCGATCAGCGGCCCGATCAGACCGGGAATCGCGACGAACGACAACGCCGGCAAATAACGTTCCGCCGGAAAGGTACGCAACACCGCGAGCCGTCCCACCGGCAGCAACATCGCGCCGCCCACGCCTTGCAGCACCCGGAAGATCACCAGCTGATTGAGCGTATGCGCGTTCGCGCACAGCAACGAGCCGATAGCGAATACGAGAATCGCGCTGAAGAATACCCGCCGCGTGCCAAGTTTATCGGCCAGCCAGCCGGAGACGGGAATCATCACCGCCATCGTCAGCGAATAAGCAATCACCACCGATTGCATGCGCAGCGGCAACTCGCCGAGGCTCGTCGCCATCGCGGGCAGCACGGTGTTGACGATGGTGGAGTCCAGCGTCTGCATGAAGAAGCCGGTGGCGACCAGCCACAGCATCACGGTAAGCGAGCGGGCGGAAGGGCCGGAACGGGTGTCGGTGGCGACAGCGGGGGGAGTCGGCGTCGTAGGCATAGCGAGTGGCTGGGCGCGCGGGGGCGGGCTGGGACTCGCTATTCTAGGGAAAAGCCCGGCTCGGCGCAGCGTCGGGCGGGCAAGGGCGTGCCGCGCAACGCGATGCCGCGGTGTTCCTTCGCATCGCCATCACTGATCGGGCGGCAGCTCGACAGCCGCACGGAAAAACGCCTGGGCCCGCGGCTCATGGGTAAATGCCACATGAATCCTGATCCACGGGCTGACTTCCCGATTCGGTCTGAAGTGTTGGCCGGGCAACACCGTTACGCCCAGCGGCGCACCGCACGTCACCAGCCGCTCGGCATCCGCGACATGCGGCACCCGGGCCCACACGAACTTGCCGCCTGCGGGCTCTTCGAATATCTCCCATCCGGCCTGTTCGAGTGTCTGGACAGTCGAGCCGAGCGCGCCGCGCATCTGCCGGCGCAGGCGCTCGAGATACTTTCGGTACGCACCGCGCTCCAGCAGCGACGCTGCCACCGCTTCGGCAAAGCGCGAGCCGCCAATGCTCGTCAGCATCTTGATATCGACCAGGTCCTTGATGATCGCGTGGCTTGCTACCACGCAACCGATCCGTAGCGACGACGACAGCGTCTTGGATAAGCCGCCCACGTAGATCACCTGTTCGAGCTGGTCCAACGTCGCGAGGCGATCGGTGAGCTCCGTCTGGAAATCGGCGTAGATGTCGTCTTCGATGATCTGGAAGCCGTGCTCGCGTGCCAGTTGCAAAAGCCGGAACGCGACCTGCGGCGCGACCGTGGTGCCGGTCGGATTGTGGAACACGGTGTTGATGAGCAGCAGCCTCGGCCGGTGCAGCTTGAGCTGCGCCTGCATCACGTCGAGATCCGGACCGTTGCCAGTGCGTGGAATGCCGACCAGCCGCATGCCGTGCAGTCTGAGCAGGCCGTACAGGTTGTAGTAACCGGGATCTTCGACAAAGATCGTATCGCCCGGCTTGAGCATGTAGCGCAGCAACAGATCGAATGCCTGGCTCGCGCCGTTGGTGATCAGGATTTGCGAAGCCTCGGCATGGATGCCCAGCTGGCCGATGCGGCTTCTCAGGTGCTCGCGCAGAATCGGATTGCCCAGTGGCGTCGCGTAATCGACCATGCTCGACGGATCGGTGCGCGACACATGGCGGATTGCCTGCGCGATGCCGTCCATGTCGCGCCAGCTTTCTGGAATGAAGCCAGTGCTCAGCTTCAGCGTTTCGCCAGGATAGTTGAACTGCTGGAGTAAATGATCCGACTCGACATCGGCCAGACGCGGGTCCGAGGTACCTTGGCAGCGCGCATCGGGGGGCTGACGATCGGCGACATAGAAGCCGGAGCCGGGGCGCGACGCGACATAGCCGAGCGACACCAGGCGGTCGTACGCCTCGATGACTGGAAAGCGGCTCACGCCGAACTCGGCGGCGAACTGGCGGATCGATGGCAGCTTCGAGCCGGGGTGCGCGTCCCGCGACCGGATCCACGCGGTGAGCGCAGTCACGATCTGCTCGGTGAGCGGCACGCCGTTGTCGCGATCGAGCTGGATATCGGGCGTCATCGTCTGCTTTCCTCGCTGGACTGGCAAGCGCAGGAGTGCCGGCTTGTATCGGGCCTGCCTCGCCAACTGTTCGGTTTTTCAACTGAACAGTTCCGATGAAACTGTTCGTAACTGTGCATGGGTCTTCGATCATCGCACGTCAATAATCGGTGCAACAGGAATGTTCTTTAAGGAGAACGGCGATGCGCGAAGTCCGTATTTTCGAGTTGGAGCAGAGTGAGCCCGCGGCGGCTTGGCGTGTCGCACGTCCGTCGACTTTCAAGGTGATCTCGGGCGAAGTCTGGCTGACCGTCGAGGGCGAATCTGACGATCATTGGCTGGCGGTTGGCGAATCGATCGAACTGGCGAAGGGATCGGTGGCGTGGATCAGTACGGGGCCGGCCGGCGCGCGCTTCGCGTTGGCGAGCGGTTCGCGCGGCCAGTCGAGAAAGCCGCTGTCCGGCTGGCCCATGCGAGGGTGGCTGGCGCGTCGGCCAAGCGTGGTTTGACACGCCGCTACCCGACACCCCCAGCCTGATATTCGCCGATATACCGCGCCCGCGGCCGGATCAACCGGCCGTCGCGGGTCTGCTCCATCGCGTGAGCGATCCAGCCGACCACTCGCCCCGCCGCGAATAGCGTGAACGCCGCGCCAGCCGGCAAGCCGAGCGAGCGTTCGATTGCCGCAAGCGCGAAATCGACAGTCGGTTCCGCACCCGTCGTGTCGCGCACCGCGTGCGCCAGCTTGAGCACGTCGTTCAGCGCAGAGCGAGCCGGCGCGCAATCGGCGAGCATCGTCAGTAGCAGCCGCGCGCGCGGATCGCCATCGGGATAAAGCGGATGGCCGAATCCCGATAGCACCGGCCCCTGCGTGCCGTGTTCGTGGCGCGCGAGACGGTTCGCCAGATACCGGTCCAGATCGGGCGCGCGCGACGCCTCTTCGAGCAACGCCGCGATGCGCATCGTCTCGCCGCCGTGGCGCGGGCCGGCGAGTGCCGCGAGTCCGCCCGCGACCGCGCCGAACAGATGCGTGCCGGTCGATGTGATGCAACGGACCGTGAACGTCGACGCGTTCAGCTCGTGATCCGCGCAGGCGACCAGCGCCGCGCGCAGCAGTCCGCTTTGCTGCTTGTTGCGCACGCGCCAGGCGGCGGCAATCTGCCGGTGCAGCGGTTCGTTCGACACCGCCGCGGGCAGCATCGCGGCGGCGAGCAGGCGCATCACCGCGCATGCTGTGTCGAGTTGCGCGTCGCTGCCGAGCGCCCACACGCGCGGCATCTGCGCGGCGGCGGCCGGCAGCAGCACCAGCGCCCGATCCAGCGGCGTGCTGTCGCTCCACAGCTTGAGCCACGCGGCCCACTGCGCCGGGGCAAGCGGTGCGGCGGGTGCATCGGCGATGCGTCGCGCGCCGCACTCCCACAACAGCGCGGCGACCTCTTCTAGCGATGCGCTGCGCGCCAGCTCGATCGCGTCATGCCCGCGATACAGCAGCCGGCCATCCGCGACCAGCGTGATCGACGATTCAAGCACCGGCACGCCCCAATCGAGCACTTTCTGCGCGACCTTGCCCGCGCGTTTGCCGTCCGCCTTGCGGCGCGCGAGGCGGCGCACTTCGGCGGCATCGTAGAGCCGGTGCCGGCCGTGCGCATCCGGCGAGGAACCGAGCATGCCCCGGCTGACATACGCATACAGCGTGGGCAGGCTGACGCCGAGCGTCGCGGCGGCTTCGGCAGCGGTCAGAAAGGTCGGGGGCAGCGTTGAGTCTGGCATGGAAACGCGCGAAAACCGAAGAAATCAATATATATTGATTATCATAATCAAGATTGATTGACAGTGGGCAAAATTCTAGACTCGGTGCACCTTCCATCTTGTGCGTGCCCGCCACGCGATGACCGCCATGACGCCCGAACTCGCCCTCAAACATATCTGGACCGTCGCCGGATGCGATCCGGTTGCGCTGCGCGCGGCCTCGTTGAGCGGCGCGGACCCCGGTCTGCCGTCGGTCCACCGGATCGGCGCGCTTGCCACGGCGACCATCGCCGCGACGGGTCTCGCCGCAGCCGAGGTCTGGCGTCTGCGTACCGGCGCCCGGCAGCACGTGTCGGTAGAGATGCGGCGCGCGCTCGCGGCATTTCGCAGCGAACGCTATTTGCGCATCGATGATGGGCCGCCGCCCGTGCTGCGCGATGCTGTCACGGGTTTCTATGAGACCGGCGATGGCCGCTGGATCCAGCTTCACACGAATTTCGCGCATCATCTGCAAGGCGTGCTCACGGTGCTCGATTGCAATAGTGATCGGGCGGCGGTGGCCGCCGCTATCCGGCGCTGGGAAGGTGCCACGCTCGACAGCACACTTGCCGATGCGGGACTGTGCGCCGCATTGATCCGCTCGCCCGACGAGTGGGCCGCGCTCGAGCAGGCGAAGGCGATCGCGCGTCTGCCGCTTTTCGAAATCGAGCGTATCGGCGACGCGCCGCCCGAGCCGCCGCGCCGGATCGACGGCGGCACCGGCATCGACCGGCCACTCGCCGGCGTGCGGGTGCTGGACCTGTCGCGGATCATCGCGGGACCGGTGGCCGGCCGCGCGCTCGCGCATCACGGCGCAGACGTGCTGATGATCAACGGGCCGCACTTGCCGAACATCGCGCCGCTCGTGATCGACAACGGCCGCGGCAAGCGTTCGGCGCTCGTCGATCTGCGCGATGCGGCGGGCTGCGACACGCTGCGCTCAGTCGCGCGCGATGCCGACGTATTCCTGCAGGCCTATCGTCCCGGAGCGCTCGCGGCGCGCGGCTTCGGTCCGGAGGAACTTGCGCGGCTGCGCCCGGGCATCGTGTATGTGTCGGTGTGCGCGTATGGGCACAGCGGGCCGTGGGCGCAGCGGCGCGGTTTCGATAGCCTCGTGCAGTCCGCGAGCGGTATCGCGTGGGCCGAGCGCGCGGCGGCCGGTGGTGGTGGGCCACGGCACCTGCCCTGTCAGGCGCTCGACCATGCGACCGGCTATCTGGCCGCGTTCTGCGCGATGGTCGCGCTGGCGCGGCGCGCCACCGAAGGCGGCAGTTGGCATGTGAAGGTGTCGCTCGCGCAGACGGGGCGCTGGCTGCAGTCGTTCGGGCTGCTGCCCGATGGTCAGCAGGCACCGGAGCTCACGCTCGATGACGTGCGCGATTGCGTCGCGACCGTGTCATCGGAATTCGGCAGCGTGCTTGGGGTGCAGCCAGCGGAGCAAATGGAACAGACGCCCGCGTTCTATGCGCTGCCGCCGTCGCCCATCGGCGCGCATGACGCGAGCTGGTCGTAGTAACGCACGGCCCAACGCGCCGCAGCGCGACGTAACGGCAACAGCGTTACTTCCTCAACTCGGCCACGAAATCGTAGTAATCGTTCCGACAATAGGTGTCGGTCAACTCGATCGCCCGTTGATCCGCCGTATAGCCCACGCGCGTAATCAGCAACAGCGCTTCGTTAGGTGCGATGCTCATCTGCTGCGCAATCTCGTCGCTCGCATTGACGGCGCGGAAATGTTGCAACGCCCGCACGATCGACAGCCCGCGCGTCTCCAGATACGAATAAAGCGAATCGCCGATCCCCTGCGGATCGGGAATCACCGCGGCGGGGAAGGTCGAATTCTCCACCGCCATCACGATGCCGTCGGCCAGACGCAAGCGGCGCAGCCGCGTGACCGCCGCAGCCGGCGACAGGCCGAGCTGGATCACCTCGTCGCGATTGGCCGGTGAAATCTCGCGCGAGAGCCACTTCGAACTCGGCGTGAAGCCGCGCCGCCGCAGCATTTCGCTGAAGCTCGACAGACGGGACAGCGGATCTTCATAGCGCGGCGTGATAAAGCTGCCCGCGCCCTGGGTGCGGCGGATCAAGCCCTGCTCGACCAGCAGCGCGATCGCCTTGCGCGAGGTGATGCGCGACACGCCCAGCGCCTCCGACAGCACACGCTCCGAAGGCAGCGCCTCGCCAGCGTTCCAGCGGTTTTCGTGGATCGCGCTGCCAAGCTTGCGGGCAAGTTGCAGATAGAGCGGCGTGTCGTTTTCCGGGTCCGGGCGCAGGTCGCGCCAGCGGTCTTCCGAGGCAGAGGTCATGAGGCTCACGCAAGATGGGCAAGGGGCAATTCTAGAACATCGGCGCACCGCGTTATAGCGGGCTTTTGCCTGGCGTGCCGCCGCGCGGCCGCCGAGCCGCTAAACTCGTTGCTATGTTTTTCGTCGCTTGCGTGGCGTGCCGCAATCTCCGGTGCGACGCGGCAGCGCGGCGCATTCGGTCGAGCCACTTCGAGGAGTCAGCATGACGAGCGATATCGCAAGCGTTAGCCTGCCTGGCGGCGAGCGCATTCCGGCATTGGGGCAGGGCACGTGGGAAATGGGTGAACAACCGTCGCGGCGCGCGGCGGAAATCGACGCACTGCGCTGCGGCGTCGAACTGGGCATGACGCTGATCGATACCGCCGAAATGTATGGCGACGGCGCGACCGAATCACTGGTCGGCGAAGCACTCGCCGGTTTGCGCGACAAGGTGTTCCTGGTCAGCAAGGTGTATCCGCACAACGCGAGCCGGCGCGGCGTGATCGCCGCGTGCGAGCAGAGCCTGAAGCGTCTGGGAACGGATCGGCTCGACCTGTACCTGCTGCATTGGCGCGGCTCCGTGCCGCTGGCGGAAACCGTCGATGGGTTCGAAGCGCTGCGTCGCGCGGGCAAGATCCGTCACTGGGGCGTGAGCAACTTCGACACCGACGACATGGAAGAACTCGTCGCCACAGCGGGCGGCGACGCGTGCGCGACCAATCAGATTCTGTACAACGTCGCGCGGCGCGGGCCGGAGTTCGATCTGCTGCCGTGGCTCGCCGCGCGCGGCATGCCGGCGATGGCCTACAGCCCGGTCGATCATGCGCGGCTGCCGAAGCGCTCGCCGCTGGACGATATCGCCGACGCGCGTGGCGTGTCGGTGTTTCAGGTGGCGCTTGCTTGGGTGCTCGGCAAGCCCGGCGTGTGCGCGATTCCAAAGGCGGCGCGGGTCGAGCATGTGCGCGACAACCAGCTGGCATCGCAGTTGCGGTTGGAGGCCGGCGAACTCGCCGCGCTCGATGCGTACTTCAAACCGCCGCGCGGCAAGCGTGCGTTGGAGATGCTGTGAGCGAAAGCGCTGTAAGTGAAGCGCTGAAGACGAATGTGCTGGAAAGAAACCCGGCGGGTTAGAGCCCGCCGGTTAGAGCGTTGCGGGTGAAGCGTTGCGGGTGAAGCGTTGCGGGTGAAGCGCTGCGGGTGAAGCGCTGCGGGTGAAGCGCTGCAAGACGAAGCGCTGAATGCACCGCCACCGGTTGCGGCGCGGCGGCGCGCGAAACCGGCTACGTGCAGTGAATGGCGCTTGTCAGGCGCCGCCGATACCGTCAGGTGCAGGGATGATGCTGATGCACGGAGCCGAGCACCGCGACTTCCGCGGGCGTGTGCTGGAGTGCATCGGCCGGCACCTGCGCGGCGTCGGCGATGAAGTCGTCGATGAGCGACGCCACCGTCACGTCACCCAGACACAGCGACACGCGCTGCGTTTCGTTGGCCGGCAGCGTACCGCGCTGGCCGAGGAACAGCACGCCGTACTGGTAACCGTGGATGATGCCGCGCACCGCGCCGACGCATTGGCCTTGCGCGACGTTGTCGTTGCGCTGTTTGCACATCTGCAGCAGCGAGTAGGCGGAGAACGTCGGGTCGACCGGCGGCGCGGCCTGCGACAGCGTTTGGGACATCGGCTGCGCCGGTGTCTGAGCATTGGCGAGCGATGCGAGGCCCAGCGCGGCAGCCATCAGCACGGCGGCGGCCGCCCGTGTCGCGAAGGGGGGGACGTTTCGTTGCATGTTGTGGGCTCTCATATCGAACGTTGAATCTGGTATGAGGCAGTCGTCTCGGATAGGTTCCATAACACTCGCACGCAATGGGTTGTGTTCCCGCCGGATCGTGGCGCGCTTCGCGTGACGGGAGCGATGAACGTCTGTTGAGTTCTCCATCGCGTGTCCGTCAGCGCGCGCCGAAGGCGGCAGGCCGCTCCGACCTGCCCGGGCGGTAACGCTCGACCGAAGGATCGAGACGTCACCGCCGTTGCCGGCGGATAGCGGACAGTATGCCGGTACATGCAGCCGGCGGGTAGGGCGCGGCGGCGCGCTACCGAAAGATCGGGCGATGCCTCTGCCCGTTCCCCTCTGGCACGGCCAGCGCCGCTGGTGCTTCCACCGCCGTTGCTGGCGCCGCTGCCGCTCCTCCTGCCGTGCGATGCGCGCGAGAGAAAAGCGTGAAAAAGTTTCGACGATCGCACGCGCGGCCCGAACAACGCGTTGCTACGCGCGATTCGTTAAGCTCGGCGTCGCTGCGTGTGACGGACGATGCGGCGCGCAAACAGCGAAACGAGACGCTATCCGGCGTGATTTGAAGCGTCGCCGGGAGTGCCGCCGTTCGCCGGCTCGTCCGCGGCGCTATCGCGCGAAGCGGTTTGCAGCTCGCGCAACGTAGCGACGGGGATATGGCAGCGGATTCGATGCGCGTGACGCTCGCCGGGCTCGCTGCTCGCATCGAGAAAAGGCGGGTCCTGTTGCTCGCAGATTGCGCCGACCTTGCGTGGACAGCGCGTCTGAAACACGCACCCCGACGGCATCGCGCCCGCGCCGGGCGGCTCGCCCTCGAGACGAATGCGGGCGCGCGTTGCCGGCCGGCGCTCACCGCGCTCACCGCGCGAGTCGTCGAGCAAGCCATGGCCGTTCAACGCCGGCACCGCCGACAGCAATGCCTCCGTATAAGGATGCTGTGGTCCGTCGAACACCGCGGCGGCGGGCCCGATCTCCAGCAGCCGGCCGAGATAGAGCACCGCGATGCGATCGGACACGTAGCGCACCACGTGCAGGTCGTGCGAGATGAACACGTAGCTCACGCCACGCTCGCGTTGCAGATCGGCGAGCAGGTTCAGGATCGCCGCCTGCACCGACACGTCGAGCGATGAAGTCGGCTCGTCGCAGACCACCACGCGCGGTTCGCCGGCAAACGCGCGCGCGATCGCGACGCGCTGCTTGAGGCCGCCCGACAACTGCCGTGACCGCGCGCCGAGATAGCGTTCGGGCAGACGCACCGCGTCGCTCAGCGCGGCGAGCCGTTCGTCAGCGGCCGCACCGCGCAACGGGGTGAAGCGCGCGAGCGCGCGGCCGATCAGCCGCTTGACCGAATGCGCGCGATTGAGCGCCGAATCCGGGTTCTGGAACACGATCTGCATCGACTTCAACTGCGCGTCGCTGCGCCGCGTGACGCGTGCGGCGAGTGGCGCGCCATCGAGTTCGAGCACGCTGCCCGGGTCGGGCGCGAGCAGGCCGAGCATCAGCCGCGCGAGCGTCGTCTTGCCGCTGCCCGATTCGCCGACGAGCCCAAGCGTCTCGCCGCTCGCGAGTTCGAGCGATACGTCGTCGACCGCGCGCAGCGGGGTGCCGGAAACGTGGAAGGTCCTGGACAGATTGCGCGCGCGCAGCACGGGCCCGGCAGCGTGAGATTCGCCGGTGCTGGTGTGCTTTGCCGAAGTCGTCGAAGTCGTCGAGGTCGTTGAAGCCGTTGAAGTCGCCGCGGTAGCGGGCAGCTCGGCCGGCGTCGCGCGCGGCAATTCGATCGCGCGTTCGTGATAGTGGCAGCGCGCCATCTGATCGCCATGCGCGGCGGACAGCCGATACGGGGGCGGCGCGTCGCGGCGGCAACGGTCATCCGCGAGACGGCAGCGCTCCGCGTAGATGCAGCCCTGCGTGATGGAGCCGGGCAGCGGCAGACCGCCCGCAATCGTATCGAGCCGCTCGGTATCCTTGCTGCGCCCGGCCGTCGGCAGGCAACGCAGCAATCCGACCGTGTACGGATGACGCGGTCGCGCAAACACGTCCTGCGTCGCGCCTTCCTCGACCAGCTTACCCGCGTACAGCACGCCGACGCGCTCGCACATGCGCCCGATCACCGCGAGGTTGTGGCTGATGAACAGCACCGCGGTGCCGAGCTCTTCGCGCAGTTGCGCGATCAGGTCGAGCACTTCCGCCTCGACGGTCGCATCGAGTCCGGTGGTCGGTTCGTCGAGAATCAGCAGCGCCGGGTTCGACGCGAGCGCCATCGCGATCACGACGCGCTGCTGCATGCCCCCCGACAGTTGATGCGGATAGCTGTCCATCACGCGCTCCGGCGCGCCGATGCGCACGCGCTTCAACATGTCGAGCGTCCGTTGCAGCGCTTCGTCCCGTGCTACGCCGGCTGCTTCGAATGCTTCGGAGACCTGCCGCGCGATCGTCAGCGACGGATTGAGCGCGCGCGCCGGATCCTGGTAGACCATCGAGACCGTCGTCGCGCGCATGTTGCGCAGCGCGTCGGCGCCCAGCTTGTGCACGTCGTCGCCGGCAATCACGATCTTGCCTGCCTTCACCTTGCCGTTGCGCGGCAGATAGCGCAGCGTCGCCATCGCGACGGTCGACTTGCCACACCCGGACTCGCCGACGAGCCCATACGCTTCGCCGCGCCGCACGCGCAACGACACATCCTGCAGCACTTCGCGATCGCGCCCGCGCATCCGGTAGGTGACCGTCAGGCCGACGATGGTCAACGCATCGGTGCGGTCGCTCTTCGACACGTCGAACGCGGCAAACGGGGAGGGCGGCGCGCCGTTCATCGGTCGAGCACTCCCTGCACGCCATCGGCGACCAGATTGACGCCGACCACCAGCGACGCGATCGCGGCCGCCGCGAACACGACGGTCCACCAGGCGCCGCCCGCCATCAACGTGTACGACTCGGACAGCGCGAGCCCCCAGTCCGCCGACGGCGGCTGGATGCCGAAGCCGAGAAACGACAGCGTCGCGACCGCGAAGATCGCGTAGCCGAGCCTCACGGTCGCCTCGACGACGATCGGCGGCAGCACGTTCGGCAGGATCTCCGCGAACATGATGTACGCCGCGCGTTCGCCGCGCAGTTGGGCCGCAGCCACGTAGTCGAGATGGCGTTCGGTGAACACGGCGGCGCGCACGGTGCGCGCGGTGATCGGCGTGAACGTGATGCCGATCACGAGAATCACCGTGAGGTTCGACGCGCCGACCGCGGCCAGTGCGAGCAACGCGACGATCACGAGCGGCAGCGCGAGTACCGCGTCGATCATCCGGCCCACCACGTTATCGACCCAGCCCTCGAAATAGCCGACCAGCAGACCGAGCGCGGTGCCCGCGAGCGTGCCGAGCAGCGTCGCGAGCGGCGCGATGGTCAGGATGTCGCGCGCGCCGACGATCACGCGCGAGAACACGTCGCGGCCGAGCTGATCGGTGCCGAACCAGTGCGTGCTGTCGGGCGGCGTCAGCGAGTTCAGTGGATCGGACGCGTACGGATCGAGATGCACGAACCACGGCCCGGCGATCGCGCAGCCGATCCACCATGCGACGATCAGCGCGCCCACGATGAAGGTCGGCGAGCGCAGCAGCAGGAGCAGGCGCGCAAAGCGCGGCTCGGCGGGGGCTTGCGGCATCGCAGAGCCTGGTGGCACGGCCGGCGGCACGGTTGCACTCATTCGGCGCTCCTCACCCGCAGCCGCGGATTGAGCAGCACATGCAACGCATCCGCGATGAGGTTCGCGAGCGTATAGACCACGCCGATCGTCAGCACCCCGGCTTCGAGCATTGGAAAGTCTTTTGCCTTGGCCGCGTTGTAGATCAGCGAGCCGATGCCCTGGTAGTGGAACAGCGTCTCGACGACCACCAGCCCGCCGATCATATAGCCGAGCTGCGTGGCGGCCACGGTGATGGTCGGCAGCAGCGCGTTGCGCAGCACGTGCCGCCAGATCACCACATGGCGCGGCAAACCCTTCAGGATCGCGGTGCGCGTGTAGTCGGCGTCAAGTGCTTCGACGGTGCCCGCGCGCGCCATCCGCGCGATATAGCCGAAGAACACCAGCACCAGCGGCAGTACCGGCAGCACCAGATGCCGCAACTGTTCGAGCACCCCCGCATCGGGCGGATACGACGCCTCGATCGGCAGCCAGCGCAGCCATACGCCGAATACCAGAATCAGCACGATCGATGACACGAACTCCGGCACCACGGTCGCCGACAATCCGGCGATGCTGATCGTGCGATCGAGCCAGCGCCCCGCATGCATCGCCGACCACACGCCGCCCGCGATACCGAGCGGAACCACGACGATGAACGCGAGCAGACCGAGCTTCGCGGAATGCGCGAGCGCATCCGCGATGAACGGCGCGACCGGCTGGCGATACGCGTACGACAGGCCCATGTCGCCGCGTACGAAATGCGTGATCCAGTCGACGTATTGTGTGAGAAGCGGCCGGTCCGCGCCCAGCTGATGATTGAGCGCGGCCACCGCACGCGCATCGGCGAGCGGCCCGAGCACCGCGCGGCCGATATCGCCGGGCAGCAACTGGCCACCCGCGAACACGATCAGCGACAACAGCCACAGCGTGACTAGCGACAGTCCGGCGCGCGTCGCGACAAAACGCGCGACGCGGGCGGCGTTGCCGTTCGCCGCACGCGGCGCGCGGGATGGATTGGAAGCGGGAGAGGGCGCCGGGGCCGACATCGTCAATTCTCCTGGCGAATCCTGTCGAGTCTTGCGAACGCGCAGGCGCTTACGCGCTCAGCGTCGCGCGATCGAAATAGAGTTGCGCGAGAGCGGTGAAGCGCACGCCGTTCACGCCTTTGCGCATCGCGATCAACTGATCGTAGAAGAACGGAATGATCACTGGCGTTTCGTCGAGCAGCAGCCTTTGAATGTCGCCGGCGATCTTGCGCTGCGACGCGAGATCGAGCGCCGCGACGAATTGCGCGACGAGTCGATCGTATTGCGGATTCTTGAAGTGCGCGGCGTTCCAGGTGCCGTTGCTGGTCAACGGTGCATTCAGGAACACGTTCGGCACGCCGCGATGGCCGTAGTCGGTGATGCCGAGCGGCGAGTCGAGCCAGTCGGATTTGCCCGGCGTACCGGCGCCGTAGTAGAGCGACTGGCTCTCGATCTTCAGATTGATCCGCACGCCGATCGCTTTCGCGGCGTTCTGCACGACGACCGCGAGGTCGGGAATCTCCATGTATTTTTCGGTGGTCAGCGTGACGTCGAAGCCGTTCGGCACGCCGGCCTGCGCGAGCAGTTGCCTGGCCTTCGCGACATCGATCTTCCGTTGCGGCACGCCCGCATCCGATGACGGAAACACCGGCGCGAACGGACTGTCGTTGCCGAGCTGCGCGCGGCCCTTGAAGAGACCGCGCACGATCACGTCGCGGTCGAGCGACAGCGCGAGTGCCTGGCGCACCCGCTTGTCCTTGAACAACGGGCTGTCGTTGCGCATGTGAATCTGCCGGTGCGCGCTCGACTTCACGCCGACCGCCTTGTAGTCCGGATTATTCAGGATACCGGCGCCCCCCTGCACGGTGAAGGTGCCCATTACGTCGGCCTGATGGCCTTGCAGCGCGAGCAATTGCGCCTGTTCGTCGGCGTAGAAGCTGAACTGCACGCGCTGCGGTAACGCTTTTTCGCCCCAATAGTCCGGATTGCGCACGAACGACGCGCCGACCTTCGGCTGATATTTCTCCAGCCGGAATGGGCCGGTGCCGATAAAGCTTTTTTCGTAATTGCCCGCGTAATTGGCGGGCAGGATCACCGCGTTGTAATTGTCCGACGAAACGTAGTACGGGAAGTTGCCGTTCGGCGCGTCGAGATGAAACGCGACCGTGTATTCATCGACGAGCTTCGCGCCGCCTTTGGACAGCACGCCCTTGAGCACCGACAGCGCGGCCGAGCCGCTAGCCGGGTCGGACAGACGGTCGAAGGTGGCAACCACGTCTTTCGCGCCGAAGCGCTGACCGTCGTGAAATTGCACGTTCTGGCGCAGTTTGAAAGTCCACACATCACCCTTGTCGTTCGGCTTCCACGACAGCGCGAGCGCCGGTTTCAGTTGCAGCTTTTCGCCATCGTCGTCGACGAGGAATTCGCCCGTCTGGTTCAGCAGCGCGAGGCTCGCGGCATCGGTCACGGTCAGCGGATCGACTGCGCCGGCCGGCGTCAGATGCGCGACGCGGATCGTTTGGTTCGACGCAGCCGCGGTGCCCGAGGCGCCTTGCGCATGCGCGCGGGGCGCGCCGAGCAGGCCGCCGCCCGCGAGCGACAGTCCCATCACGCTCGCATAGCGCAGCAGTTCGCGGCGGGAGATGCGGCCGGCGAGGAATTCGTCGACGGCGTGGTTGCCGTATTCGTCGGCGGCGAGGCGGATTGCGTCCAATGCGGCGTGGGGTGCGAGAAGTCGGTCCGCGGGCTTTTTCATCGATCCAGTGTCCAGTCCGTTGTGTTGCCGGTTCCATCGTGTCGCGCAACGGGCGAGCAAGCGGTCGCAAGCGGCGCAGTCCGCGCGAGTTGCGACGGCGCAAAAGGTGCCGGGCTTGTCGACGTGGCGGCAGAAGATCGCCGGGCCACGAAAACCAAAGCGCAGCGCCGAGCAAAAGCCGCTTCAGTTTAAGCGATTGGTCATGGCTCTGGCGCGCCTGCCGCGCCATGGGCGTGCCGATCGGCCGATTAGCAAGTTGGCTGTGTCGTCGCCACAACGGTCGTCGTCGTCATCTTCAGCCGGCCTCGACGCCATCGCGGACGAACGGGCGGTATCGCGCTGCTAGTGGTCGTGCGGATGCTTGTGAATCGGATCGACCCAGTAAACCGTTTCTGGTTGCTCGACCGCGTCGATGTTCAGATTGACCACGACCGCTTCGTTGTCGCTGCGCACCAGCACGCATTCGAGCGGCTCGTCGGTGCTCGCGTTGATCTCCTGATGCGGCACGTACGGCGGCACGAAGATGAAATCGCCGGGCCCGGCTTCGGCGGTGAACTCGAGATGCTCGCCCCAGCGCATGCGCGCCTGGCCGCGCAGCACGTAGATCACGCTTTCGAGCGCGCCGTGATGATGCGCGCCGGTCTTCGCATTCGGATGGATCGTCACGGTGCCGGCCCAGATCTTCTGCGCGCCGACCCGCGCCGCGTTGATCGCCGCCGCACGGTTCATGCCCGGTGTCTGCGAGGTGTTGGTGTCGAGCTGGTCGCCGCGGATGACCTTCACACCGTGCTCGCGCCAGTCGATGTGGGCGGCGGCGGCGTCGTGCTCGGCCCGGTAGTGCGGGTGTTCGTGATCCTGGCTCATGGTGTCTCCTTCTTGGCCTCGCGGCCGTGCTTCGCTCGGGTACTTAACCAATGCTGGCTGATCCGCCGTGTCCGACCGGCGATCTGCAACGACAGGCCTACCGCTGTCCGGCATTCTTGCACGTTCAAAATCCGCAGTGACGATGCCCGCTGCACGCGTTACGGCGACAAAAAAGCCCGTCCAGAAGGAGCGGGCTTCAGCGTAGCGAGCGGCTGGCCCGAGGCTGGCCGCCCACCGCCGGTGCTCGACCCGGCGCGTGGTGCCGGGTGGGCAGAGCGACGCTTACTTGTGCTTCGCGTTGATCACGGCCTCGGCCACGTTGTTCGGCGTTTCGGCGTAGTGCTTGAACTCCATCGTGTAGGTCGCGCG
>NZ_DASXHN010000252.1:0-1509 GCF_036488505.1 Paraburkholderia sp. | reverse complement strand
CGCCGGCCCGTAGGTACGCTTCGGCGGAGACGCCGAGATTCGCGCCGTGCACATGGCGATGGCCGTCGGCGTCAACATAGACTTTGCGGAAATGATCGCGCACGCTGTGCGGATGCGCGGACCAGTCGTCGACTGCTATCGAACCGCACACCGCATCCGTGCCGAGCGACAGTTGCGCGACCAGCCAGCCCGCCGACACGCGGCTGTCGGCGTCGGTAAATGCGAGCCAGCGCGCCCCGGCCGTCAGCAGCATCGCGGCGCCGGCCGCGCGCGCGACGCCGACGTTGCGCGCCTGAACCGTCAACGTCTCGACGCCGTACGCGTGCGCAATCGCGCCGGAGAAATCGTTGCATGCGTCAAGCACCACAACTTGGCGCACCGTCTCGCCGACCAGGTCCGCATGCCGCGCGGCCGCGTGCAACGCTGCAAGGCATGTCGAGAGCAGCGCCTGTTCGTTGTGCGCGGGGATGATCACGCCGATCATGCGAGCCCCTCGCGTTGCGCGACCGACCGCGCGTCGCGCGACCACACGTCGATCAGCAGATCGGCCTCGTCGTGATGCGCAAGCCGCGTCAGACCGCAACGCGCATCGAACAACGCATGCGCCGCACCGGCGGATTCGAGCGCTTCGTCGAACGGCCTGCGCCAGTGGCACGCGAGCAGCGTGCCGTCCACCGTCAACGATCCTGCGATGCACGCGGCCAGCGTGTCGAGATCGGCGGCATCAAGGTAGTACGCGAACTCGCTGATAACAATCAGATCGAAGGGACCTGCTTCGCGCGGCCAGTGCGCCGGCATCGTCCGTTGCTCGACGCGCACGTGCGGCACAGCCGCGACCCGCTCGCGCGCGAGGCGCACTGCCGTCGCGTTCAGGTCGGCGGCAAGCAGCGCATCGCAACGAGCCGCCAGTTCGGCGGTCAGTTCGCCGTTTGCGCAGCCGGGTTCGAATGCATTGCGGTAACGCGGCCGCGGCAACAACGCGAGCGTTAGCGAACGCTTGCGCTGTTCGTACCAGCCTCCGCGCAATTTCCAAGGATCGTCGCCGCGTTTGTACAACTCATCGAAATATTGGATCAGAGAGAACATGTCAGCGGCTCCCGGTACATAGCGTTAGAGTGTCCATGTAGCGTCTCCGGTTTTGAAGCTCGCTTCACCCAGTACGGCGAGATCGCGTTCGGCGTGACTTTGTCGCAGGAACACCGGCAAGTCCGCAAGCGCGCGAGCAAAACGCGCGTCGCGGCACAATGGGCCGGCGCCGAGCGTGCGAGTCACGTGCGCCATTACATCGGTCACCGCTGATTCGACCACGAGACGCGCACGCAGCGCCTCGCATTGCAGATCGTCACGAGGATTGACGTCGATTTGCGCCGCCGTTTCGCGCAACACCGCCGCGGCGCCGGACAGCGCAACGTCGACCGCGCCGAGATGCGCGAGCCGATGCGCATCTGCGCGTTGGGCGGCGGCATCGCGCAGCGTCTGTCCCAGCCTCGCCGCCGCACCATACCAGCA
>NZ_DASXHN010000466.1:0-11771 GCF_036488505.1 Paraburkholderia sp. | reverse complement strand
GGTGCGGGTGGGCAAGCAATGCATCGTGTCGTTTCCGAATTTCGGCTACTGGGCGCACCGGCTGTCGGTGCTGCAGGGTCGCATGCCGGTGTCGAAGTCGCTGCCGTATCAATGGCACAACACGCCGAACGTGCGGGTGCTGACGATCAAGGACTTCGAAGCGCTCGCGCCGGAGGTCGGCATCGAAATTCTCGACCGCGTCGTGCTGCACGACGGACAGGTGGTGCGTTGGGGCGCGAACTGGCGTGGTAGTCTTGCGGTCTATCGGGTCAAGAAAAGCTAACGTCAGTTATCCACATGTCCAACCCGCCGCAAGAGGCGCCCGCACTTACCGCTCACGAAGAACATCCCGGCTGGCGCGCGTTCCTGAATACGCGCATGCTGATCTGCGTCTTTCTCGGTTTCACGTCGGGATTGCCGCTGTTTACGCTCGTCTATCTGGTGCAGGCGTGGCTGCGCTCCGAAGGCGTCAATCTGACGGAAATCGGCCTGTTCGCGCTGATCCAGTTTCCGTACACGTGGAAGTTCATCTGGGCACCGCTGATGGACCGCTACGTGCCGCGTCTGCCGGGCTGGCGGCCGGGCCGGCGGCGCGGCTGGATGCTGGTCACCCAGCTACTCGTGGCCGGCGCGATGGCAACACTCGGCTTCGTGTCGCCGCGTGAATCGATCTGGACGGTCGCGGCGCTCACCGCACTGGTTGCGTTTTTCGGCGCAAGCCAGGACATCGTGATCGACGCATACCGGCGCGAGCTGTTAAGCGACACGCAGCAGGGGCTCGGCAATGCGGTGCATGTCAACGCGTACAAGATTGCGGCGCTCGTGCCGGGCTCACTCGCGCTGATTTTGTCCGATCATCTGCCGTGGACCACGGTCTTTATCGTGACGGCCGCGTTCATGCTGCCGGGTATGGTGTTGACGCTGGTCGTGCGCGAACCCGAAGTGCACGGCAAGCCGCCGAAACATCTGCGCGAAGCGATCGTCGAGCCGTTTCGGGAATTCATCCTGCGCGACGGCTGGCGCGGCGCGCTTTTCGTGCTCGGCTTCATCTTTCTGTACAAGCTCGGCGACACGATGGCGACCACGCTGTCCACGTCGTTTTTCCTCGACATTGGCTTTTCGCGTACGCAGATCGGCGTAATTGCAAAGACCACCGCGTTCGGCGCGAGTCTCGCGGGCGGCATCATCGGCGGAATCTGGCTGATGAAAATCGGCATCGGCCGCGGCTTGTGGATCTTCGGTTTGCTGCAGATGGTGTCGACGCTCGGCTTCGCATGGCTTGCGCATCTCGGCCCTCACTCGCCGGGTCTCACCGAGATTTACAACATCGCGGTCGCGCTGAGCGAAGGCACGACGAAGCTGCTGTCGCTGGTCGGCATCGACTGGAGCGTGCAGCTCGATCCGCGCTCGGTCGCACTCGCGATCGTGTATGGCTTCGAGACCTTCGCGACGGGCCTGACGCTCGCCGCGTTCACCGCGTATATCGCCAGCACCACCGATCCGCGTTACACCGCGACGCAGTTCGCGCTGTTCACGAGCCTCGCGTCGGTGCCGCGCACGCTCGCGTCGGCGGCGAGCGGCTATGTGGTCGCGCGGATCGGCTGGTTCGACTACTTCATCGTGTGTACCGCGCTGGCGGTGCCCGGCATGCTGCTGCTGTTGCGTATTGCACCGTGGAGGGCGCAGTCGTGAAGACGCGGTTCCCGATGCGGATGCTTCCGCTCGATGCGAGCCGCGCTTCATCGACCGGCTCGAATCGGGCGGCGCGGCGCGCGCTATGGACGCTCGGTTGCGCAAGCGTTGCGCTGGCCACTTCGATCGGCGCGCATGCGGCTGGCGCGAGCGCGGCTAACAACGCATTGGCGCTCGCTGAAACGGCAACGGGCAGCGCAACTGCGGCGACCACCAGCAAGACGGCGGCGCCGGCGGCGAAATCCACGGCAAGCGCCGCCAGTGCCGAAAACGCGACGTCGGCAACGGCCGGTGCGAACGGCAGCAGCGGTGCCGCCGGCGCGAACGCGGGTGCAGGCGCAGCCGCAAGCGCGGGCACGCACAGCAGCCCCATTAGCAGCCCAGGCAGCGGCCCGAACACCGCCGCCGCAGGCTCGCCCAGCACCAGCGGCAGCGCTGCGTCGGCCGCCGCAGCGGGTTCCGCGCCCCAGCCCGCGCAACCACCCACCGCTGCGAAAGCGCCCGCCGCGAGCGCCGAGCCGAACGCCGTCCCGCCGCCGTACTACGTGAGCCCGCAATTGCGCTACGGCGGCTACGCGGTGTTCCGCAATCTGATCCCGTCGCCGATGCTCGAAGCGCAAGGCACCGAGGAATTCGGCCAGATCGTCTACGGCGCGGAGCATGCGAATCGGCTGTACGGCGACACCGATGCGCACGTCACACGTGTACGCTCGATCATCGACAGGATGGTGCCGTACTCGCTGAAATGGAACGAGCGCGCCAAGGGCTGGAAGTGGGCGTTGGCGGTGATACGCTCGAACGACATCCGCATGTACTGTTTGCCGGGCGGCAACATCGTCGTCTATGGCGGAATACTCGATCGCGTGCGCCTGAACGACAACGAACTTGCGATGCTGATCGGCCACGAAATCGCGCACGCGTTGCGCGAGCACGCGCGGATGCGGCTCGGTCAGCTTCAGGCAAGCCAACTGGATTCGTCCGGCACGATCCCGCAACTGTTCGGGCTCGCCGATCTCGGCATGGCACCGCTTGGCATCGGCTCGCGCCTGCTGGAAATGAAGTACGAAAGCACCGACGAAACCGAAGCCGATGTGATCGGCAGCGATATTGCGTCGCGCGCCGGCTACGATCCGCGCGCGGCGGTCACGCTCTGGGACAAGCTCGCGCAGGCGACGCGCGGCAATCGCGAACAGGGCTTCATCTACGTGCACCCGTACACGCCAGCGCGCCGCGACGACATTATCAAGCGGCTGCCGGACATGCTGCCGCTCTATGCGAAGGCGACCGGCAAGAGCGTCGACGAGCTGCCCGACTACCCGGGCGTCGGCCGCCCGGCCCGCAAGCCGGTGCGCGATTGAAGCCGGCCGCGGCGCCGCGCAAGCGCGCCCCGCCGTGCTTACTTGCTGACCTCGTGGTCGTAATCGACGGTCAGCGGCGCATGGTCGCTGAATTTGATGTCGCGAAACACATCGGTGCGCTTTGCCTTGCCGGCGATGCCCGGCGTCGCGATCTGGTAATCGATCCGCCACCCGACGTTCTTCGCATACGCCTGGCCGCGATTGCTCCACCACGTGTACTGTTCCGGGCGTTGGTCGAGCGTGCGGAACACGTCGACATAGCCAACTTCGTCGAACAGTTTATCGAGCCACGCGCGCTCTTCGGGCAAGCAACCGGAGTTCTTCTGGTTGCTCTTCCAGTTCTTGATGTCGATTTCCTTATGCACGATGTTCACGTCGCCGCACACGATCACCTCGCGCTCGCGGGACAGTCCGGCGAGATGCGGCATGAACTCGTCCATGAAGCGGAACTTGGCCTGCTGACGCTCCTCGCCGCTCGAACCGGACGGCACATACACCGAGACCACCGACAGCTTGCCAAAGCGCAGTTCGACATAACGCCCTTCAGGATCGAACTCCTCGCTGCCGAAGCCGATCACCACTTCATCGGGCTCGCGACGCGTATACACGCCCGCGCCGCTATAGCCCTTTTTCACCGCATGCTGGAAATAGCCGGTGAAGCCGTGCGGCGCGAGAAATTCCGGCGTCATGTCGTCCTGCGAGCATTTGATTTCCTGCACGCACAGTACGTCGGCCTGCTGTTCGCCGAACCAGTCGAAAAAGCCTTTCTTCGCCGCCGAGCGAATGCCGTTCAGGTTGGCGGTAATCACACGCAACATGTCGTTCCTTTTATGTTCGATTCGTTTTCTTTAGCCCACGCACAGGGCGGTTTTCATTCGACCTTGACACCCTTCAGCGATTCCTTCTCAGGCGGATACTCGAGTTTGAGCGCGTCGAGCGTGCGCACCAGCAGTTCAGCGACCATCACGTTGCGATGCGTCTTCGAGTCGGCCGGGATCACGTACCACGGCGCGTATTCGGTGGACGTCGCAGCGAGGGCGTCGCGATATACGGATTGATAGGCGTCCCACTGCTTGCGTGCGTCGAGATCGGACAGATCGAATTTCCAGTGCTTCTGCGGATCGTCGATACGCGCCTGCAGCCGCGCGCGTTGCTCTTCTTTGGAAATGTGCAGCATGCATTTGAGAATCGTCGTGCCGCTGCACACGAGCATTTCCTCGAACTGGCGAATATGGCAGCAGCGCCGCTCGAACGCGTCCGCATGGAGTTCGCCGAGCACGGTCGGCACGAGCAGGTCTTCGTAGTGGCTGCGGTTGAAGATCGTCAGTTCGCCGGCCGCGGGCGCCTGCGAATGCACACGCCACAGGAAGTCGTGCGCGAGCTCGACAGGCGTCGGCGCCTTGAACGGCACGATGCGCAAGCCAAGCGGATCGACCTCGTGAAACACCGCGCGGATCGTGCCGTCCTTGCCGCTCGTGTCCATGCCTTGCAGCACCAGCAGCACGCGGCGCTCGCGTTGCGCGTGCAAACGTTCCTGCAGGTTGTCCAGCCGCAAACCGATCTTCGACAAGCGCGCGCGGTCCGAGTCTTTTGAGCCGTTCGAAAACGGCTTCGCGCCGGGGTCGAAATCGTCGAGCGAGAACTGAGTTTTGTTCTTGCCGTCGTCGAAATACGGCACGCGGAAATCGTCGAGATCGGCTTGCTTCGACATACACACACTCCGTGGTCTGCGTCTACCTACGTTCGAAGGGCTCGAACGGGGCCGCAAAACAAAACGGGCCGTTGCCCTGCTTCCCATCCGGCAACAGCCCGTGATGACCGGCGCGCACGCCAGCCTTAACGCTTGATGCTTCAGCTGGACAGCTTCTTTTTCAGCAGTTCGTTGACCTGAGCCGGATTCGCCTTGCCCTTGGTCGCCTTCATCGCCTGGCCGATCAGCGCGTTGAACGCCTTTTCCTTGCCGGCGCGGAATTCGTCGACCGACTTCTGGTTGGCGGCGAGCACTTGGTCGATGACCGCTTCGAGCGCGCCGGTATCGGAAATCTGCTTCAGGCCGTTCGCGTCGATGATGCGATCGGCGGCGGCTTCGTCGCTGGCCTTCTCCTCCCACATCGCGAGGAAAATCTCCTTCCCGATCTTGTTCGAGATGGTGCCGTCGGCAATGCGCTGCAGCACCAGCGCGAGCTGCGCGGCCGACACCGGGGACTCAGCAATTTCCAGACCCTCGCGATTGAGCTGCGACGACACCTCGCCCATCACCCAGTTCGCCGCGGCCTTCGCGTTCGCCGCGCCGGCGCGGCCGACCACCGCCTCGAAGTAGGCGGCCATCGCCTTGCTCGCGGTCAGCCCATTCGCGTCGTACGGCGTGAGCCCATATTGCGACACGAAGCGCTGCTGGATCGCTTCCGGCAGCTCCGGCATTTCGCTTCTCACACGCTCGATCCACGCGGCGTCGATCACGAGCGGCATCAGGTCGGGGTCGGGGAAATAGCGGTAGTCGTGCGCGTCTTCCTTGCTGCGCATCGAGCGTGTTTCGCGTTTGTCCGGATCGTACAGACGGGTTTCCTGCACCACGGTGCCACCGTCTTCGATCAGCTCGATCTGACGGCGCACTTCGTACTGGATCGCCTCTTCGAGGAAGCGGAACGAGTTCAGGTTCTTGATCTCCGCGCGGGTGCCGAATTCTTGCTGGCCGAGCGGGCGCACCGACACGTTCGCGTCGCAGCGAAACGAGCCTTCCTGCATGTTGCCGTCGCAGATGCCCAGCCACACGACCAGCGTATGCAGCGTCTTCGCATAGGCAACCGCTTCTGCCGCGCTGCGCATTTCCGGCTCGGTGACGATTTCGAGCAGCGGCGTGCCGGCGCGATTCAGATCGATCCCGGTCATGCCCGCGAAGTCCTCGTGCAGCGACTTGCCCGCGTCTTCCTCGAGATGGGCGCGCGTCAGATTGATGGTCTTCTCGTACGCGGCCTTGCCCGCCTTTTCATTGGCCGGCACCTGGATCGTCACCTGGCCGCCCTGCACGACGGGGAGTTCGTACTGGCTGATCTGATAGCCCTTGGGCAGATCGGGGTAGAAATAATTTTTGCGCGCGAAGATGCTGCGCGGCGCGACCGTCGCGCCGATCGCGAGGCCGAACTGGATCGCGCGCTCGACGGCGCCGCGGTTCATCACCGGCAGCGTGCCCGGCAAGGCCAGATCGACCGGGCTTGCCTGGGTATTGGGCTTCGCGCCGAACTGCGTGGCGGTGCCCGAGAAGATTTTCGATCGAGTCGACAGTTGCGTGTGGGTCTCCAGACCGATCACGACTTCCCATTGTTTGGCCATGGTGCTCACACTCCCGCCGGTGCCTGACGGTGCCAGCCGGTCGCGCGCTGGAACGCGTCGGCCACCTGCAGCATCCGGGCTTCATTGAAATAGTTGCCGATGATCTGCAGACCGACCGGGCGCCGCGCTTTCGCGCCGGCGCCGAAGCCGCACGGCACGCTCATGCCAGGCAGGCCGGCGAGGCTCACCGACAGCGTGTAGATGTCGGCCAGATACATCTGCACCGGATCGTCGCCCTTCGCGCCGAGGTCCCACGCCACCGACGGCGCGACGGGTCCCATGATCACGTCGCACTGCGAGAACGCCTGCTGGAAATCCTGCGCGATGATGCGGCGGATCTTCTGCGCCTGCAGGTAGTACGCGTCGTAGTAGCCGTGCGACAGCACGTAGGCGCCCACCAGAATGCGGCGCTTTACTTCCGGGCCGAAGCCTTCCGCGCGCGACTTCTTGTACATGTCGAGCAGATCGCGGTATTCGGCCGCGCGATGACCGAAGCGCACGCCGTCGAAACGCGACAGGTTCGACGAGGCTTCCGCCGGCGCGATCACGTAATAGACCGGAATCGACAGTTCGGTTTTCGGCAGCGAGACGTCGACGAGCGACGCGCCGAGCGCTTCGTATTGCTTCAGCGCGGCGTCGATCGACGCGCGCACGTCGTCGGCGAGGCCGGCGCCGAAGTACTCCTTTGGCAGGCCGATACGCAGGCCGGCGAGCGGCTTGCCCGCGCTGTCCGCGCCTTCTTTCCACGCCTTGCCGAGATAGCGTGTGTAGTCTTCGTCGTCGCGTGCGAGGCTCGTCGAGTCGCGCTCGTCGAAGCCGGCCATCGCGTTGAGCAGCGTCGCGCAATCGGCGGCGCTCTGTGCCATCGGGCCGCCCTGATCGAGCGACGACGCGAACGCGATCATCCCGTAGCGCGACACGCGGCCGTAGGTCGGTTTGATGCCGGTGATGCCGGAGAACGAGGCCGGCTGACGGATCGAGCCGCCGGTGTCGGTGCCGGTCGCGGCGGGCGCGAGACGCGCGGCCACCGCCGCCGCCGAGCCGCCCGACGAACCGCCTGGCACCGCGTTGCGGTCCCACGGGTTGTGCACCGCGCCGAAGTACGAATTCTCGTTGGACGAGCCCATCGCGAACTCGTCCATATTGGTCTTGCCCACGCACACCATGCCGGCGTTCTGCAGACGCGCGACCACGGTCGCGTCGAACGGGCTTTCGTAGGTCGCGAGCATCTTCGAGCCGGCCGTGGAACGCCAGCCCTTCGTGACGAAAACGTCCTTGTGCGCGATCGGCAGGCCGGCGAGCGGGCCGGCGTGGCCGCTGTGCAGCAGCGCGTCGGCCGCTTTGGCCTGCGCGAGCGTCAGTTCGGGATCGACCTGGATGAACGCGTTCAGGTCATTGGCCGCGTCGATCCGCTTCAGGTACGACTGCGCCAGTTCGACGGCGGAGCATTCCTTGGCCGCGAGCGCGGCGCGCAGTTCGGTGAGACTTTTTTCATGCATTGCGTTTTATCCTGGAAAACGCGGCAGCGCGGCGACGCTGCCGTGGAGGCGTCCGTTCGCGCGGCAGACCGGCTCCCGGCCTGGCCCGCGACGCAGGCCGCGCGCCGGGTCTTATTCGATCACCTTCGGCACCAGGTACAAGCCGTCCTGGACCGCCGGCGCTGGGCGCTGGAACGCGTCGCGCTCGACCGTCTCGGTGACGGCGTCGTCGCGCAGACGCAGCGCGACATCTTCGATCTGCTCGATCGGATGGGCTAGCGGCGCGATCCCGGTGGTATCGACCGCTTGCATTTGTTCGACGAGGCCGAAGAAATCATTGAGCTGGGTGAGGGTATGTTCGGCGTCGGCATCGGCGAGTTCGAGCCGCGCAAGATGCGCGATGCGTTTGACATCGGTCAGGGTAAGAGCCATGCAGTCACCGGAAAGAGGTGGAGTGCCGTAACGTTCAAAAAAGCGCGTTGCAACAGCGGGTTACGACACGATAGGACGAGGCTGGAAAAGGAACGTGGGTGACAAAAAGTGCCCCCCGTTTCCTTCAAAACATCCAAAATTATAAGGTATCATTACGCGTTCGACCCAAACCCGGACCGACTTACCAGGGCCTTACGGACAATTCCAAAGAACGTCCGGCGCTTTGCGCCCTGGCTTTGCAACCGCCTCCGGCAGACTCCCTCGCAGCTTCAAGTTCCTGTGGCGCCGCTTCGCCCGGTTGAAGCTGTTATTTATTCCGCTGGCGCCCTACGCATACGGTGCGAGGCCCGGCCCCCAGCGAGACAGGATTTTGAATGTTCGGCTTTTTGCGCAGCTACTTCTCCAACGATCTGGCGATTGACCTCGGCACCGCCAACACGCTTATCTACATGCGCGGCAAGGGCATCGTTCTCGACGAACCGTCGGTCGTGTCGATCCGTCAGGAAGGCGGCCCCAACGGCAAGAAAACCATTCAGGCAGTCGGCAAGGAAGCCAAGCAGATGCTCGGCAAGGTGCCAGGCAACATCGAGGCGATCCGCCCGATGAAGGACGGCGTGATCGCCGACTTCACCGTCACCGAACAGATGATCAAGCAGTTCATCAAGACGGCTCACGAATCGCGCATGTTCTCGCCGTCGCCGCGCATCATCATCTGCGTCCCGTGCGGCTCGACCCAGGTCGAGCGCCGCGCGATCAAGGAAGCCGCGCATGGCGCGGGCGCCTCGCAGGTCTATCTGATCGAGGAACCGATGGCCGCCGCGATCGGCGCGGGCCTGCCGGTGTCAGAGGCCACCGGTTCGATGGTCGTCGACATCGGCGGCGGCACCACCGAAGTCGGCGTGATCTCGCTCGGCGGCATCGTCTATAAAGGCTCGGTGCGCGTCGGTGGCGACAAGTTCGACGAAGCCATCGTCAACTACATCCGCCGCAACTACGGGATGCTGATCGGCGAACAGACCGCCGAAGCCATCAAGAAGGAAATCGGTTCCGCCTTCCCCGGCTCGGAAGTCAAGGAAATGGAAGTGAAGGGCCGCAATCTGTCGGAAGGCATTCCGCGCAGCTTCACGATCTCCAGCAACGAAATCCTCGAAGCACTGACCGACCCGCTGAACCAGATCGTGTCGTCGGTGAAAATCGCACTCGAACAGACGCCGCCAGAACTCGGCGCCGACATCGCCGAGCGCGGCATGATGCTCACCGGCGGTGGCGCGCTGCTGCGCGATCTGGACCGTCTGCTCGCGGAAGAAACCGGCCTGCCGGTGCTCGTCGCCGAAGACCCGCTGACCTGCGTGGTACGCGGCTCGGGCATGGCGCTCGAACGCATGGACAAGCTCGGCAGCATCTTCTCGTACGAGTAAGCGAGCTTCTCTGCCATGTTGGTAGCGCGGTTCTGGCACACGGTCCTTGGCGGGCCGCTTTGCCATCGGCTGGGCAAACCAGCCGCCGCGCGCTGAGCGTGCGCCCATCGCGCGCCGCCGCCTCACCCACCCGCTCACGCCCCCGGCGCCGACCATGGAATACAGTCCGCCGCCCCTGTTCAGGCAAGGCCCGTCGGCGCTCGCACGACTGGTGTTCTTCGTCGTGCTGGCGATCGCCCTGCTGATCTCCGATGCCCGCTTCCAGACGCTCGAGATCGTCCGCGGCGTGCTCGGCGCGGGTCTCTATCCGTTGCAACGCGCGGCCCTCGTGCCTCGCGATATCTTCAGGGGCGCCGCCGATCTCGCGGTGACCAGCGCCACGCTGCGCGACGAAAACGAAAAGCTGCGCGCGAAGGATCTGCAACTATCGCAGCAAGCCAATACCGCTGCGTCGCTTGCCGCCGAAAACGGCCATCTGCGCGCGTTGCTGCAACTGTCGCAGCACCTGAGCACCCAATCGATGCCCGCCGAAATCCAGTACGACACGCGCGACCCGTTCACGCAGAAAGTCGTGATTGGGCGCGGCGCGCAACAGGGCATCCTGAACGGCTCGCCGGTCGTCAATGAAGACGGTGTGATTGGCCAGGTTACGCGTGTGTTTCCGCTGCAGGCCGAAGTCACGCTGCTCACGGACAAGGATCAGGCGGTGCCGGTTGAAATCCTGCGCACCGGATTGCGCAGCGTGATTTACGGCACGCCGAAGGGCGACGCGCTCGATCTACGCTTCGTGCCGATCAGCGCCGACGTGCAAGCCGGCGACGAACTCGTGACAAGCGGACTCGACGGCGTGTATCCGCCGGGGCTGCCGGTGGCCAAGGTCATGCGCGTGGACAAGCAGGCCGATACCGCATTCGCGCGCGTGGTCTGCCAGCCCGTCGCGGCGGTGCGCGGCGCGCGTCAACTGCTGGTGCTGCATGTCGTTAATGACATACCGCCGCGCCCGGCGGACGAACCCGACGCGGCGACGGTCGCGAAGGAAACGAAAGCGAAAAAGGCCGGCAAGGCGGCGGACGCCAAGGGCACGGCGGACAAGGGCGCGAAGGCCGGCGACAAAGCCGCCACCGACAAAGCCGCCGCCGGCAAACCTGCCGCGAAGCCAACCGAAAAAGCGCCCGCCAAATCCGTCGCTGCTGAAAACAAGGCAGAAAAGCAGCCGGAAAAATCCGCGACAGAGAAAAGAACCGAGAAGCCGGCCGCCGCGAAAACCGCGAAGCCGCAAGCGGCGCCGGGGGCTCAGCCATGAATCGTCCGCAATACATCCTGCAGCCGGTCAACCCGTACTTCATCGCCTTCAGCCTCGCGGCCGCGTTCCTGCTGAATCTGATGCCGTGGGGCCGGTTGGCCGGCGTGCCCGACTTCGTCGCGCTCGTGCTGCTGTTCTGGAACGTGCATCAGCCGCGCAAAGTCGGCATGGGCATCGCGTTCCTGCTCGGCCTGCTGATGGACGTGCACAATGCGAGCCTGCTCGGCGAGCACGCGCTCGCATACACGCTGCTGTCGTACGGCGCGATCACGATCCATCGCCGCGTGCTGTGGATGTCGCTTGGCGTGCAGACGTTCGCGGTGATGCCGCTGCTGGTCGTCGCGCAACTGGTGCCGTTCGTGATCCGTCTGCTGACCGGCGCCGCGTTCCCGGGTTGGAGTTACCTGATCGACGGTTTCGTCGAAGCCGCGCTGTGGCCGATCGCGAGCGTATTGCTGCTGATGCCGCAGCGCCGCCCGGCGGATCCCGACGACACCCGGCCTATTTGACCCCGCATCGGGCCCGCCGGCCGCTGTGCCGGGACAAGTCGCGATAGAGCCGCGCGCCGCGCGTCCGACGCGCAAAGCAGTTTCTGCCCCCGGTCCCGGCCGGATGGACGCTCACTCTTGATGGCCGCGCGCCGGCCTTTTGCTCGAATCGCATGACCGAATTCAAGGACACTCAGCAGCAGCTCACGAAATTCCGCCTGCGCGTCGCGGCGGCGGGCCTGTTCGTGTTCGTCTGCTTCGGGCTGATCGGC
>NZ_DASXHN010000465.1:0-5638 GCF_036488505.1 Paraburkholderia sp. | reverse complement strand
CATTCATTTCCTCGCGTGTCGGCGTGTGAAACACCACCGCGCCGCCTTGACGTTCGGCATCGGTGACATAGCCGGTCGCTTTGACGAAGGCCGCGAATTGCGCATTCGTCACATCGGTCTGATCGATCCAGAACCCGCTGACACGCGTCTTGCCGTCACCGGCCGGGCGCTCGTCTGCGTAACCGAGCTTGCTGCCGAACACGAAATCGCCACCATGCAGATGCACCATGCCGGCCTTCGGATCGTCACGCCAGCGCGCAGGCAAACCGCCATAGCGCTGGCATTGCTGCTCGGAGCCGAGGACGGTCAGCGCACGGCTGCGGTTCAGATCGTCGAACCCGCCCGCGTTGCCGCCGCTGAAAACCGCCGACGCGGCTGTCGCGGCGGTAAAGGCGGCGGCGAACGCGACCGTGGCGATTGCCGCGTACGCGCTGTAAAGCGCAGTGCGGCCATTGAGTTTGAATCGTACGGTCATCGCTTACTCAGTAGTAACCACGCGGACGCAACGGCTCGACGCCGCCGACGCTCGTCATATAGCTGTTCCACTGCTGCACGAGACTGTCGAGCACCGACGGATTCTGCGTCGACACGTCCTGCGTTTCGCCGCGATCGGCCGTCATGTCATACAGTTGCCAGTGACCGTCCACGGGACCGAGCGGGGGCTCTGTCCACAGTGCTTTCCATTTGCCGTCAGCGCTGCGCAGATAACCGCGACCGTACGCTTCATCGCCGAACGAAGCCGTATGCACGGCGGTCGTGGTTTGATCGTTCAGCAACGGCAACAGCGACTGCCCGGTGATCGGATACACATAGCGATCGTTGTAGACCACCTTGCCCTTATTCTGATCCGCGCCGGTGAGCGTATTGATCAGCGGCGGCGCGGCTTGCGTGGGCGGCGAAATTTGCGCGACCGCGAGGAACGTGGCGGTGTTGTCGGTCACGTGCGTGAAAGCGCGCAAGCTTGCCTTCTGCGAGGTCTGACCCGGCAGGTGGACGATCAACGGCGTGGACACACCGCCTTCACCTGAATAGCCCTTCGTCAGCCGGAACGGTGTCGCGCTCACTTCGGCCCAGCGCAAACCGTATTGCAGACGCCTTGCATTCTGCAGACCGTTGTCGGTGCCGAGCGTCGAGTAGACCGGGTCGGCGGCATTCGCGGTATCGGTTGCGGTGGGGTCCGCGCCCGAGTCGATCGGCCAGCCTTCCGCACCGTTGTCCGACTGGAACATGATGAACGTGTTGTCGTATTCGCCAATGTCCTTCAGATGCTGGATCAGCAGACCGATGTTGTGGTCGAGGTTTTCCACCATGCCCGCGTAGATTTCCATATAGCGCGCCTGCGCTTTTTTCTCGGCGGGCGAGAGGCTGTCCCACTTCTTGTTCACATAGCCGGGGCCATAGTCGGTATAGCCTTGCGCAGCGCTGTGCACCGCGCTCACGTACTTTGCTGCCGCCGTGCCGTTGTTCGTGGTGGCCGCGCTCGCGACGACCGTCTCGGACGCGCCGCCGTACGGCACGAAGTCGTTCGGGATAATGCCGAGCGCCTTTTGCCGCGCAATGCGCGCGTCGCGTATCGCGTCATAACCCGCGTCGTATTTGCCGGCGTAATTGTGCAGATAAGGCTCGGTCACCTGCAGCGGCCAGTGCGGCGACGTGTAGGCCGCGTACGCAAAGAACGGCTTGCCGTCACCCTTGTTCGAGTCGATATAGGAGATCAGGCGCTGCGTGTAGAAGTCGGTCGAATAGAACACGGCAGGGCTGCCGCCGGTCCCGCCCGGTTGTCCCGGCTGGCCTGGCTGCACGTAATGGCCGTCTTCGGTGTAGTTCTGCGAACCGGCGGGTTCGTGCGCGAAGTGATTGGTCGCGGCGCCGCCGAGCAGCGCATAGCTGTGCTCGAAACCCCACTGGTCAGGCGTTTGTCCGCCACCCGTCGCGCTGCCGACGATCCCCGAGCCGATGTGCCATTTGCCGGCCATGTACGTGTGATAACCGCCGTCCTTCAACAATTGCGCAACCGACAGCGCGCGGTCGTTCAGGTATCCCTCGTAGCCCGGCAGTCCTTTGCGTTCATCGGTCGGAACCCCCATCGTGCCTTCGCCGACCAGATGGTGGTCGGTGCCGGAAATCAGCATCGAACGCGTAATCGCGCAGACGGTGCCGGTGTGGTGATTGGTCAGAATGCGGCCCGATTGCACCAATGCGTCGAGATTCGGTGTATTGATTTCGCCGCCGAATGCATGGATGTCGGAATAGCCGAGATCGTCGGCCATGATGTACAGGATATTCGGCCGCTTGTGTGCGACGACCGGTGCGGAAGCTTCAGCAGAGATCGTGCCGTCGCCGCACGAAGCGAGCGCGACGAGGCCGGCGACGGCTGCGCCGATGATGCCGAGGCGAAGCGTTGAGTGTTGCGATCGATGTGTCGTCATTGTTGTACTGACCGAAGATGTCGGGTCGCCGATGGTAGCAACGGCGTCAGTACGGCCAAAGTTTGATTTCTGCGTTGCTATGCCGGATTGCCGATATGGACGCTGTGGCGCGCAGCGCGAATCCAGTTGCCTGGATCGAGTGCGGGTCTATCCGGCTATGAAGGTACTTTGTAGGGCAATGGCGATGCCCTTTGCTGCAAACCGGGGACGGCGGCACGGCATCCCATGCAATCGCGGTGACTTTTGGCCATTCGACGATCAGGGCTTGCCCATATCTACGCTTGCGATCGGTATCGTCCAATCTTTTCGACGATAAACGCTTCGACCTCTTGCAACGAAGCGATTTGCTCCCGAATGACAACAAGCCTTGCGTCGAGGAATTCGATTGTTTGCTCGGCACTTGGAGGCGCGTCCGCATAGGCCTTCAAAAGAGGCACAATTTCCGCTAACGAGAAGCCCAGCCGTTGTGCGTCACGGATGTGCTTGATGGTGACCAGTATAGATGGGTCGTATTCGCGGTAGATGCGGCTGCCTGCGCTGCGTGCAGTTGACGTGAAGAACCCCATCTTCTCGTAGTGGCGAATGCCATCCTTGGACAAGCCAGCAATCTTCGCAATCTCGTTGATGAGCATGACAATGGACTTGACTATCGGGTTACTCGACACTTTATCGCTGACCGCAGCGATATTTTCATTCATCAATGTTTCGTCGATCGGCGGGAAACTGGCGCTTCCCCAGGGCGGCTGGTACCACGCGTCGAAATTTGCCCTTGAAGAGAACTCGGACGCTTTGCGCAATGAGGTTCGCCCGTTTGGCATCGACGTCGTCGTGATCCGACCCGGGGGCGTAAAGTCGGAATGGAGCGCCATTGCCGCAGAATCGGCAAAGCGGCATTCGTCCCGAAACGCCTATTCCTCGCTTGCTGACAAACTGTCGAAAGCCTTGGCGAATCAAACCGGTCAACCTGAGCCGAAGGTCACCACCGATCTTGTGGTTGCCGCGCTGAAAGCAAAGCGTCCGAAGGTACGCTATTCCGGTGGTCAAATGGCAAAGTCGCTATTGTTCTTCAAATGGTGCCTTCCCGATCGCCTCTTCGATTGGTTGATCATGTCCGCGCTTAAATAAGGGTGTCTCGCCAGTGAGTGACGGGCCGCTTTCGGGAAACTCGACAGACCGTTCCGGGTCGCGAAAGGTCCGCCACCGGATGTCATGGCAATCTCGGGCAACAGCTGCCGCGCTCGCCCCTGCACTGAAGCGGCGCATCGACGCACTGGCGAAGAAGCGTCAGATGTGGATTCCGCCAGCCACTTCGATACGCTGTGCGTTGACCCATCCGAACTCGTCCGACAGGAGCGCCGCGATTACCGGGCCGACATCGGTCGGCAAGCCGACGCGGCCAAGCGCGGTGTGTTCCGCGACGGCTTTGTTGACCTGCGGATTGTCTCGAACGATACCTCCGCTGAAGTCAGTGGCGATTGCACCGGGTGCGACAACGTTGACTGCAATACGGCGCGGCCCCAATTCGAGCGCCATGTAACGCGTCAGCGCTTCGACGGCCGCTTTCATCGGGCCGTAAATGGCGCGCCCCGGAAACGCGAAGCGGGCGAGCCCGGACGAGAGGTTCACAATCCGTCCCCCGTCACTGATCAGCGGCAGAAGTTTTTGCGTCAACAGGAACGGCGCCTTGAAATGGACCGCGAACTGCGCGTCGAGCTCTGCTTCAGTGCCCGCCTCGAAGGTGGCCGTTGAAGACGTGCCAGCATTGTTCACCAGATAATCGAAGTGCTTCGCACCCCAGCTATCGAGTGCTTCGCGCACTCGCGTGACGAAAGCGTCGAACGTGGCTGCGTTCTCTACGTTCAACTGCAGCGCAATGGCATTCGCGCCCGCCTCAACGACGAGTGCACGGACCCTGTCGGCTTCGGCCTGATTGGCGTTGTACGTGAAGATGGAGTTGACGCCGCGAGCGGCAAGTCGCAATACCGTATCGCGGCCAATGCCTCGGCTTCCGCCGGTAACGATCGCGATCCTGGAACCGGTGCGTTTAGCGCTGGTCGTTGTCATCACATACCTCTTGTTGGCTGGGTTAGCTTCAATTCTCCGCTCGCATCCTCGCCGCGTGAATGCACGAACCTGCCCGGTCATTGCCTAATCCTGCTCCGTCATCCTATGATGGATCGAGCCCACCCTTAGCACGTCGATCCACCATGCTGAACCAACTGGCCACCGCCCTACTTCGCTACACCGACAGGTGTCCGGGCCCGAGCCCATACTCGACACAGCTCGAAGGCGTTTTCATTCTTCGTTCAGATCAGCCAAAACCGCCGACGCTGCGCTCCGCGAGTCCCGCGTTGTGCATCGTCGCTGAAGGCGCGAAGTGGGCCAGCTTCGGCGGCGAGCGGTTGGAATATCGGGCGGGACAGGCGCTGGTCATCGGCGTGCAAACGCCGTCCCGGGGTCAAGTGTTCGAGGCCAGCCCCGCGAAACCTTGCCTGGTCCTGCTTTTGCAGCTGGATCTCGCGATGATCCGCGCGGTAGCCAATGAGATGGCGTTTGCCCCAGTGCCGTCTGGCGACGCAAGCCGCGGCGTGTTTGTCGCCGATTTCGACGGACCTTTGGCGGACTGCGCATTGCGGATCGTGCGTCTGCTCGATACGCCCGAGGCCGCCACCATCCTGCAGCCGATGATCATGCGCGAGATCGGTTACTGGCTGCTAGCGGGACCAAACGGCGCGGAAGTTGCAAAGCTCGCGTCAATCCAGAGTCCTTCGCACAAGCTCGCGCGCGCGGTGGACAACCTGAGGACCAATTATGCGCAACCCATGCGAGTGGAAGACCTCGCTAAAATCGCGCAGCTCAGCGAGTCGGCGTTTCATCGTCAATTCAAAGCGTTCACCGGCTTGCCGCCTTTGCAGTACCAGAAACAATTGCGCTTGCTGGAAGCACGCAGGCTGCTGCTCTCGCAGTCCATCAGCGTACAGGCCGCCGCATTTGAAGTCGGCTACGAAAGTCCGTCGCAGTTCAGCCGCGAATACGCGCGAATGTTCGGCGCTGCGCCGAAAAAGGAGTTAGCACATGTGCAGGGAATCGGCGAGGCCGCCTAGGTCGCGCATCAAGCGGACAGCCTCAGAATGCGGGGTTAACGGCAAGCACGACGCAAGCATTTGAGTGGCCCCTTCGCAGCGAACAGCGGACCTGGACCGGTAGCC
>NZ_DASXHN010000173.1:0-34140 GCF_036488505.1 Paraburkholderia sp. | reverse complement strand
ACGCTGCCCCGCGTCAAGCTGCACTGACGCGCGCCGGCTGTTCCATGGGGGATCGGCAACAGGATGCGCGCAGCGCGTATCCTGTTGCCTCTGACAACCCCCCGAGGAGCGCCGCATGCTGAAGCCCGAAATCGATAGCCTGGTCCCGCACGTTCCCTTCAACCGGCGTACCTTCATCAAGGCAGCGCTCGGCACCGGTTTCGCGGCGGCCGTAATGCCGGTGTCGGCGCAAACCGTCCATACCGGCAGCGACGGCCTCGAAGCCGGTGAAGTCGCGTTTCGCTCCGGCGGCACGCTGGTGCCGGCCTATCGTGCGCAGCCCGCAGGCAAGACGCATCTACCGGTGATCCTGGTCGTGCATGAGATTTTCGGTGTGCACGAGCATATCGCCGATGTCTGCCGGCGTTTCGCGAAGCAGGGCTACCTGGCAATTGCACCGAACCTCTACGAGCGCGAGGGCGACCCGACCGTCTACACGAGCATGCAGCAGTTGAACGAGCAACTGGTCAGCAAGGTGCCCGACGAGCAGGTGCTGGCCGACCTCGATGCCGCTGCTGCATGGGCGGGCGAGAACGGTGGCGATCTGAACCGGCTTGGCGTGAATGGCTTTTGTTGGGGCGGACGCATCGCGTGGCTGTACGCCGAGCACAATCCGCGGGTGAAAGCGGGCGTCGCCTGGTATGGCCGCGTGACCGGTGCGAAGAATGCGATCACGCCGGCCAATCCGCTCGACCTTGTGGCGCACCTGCATGCGCCGGTGCTCGGTCTATATGGACGCCAGGATCAAAGCATCCCGCAGGACACGCTCGAACAGATGAAGCAGGCGATCGCGCAAGGTCCCCAAGCCGGACGTGGCTCGCAGTTCGTCGTGTATGACGACGCGGGTCATGCGTTCTTCGCCGACTACCGGCCGAGCTACAGGAAGGCCGACGCCGAGGACGGCTGGCGTCGCGCGCTCGTGTGGTTCAAGCAACATGGCGTGGCTGGAGATAGCGCGCCGACTGGGGTGCACCCGCGAAAAGTCACCCCGGAGGACGCAGGCTGACTACCGGCTTTCGCGAAATCGTCGTGTGGGGTGTCGTTGATCCGACGATCCGATGAAAAAGGCCGTTGCCGCTTCGATGCGGCAACGGCCTTTTTTGTCTGGCTACCAACAGCTATTCGCGCTGGCCAAGGTTCAAGAATTCGGTCCTGTCGCGATCGGCCGCTTCGGGTCGGCGCTCCATTCGCTCCACGATCCCGCGTACAACGCCGAGCCATGCAGGCCGGCAATTTCCATCGCGAGTGAATTCACGCAGGCGGTCACGCCCGAGCCGCACTGCAGCACCACGTGCTCCGGTGGCGTGTCGCCGAGCAGCGCGTGGAATTCCTCGCGCAGCGTATGTGCCGGCTTGAAGCGGCCGTCGGCGGTGAGGTTGTCCTTGAAGAAGCGGTTGAGCGCACCCGGAATGTGGCCGCCGACGCGATCGAGCGTTTCGTTTTCGCCGCGATAGCGATCGGCCGCGCGCGCATCGACCACGACGCGCTCCTTCGAGCCGAGATTGCGCTCGACCGTCTGCGCGTCGACAGTGACCGCGAGCGGCGCGCCAGCGTTGAAGTCGCCGGTGTTTTGCGCGGGCGCGTCTTGCGTCAACGGTTTGCCGGCGGCCTCCCAGGCTTGCAAGCCGCCGTCGAGCAGCGCGACCGCGTCGTGTCCGAGCCAGCGCAGCAGCCACCAGACGCGCGCCGCGTACATGCCGCCTTGCGCGTCATACGCAACGACCTGCTGGCCTTGCTTGAGGCCGCGCGATTCAAGCGTTTCGACGAGCCGCGCGCGATCCGGCAGTGGATGGCGGCCATTCGAGCCGTCCTTTGGCCCCGACAGGTCGCGATCGAGGTGCAGATAATGCGCGCCCGGCAGATGGCCCGCCAGATAAGCTTTCTCGCCCGCTTCGGTATCGGCGAGATCGAACCGGCAGTCGATGACGAACACGCTGCCCGGCGCTGCCGCGAGCCGCTCCGCGAGATTGGTCGCCGAGATCAGGGTGGTGTAGTGGGTGTGGGACATGGTGTCTCCTGGACGCGGACGATGACGGCTCCGGCTGCGCGCTTTCGAGTGCGCGGGCGGAGGGCCCGCCTATCCCGGTAGTCTAAACAAAAAAAGACGGGCGAAGCCCGTCTTTCCCTGCATTGATACATGCGCGACGCCGCGCGACTCAGATCTTGCCGAGTTCGCGCCGCAGAAACTCGTGGAAGTGCTGCATGCCGTCTTCCATCGGGCTCTGATACGGACCGACCTGCGACTCGCCACGCTCCATCAGTGCGCGCCGGCCGGCGTCCATGCGCTCGGCGATTTCGTCGTCTTCGCGGGCCGTTTCCATATAGGCGGCGCGCTCGGCTTTGACGAAATCGCGTTCGAACAGCGCGATTTCCTCGGGGTAATAGAACTCCACGACATTGGTGGTTTTCTGCGGCCCGCGCGGAATCAGCCACGACACGACCAGCACGTGCGGATACCACTCGATCATGATGCCCGGGTAGTACACCATCCAGATCGCGCCGAATTCGGGCGGATTGCCGCCGCGAAAGCGCAGCACTTCGTCGTGCCACTTGCGATAGGTCGGGCTGCCGGGCTGTTCGAGCGCCTAGTGCACGCCGACCGTCTGCACGCTGTACCAGTCGCCGAACTCCCACGTCAGATCGTCGCAATTGACAAAGCTGCCGAGGCCCGGATGGAACGGTGCGACGTGGTAGTCCTCCAGATAGACCTCGATGAAGGTCTTCCAGTTGTAGTTGCACTCGTGGACTTCGACGTGATCGAACATGAAGCCCGAAAAGTCGAAATGCCGGCTTGGGCCAAGACGGGCGAGATCTTTCGCGACGTTGCGTCCCTGCGCCTCGAACAACAGGCCCTGCCAGTTCTGCAGCGGCGTTGCGCCCAGATTCAGGCACGGGTTGTCGGCGAAATGCGGCGCGCCGAGCAGCTCACCCTTCAGATCGTACGTCCAGCGATGCAGCGGACAGACGATGTGTTGCGTCTGACCGCGACCGTTGAGCATGATGGCTTGCCGGTGCCGGCACACGTTCGACAGCAACTGGACTTGCGATTGCTGGTTACGAACGAGCACCCGCCCTTCGCGTTCGCTGGGCAAGGCAAAGTAGTCCCCGTTTTCGGGCACCATGAGATCGTGACCGATGTAACGAGGGCCTTTCCTGAAAAGGGTGTCGATTTCGCGCGTAAGAAGCGCTTCGTCAAAGTAAGCCGTGACTGGCAGCTGGCTGTGTACAGACCGCAGCTGCAATGCATTGCTCAGATTGGACATTCCCACTCCCGATGAAGACGTGAAAGCAGTGAACAACCCAACCATCGAAGATTCGATTTAGGGAACCGGCGATTATACCTGCTTCCCAACTGCTGGGGCGCTTAAGTGACTGATTTGGGTCAAAAATGTCGAGAAAGTTCGGCATTTTCGCCGCAGACCTTACTGCTTTTTTCTGCGAGACTTCGGAGGCGAAGCGTCCGAAAAACTGGTTGAAGGCGAGCTCGGACTGAAGTGGAGCGGCGGCTCGCAGCGTGGCAAGCGGGTCGGAAAGGTTGCTTTTGCCGTAGAATGTTCGACTTGTTTTAATTTTGCGACTATTCATGGCGAAGACTGCATCGAAAGATACCGCCGCCGCGCCAGCCGAAAGCGGTGATACCGCGCCGCTGCCCGAGAATTACGAGGCCGCGCAGGCGGAACTCGAAGAACTGGTCGCGCGCATGGAAGGCGGTAGCCTGAGCCTCGAGGAATCGTTGGCCGCCTACCGGCGCGGAGCGGCGCTTGTCGCATTCTGTCAACAGCAGCTCGAAAAGGTCGAGCAGCAGGTGCGCGTGCTCGACGGCGAGACGCTCAAGCCGCTGCCCATGAACACCGCAGGCACAGCCGCTACTGAAAGCGGGGACGACGACCTATGACATTCGAACAATGGATGCGCTCGGTGCTCGAACGCGTCGAAACGGCTCTCGAGCACTACCTGCCCGCCGAGGTGACCGAGCCTGGCAAGCTGCATGAGGCGATGCGTTATGCAGTGCTCGGCGGCGGCAAGCGGGTCCGGCCGCTGCTGTGCCACGCGGCCGGTGAGCTGACAGGCGCGCGCGCCGAATGCGTCGACGCGGCGTCGGCGGCACTGGAAATGATCCACGTCTACTCGCTCGTCCACGACGACATGCCGTGCATGGACGACGACGAACTGCGCCGCGGCAAACCGACGGTTCACGTCAAGTATGACGAAGCGACCGCGCTGCTCGTCGGCGACGCGCTGCAATCGCAGGCATTCCTTGTGCTCACCTCCGACGTGTTGGCCGCGCAGCAGCAGGCGTCGCTGGTGCGCGAACTCGCACTCGCGAGCGGCTCGATCGGCATGTGCGGCGGCCAGGCGATCGATCTCGCCAGCGTGGGCCATACGCTCACGCGCCCGCAACTCGAAACGATGCATCGGATGAAGACCGGCGCGTTGCTGCGCGCGGCGGTGCGCATGGGGGCGCTGGCCGGCGAGGCGCCCAGCGCTGACGCGATGCGCTCGCTCGACGCCTACGCCGCCGCGGTCGGCCTCGCGTTCCAGGTCGTCGACGACATTCTCGATGTCACGACCGACTCGGCAACGCTCGGCAAGACCGCTGGCAAGGACGCGAAGGACGGCAAGCCGACCTACGTGTCGATTATTGGGCTCGACGCGTCGCGCGCGCTCGCGGCGCAACTGCGCAGCGACGCTCATACCGCGCTCGCGCCGTTCGGCGCGCGCGCGCAGCGTCTTGCCGAACTGGCTGACCTGGTGGTCAACCGGGTCAGCTGAACGCGAAAGCCTGCCGCCGCGCACCCTCCATCCCCGGGGTGCATGTATGAAGCGCGGGCGCGTAAGTTTTCCTACAATGGAACGACGATGTACGACTTGCTGAAAACCATCGACGACCCGGCAGCCCTGCGCCGCCTCGATCGCCGTCAATTGCAACCGCTTGCCGACGAGCTGCGCGCTTTTGTGCTCGACAGCGTATCGCAGACGGGCGGCCATCTTTCGTCCAACCTCGGCACGGTCGAGTTGACCATCGCTCTGCATTACGTGTTCGATACGCCGCACGACCGGATCGTCTGGGACGTCGGCCATCAGACCTATCCGCACAAGATCCTGACGGGCCGCCGCGACCAGATGCACTCGCTGCGCCAGCTCGGCGGCATCTCGGGCTTCCCGAAGCGCGACGAATCGGAATACGACACGTTCGGCACCGCGCACTCGAGCACGTCGATTTCGGCCGCGCTCGGCATGGCGGTCGCGAGCAAGCTGCAGGGCGATAACCGCATGGGCATCGCGGTGATCGGCGACGGCGCGATGACGGCCGGCATGGCCTTCGAGGCAATGAACAATGCGGGCGTCGAAGACGACGTGCCGCTGCTCGTGATCCTCAACGACAACGACATGTCGATTTCGCCGCCGGTCGGCGCGCTGAATCGCCACCTCGCGCGCCTGATGTCGGGCCGCTTCTATGCGGCCGCTCGCGCGGGCGTCGAGCGTGTGCTGCGCGTCGCACCGCCGGTTCTCGATCTTGCCCGCAAGCTGGAAGAGCACGCGAAGGGCATGATCGTGCCGGCTACGCTGTTCGAGGAGTTCGGCTTCAACTACATCGGCCCGATCGACGGTCACGATCTCGATTCGCTGATTCCGACGCTGCAGAACATCAAGGAACTGCGCGGTCCGCAATTCCTGCATGTGGTCACGAAGAAAGGTCAGGGCTACAAGCTGGCCGAGGCCGACCCGGTGCTGTATCACGGCCCGGGCAAGTTCAATCCGGCCGAAGGCATCAAGCCGGCCGCGACGCCGTCGAAGAAGACTTACACGCAGGTGTTCGGCGAATGGCTGTGCGACGCCGCCGAGCTCGATTCACGCGTGATCGGCATTACGCCGGCCATGCGCGAGGGCTCGGGCCTGGTCGAGTTCGAAAAGCGCTTTCCGGATCGCTATTTCGATGTGGGCATCGCCGAGCAGCACGCCGTGACGTTCGCCGGTGGCCTCGCCGCCGACGGCATGAAGCCGGTCGTCGCAATCTATTCGACGTTCCTGCAACGCGCGTACGACCAGCTCATCCACGACGTTGCGCTGCAAAACCTGCCAGTGGTGTTCGCGATCGACCGCGCGGGCCTTGTCGGCGCGGACGGCGCAACGCACGCGGGCGCCTACGACCTCGCGTTCATGCGCTGCATCCCGAATATGACCGTGATGGCGCCGTCGGACGAAAACGAGTGCCGGCAAATGCTGTACACCGCATTGCAGCAGTCGAACCCGTCGGCGGTGCGCTATCCGCGAGGCGCGGGTACCGGCGTCGCAACAGTCAGGCAGATGGCCGCGCTGCCGGTCGGCAAAGGCGAAGTGCGCCGTGAAACCTCCGCGCCCCCCGGCAAGCGCGTCGCGATTCTGGCCTTCGGCACGATGGTTGCGCCGGCGCTCGCCGCAGCCGAACAGCTGGATGCGACGGTCGCGAACATGCGTTTCGTGAAGCCGCTCGACACCGAGCTCGTGCGCCGACTCGCCGAGACACACGACGCGATCGTCACCGTCGAGGAGGGCTGCATCATGGGTGGCGCGGGTTCGGCCTGCGTCGAAGCCCTGCTCGAGAGTGGGGTTATGCGACCCGTACTACAATTGGGCCTCCCTGACCGGTTCGTCGATCATGGGGACCCGGCGAAGCTGCTGGCCGCGTGTGGCCTCGACGCCGCTGGTATCGCCCGCTCGATCCGCGAACGCTTCCTCGCGAGCGGCGCGATCGGCGGTCAATCGTCGGTGAAGCGCGTCGCGTAGGGCGCTGCCGCTGTCGCACCGCTCGATGCCGCTGCCATGTGACGGCGGCCCCGATAATCTCCAGTTTGAATCGACGAGCGTCGCGGCTCGTCACCCAACGCCGGCACGAGCCGGCGTTCGCCGTTGCGCGGGCGCATGCGCACGGCCGCTGGGCGCCTCGAATCCGTCGTTGCACGGCAGTCCTCGATGCAGCGATCTCTTGCGGTGGCCCGGCGTTTTCCAGAAAGGACAAAAAAATGAATCAGATGAATCCGGCGTTTGTGATGCCCGACGTGCAGAGTACGCCCGACACGCGCCAGATCCCGATTCAACGGGTTGGCGTGAAAGGCGTGCGTCATCCGTTGACGGTACGCATGCAGGCCGGCGACGCGCAGCCGACGGTCGGCACATGGAATCTTGACGTGCATTTGCCGGCTGAGCAGAAAGGCACGCATATGTCGCGTTTCGTCGCGTTGCTCGAACAGAACAAGGCGCCGCTCGACGCAGCCACGTTCCGTACGATGCTCGCGGCGATGCTCGAAAAGCTCGAGGCAGAGGCGGGCCGCATCGAAGTTTCTTTCCCGTACTTCGTGAACAAGACCGCGCCGGTGTCGGGCGTGCAAAGCCTGCTCGACTACGAAGTCACGCTGACGGGCGACACCCGCAACGGCACCACGCGGCTGTTCCTGAAAGTGCTGGTGCCGGTTACGAGCCTGTGCCCGTGCTCGAAGAAAATCTCGCAATATGGCGCGCACAATCAGCGCTCGCACGTCACGATCGACGCTGAGCTCAGCGGCGACGTTGCGGTGGAAGAACTCGTGCGCATCGCCGAGGAAGAAGCGTCGTGCGAACTGTGGGGCCTGCTCAAGCGCCCGGACGAAAAGTTCGTCACCGAGCGCGCGTATGAGAATCCGAAGTTCGTCGAAGACCTCGTGCGCGACGTTGCGCAGCGTCTGAACGCGCACGAGCGCATCGTCGCGTATGTGCTCGAAGCCGAGAACTTCGAGTCGATTCACAATCACAGCGCGTATGCGGTGATCGAGCGGGATAAGCGGGTGAGTTGAGATATTTTCAGCCAGGTGCGCCAGCTTAGCTGCTGGCGCATCGATGCATTGAAAAAGCCGCTTGGAGAAGCGGCTTTTTTGTCGCGCGGGAGCCCCACGGCTCAAATCGATTCAGCGCGCCAGCGACGTGAGATCCCAGCGCGGCTTCACTGTAAACGCGTAGTCATTGCCGGCCTGCTCGGGCCAACGCTGCAAGCGCAATGCGCCGGCTAGCGCGATCATCGCGCCGTTGTCCGTGCACAGCGACAAGTCCGGGTAATGCACATAAAAATTGCGTTTTTGCGCGGCGGCCGACAGCGCTTCGCGCAACTGCCGGTTCGCGCCGACGCCACCCGCCACGACGAGCCGGTTCAGCTTCGTGCGTTTGAGCGCGGCGAGCGACTTCGCCGCCAGCACTTCGACGGCGGCATCGACGAAACCACGCGCGAGATCGGCTTTCGCCTGCTCACAGAGATTCGCGCCGCCGAGCTTGTTCGCATGCGTCAGGACAGCGGTCTTCAAGCCGCTGAAGCTGAAATCGAGGTCGCCCGAATGCAGCATCGGACGCGGCAGCACGACCGCGCCGGGCGTGCCGAATTCGGCCATGCGCGAGACTTCCGGGCCGCCCGGATAACCGAGGCCGAGCAGCTTGGCGGTCTTGTCGAACGCTTCGCCGGCGGCGTCGTCGAGCGTTTCGCCGAGTGTCTCGTAGACGCCCACGCCGGTTACGCGCATCAATTGCGTATGGCCGCCGGACACGAGTAATGCGACGAATGGGAAAGGTGGCGGCTCGTCGACCAGCAGCGGCGACAGCAGATGCCCCTCCAGATGGTGGATGCCGATGGTCGGCTTGTCCCACGCCATCGCCAGCGAATTGGCGATGCTTGCGCCGACGAGAAGCGCGCCCGCGAGCCCTGGCCCTTGCGTGTAGGCGATCGCATCGATGTCGCTTGTCGCCACGTTGGCGCGTTCCATTACCTCTTCGAGCAACGGCAACGCGCGGCGGATATGGTCGCGCGACGCGAGCTCCGGGACGACACCGCCGTACTCCCGATGCATCGCGATCTGCGAATGCAGCGCGTGCGCGAGCAGGCCGCGCTCGGTGTCGTAGAGCGCGAGACCGGTTTCGTCGCAGGAGCTTTCGATGCCTAGAACGAGCATGATGAATCGCTTTGAGCGGGCGCACGGACGCGCGCCCGAAGGTGAAAGGTAAGCCTGAAAGTATAGCAGCGCGGGCTTAGGGCGGCAGACGCCGCAAGTCCCGCAGGTACAATGCAGCCCCATGGAATCCTTCGATATTGCGGTGATCGGCGCGGGCGCGGCCGGCATGATGTGCGCGTCCGTGGCCGGGCAACTTGGCCGGCGCGTCGTCCTGATCGACCACTCGCAGCGTCTCGCGGAGAAAATCCGCATTTCTGGCGGCGGGCGCTGCAACTTCACGAATCTGTACGCGGGGCCGGGCAATTACCTGTCGGCGAATCCCCATTTCTGCCGGTCGGCGCTCGCGCGTTACACGCCGCGCGACTTCATGGCGTTGCTCAAGCGGCATCGCGTGACGTGGCACGAGAAGCACAAGGGTCAGCTGTTTTGCGATCAGTCGAGCGACGCGGTCATCGACGTGCTGAAGAACGAGTGCGACGCGGGCGGCGTCGCATGGCGCACGCCGCTTTCCGTCGAAGAAGTGCGCCACGACGGACAACGCGGGTTCACGCTCGGCACTGCGGCGGGAACGATCGCCGCACGCGCGCTGGTGATCGCAACAGGTGGCCTGTCGATCCCCAAGATCGGCGCGACCGATTTTGCGTACCGGCTCGCCAGGCAGTTCGGCCACAAACTGATCGACACGCGCCCCGCGCTGGTTCCTCTGACCTTTGCGTCGGCCGACTGGGAACCGTTCGCGGCGTTGTCGGGGGTGTCGCTCGAGGTGCAACTTGCGACCGGCGATAAAAAGACCGGCGCGGAATTCACCGAGGATCTGCTGTTCACGCACCGTGGCCTGTCTGGCCCGGGGGTGTTGCAGATTTCGAGTTACTGGCAGCCCGGCGAGCCGATTCACATCAATCTGCTGCCGCAGTGCGACGCCGCAACCGCGCTGATCGAGGCCAAGAACGGCACCAAACGTCAGATTGCCAACCTCCTATCGGAATGGGTGTCGCAACGGCTCGCGCATGTTTGGCTCGACACCCACCGGGTGGCTGCCGATTCACGCATGGCCGATCTGCCGGACAAAACACTGCGGCGCGTCGGTGAAGCGCTGTCGCGTTGGACGCTCGTCCCCAACGGCACCGAGGGCTATCGCAAGGCGGAAGTGACGCGTGGCGGCGTCGACACGCGCGGCCTGTCGTCATCGACGATGATGAGCGAGCGCGTCGCGGGCCTGTATTTCATTGGCGAGGCGGTCGACGTCACCGGCTGGCTCGGCGGATACAATTTTCAATGGGCATGGGCCTCGGGGGTCGCGGCCGGCGAGGCCGCCGCGGAGTATGCGCGAGGGGCTTGACGGCGCGGTAGGTTTGTGCAAAAGCTCTGCTATACTCATCAACCTTTACAAAGTTCCGTTATTGAAAAATGACGACCATCCGCGTAAAAGACAATGAGCCGTTCGAAGTCGCGCTGCGCCGTTTCAAGCGCACGATGGAAAAAGCCGGTTTGCTGACGGAACTTCGCGCTCGCGAGTTTTACGAAAAGCCCACAGCAGAACGAAAACGTAAGAAAGCAGCGGCGGTGAAGCGTCATTTCAAGCGTCTGCGTGGCCAGATGCTGCCGAAAAAGCTGTACTGATTCTGACTTTGCCGCGGTTTCGCTTTGGCGACGCGGCAACATACAGGCCGATGGTGGCATCCTGGGCATCCTGGGGGCCATCACGGAGAACCCGGCCCATCGGGCCAGCTGGCAGGGTCGCATCCAATACATACATTGCGCCAACCCGCTTGAGGAAGCCGTCCCAAGCGGGTTTTCGTGTTGATGCGGCGGTACGGCCGCCATTGACCCAGCCGGTTTTAACCCTTCAACGTAATTCAGGGTGAGTGATGAGTCTCAAGGACCGGATCAACGATGATATGAAAGCGGCCATGCGGGCGCGTGAGACGGAGCGTCTCGGCACGATCCGCCTGCTGCTCGCCGCTATCAAGCAGCGCGAAGTCGATGAACGGATCACGCTGGACGACGCTGCCGTGACCGCCGTCATCGACAAGATGATCAAGCAGCGCAAGGATTCGATCAGCCAGTTCGAGGCCGCTGGCCGTACCGATCTGGCCGACAAGGAAAAGGCCGAACTCGCCATCCTGTCCGCCTACATGCCCGAGCAGATGTCCGAGGCGGAAATCGTTGCGCAAGTGCAGGCCGCAGTTACGCAAACCGGGGCCGCCGGCCCGCAGGACATGGGCAAGGTGATGGGCGTGCTCAAGCCGAAGCTTGCCGGCCGGGCCGACATGACCGCGGTCTCCGCGCAGGTCAAGGCCGCGCTCGCCAAATAACTCCGTCTGTTTGTCCGCGCCGTGTGGGTCTCGGGACCGCGCGCGGCGTGGCGTCCGGTTGCGGTGTCGAGCCCGGATCCGGGCTTCGATTTTGAAGCTTTCCTGACAGCGTCGTTTATTGTGATCCCACCGTCATTCCTGCAGGACCTGCTCAACCGCGTCGATATCGTCGACGTGGTCGGCCGGTATGTGCAGCTGAAAAAGGGCGGCGCCAACTTCATGGGGCTTTGCCCGTTTCACAACGAGAAGAGTCCGTCGTTCACGGTTAGCCCGACCAAGCAGTTCTATCACTGCTTCGGCTGCGGCGCTCATGGCACGGCCATCGGTTTCATGATGGAGCACGTCGGCGCGTCGTTTCCCGAGGCGGTCAACGAGCTCGCGCAATCGGTGGGCTTGACCGTGCCGCACGAGCCCTCGCCCGGATATGGTGGCACCGGCGCGGGTGGTTCTGGCGGCTATGCCCCGGCGGCGTCCAAGGCCGTTACCACAGCGCTTTCCGATGTAATGCAGACTGCCTGCGATTACTACCGCAAGCAGTTGCGCGGCGCGCAAAATGCAATCCAGTACCTGAAAAAGCGCGGCCTGACGGGGGAAATCGCGGCGCGCTTCGGCCTCGGCTACGCACCGGATGGCTGGCAGAACCTCGAGGCAGCGTTCCCGAATTACCGCGATGACGCGCTGGTCGAAGCGGGCCTCGTCATCGTCAGCGAAAAGTCCGATGCGCAGGGACAGCACCGCCGCTACGACCGCTTTCGCGAGCGGATCATGTTCCCGATCCGCAATGTGAAAGGGCAGGTGATCGGCTTCGGCGGACGGGTGCTCGACGGCGGCGAACCCAAATATTTGAATTCGCCCGAGACGCCTCTATTTAACAAAGGCAGCGAGCTGTACGGGCTATTCGAGGCGCGCCTCGCGATCCGCGAGCAGCACTATGTGCTTGTTGTCGAAGGTTATATGGATGTAGTCGCGCTGGCCCAACTGGGCTTTCAGAACGCGGTCGCGACCCTCGGCACCGCTTGCACGCCAATTCATGTGCAAAAACTGATGCGCCAGACCGACACGGTGATCTTCAGTTTCGACGGCGATTCTGCCGGCCGCCGCGCCGCGCGTCGTGCGCTCGATGCATGTTTGCCGCACGCGGCCGACAATCGCACGATCCGCTTCCTGTTCCTGCCGTCCGAGCACGATCCGGACAGCTACGTGCGCGAATTCGGCACAGAGGCGTTTGCCGAGCAGGTCGACCGCGCAATGCCGCTGTCACAGTTCATGCTCAACGAAGTTCTGACCGGCAAGGAACTGGATCAGCCGGAAGGCAAGGCACGTGCGCTCTTCGACGCGAAGCCGCTGCTTCAGGCGCTGCCCGCCAATGCGCTGCGCGCGCAGATCATGCACATGTTCGCGGACCGGCTCGATGTGCCGTTCAACGAAGTTGCGGCGCTGTGCGAGGTCGATGCGCGGATCGCGGCGGCGGCGCGCCAGGCGCCCGCCCGGAAGGACCGCCGCAGCGTGACCGGGATCGAGGAAAAGACGCTGCGCAATCTGGTGATGCATCCGCGCACGGTCGCGATGCTCGACGAGGAGGCCGAAGAGGCGCTGCTCACCGTGACCCGGCACGCGGAACTGTTCGCCGAAGTGACGACGCACGCGCGCGCGCTCGGCGATTCCGCGGAGTTCCAGCTATTGTCCGATCTCTTGCGAAACGGCGCGAATGCCCCAACTTTCGAGGAAATCTTTCGCAAAATTCTGGACTATGATGAAAATGTCCGGGATTTGCTGCTCAAAGACCCGCAGGATGTAGTCGTCATTGAGGAGCGGCGCGAGCAGGAACGGATCGTCGGCGAGGAATTGAAGGCGGCGATCCTGAAAATGCGTTATGACGCTTATTGCGACCGTCTGGAGCAGCTATCGAGGCAGTCGCGGCATACGCCGGAAGAATTTGCCGAGTTTTCGGATCTAAACCGGAAGCGGGCCGAGATGAAGCGTCAACTCGGGCTCTAGCGGAGGGGTTCGAGCCTCGGGTGCTATAATTGAAGGTTTCTAGCAGTTTGTTTTTCAAGGGTTTTCCTAGCAAAGGCGAAAAGGCGATGCGATGGCAAAGACTACAGGCGGAACTCAGACTACAGGCTCACGCGCGAAAGAGCGCAGCGGAAAAGTCACCGAGGCCAAACTGACTGCATCCGCCAGGAAAACGTCTGCCGTCAGCGTGGCGCCGGCTGCGGGGAAGAAGTCGTCGACCACTGCGGCCGCGCAGGCGGCACCGGTCCGGGCGGCGAAAGCTGTAGCACCGCCGGCTGTGAAGCGGTCAGGTGTCAGAAGCGCAAGGGAAGCGGCTACCGTCGAGGACGATGCGGCGGCGCGCGTGACTTCAGTATCCACGGCTCAACCGGCTGTTGTCCAACAGCCGGGAGTCGAGACTACAGCCGGTACGGCGAACTCCATGACGAAAAAGCTGAATGAAGTACCCGTCGATGACGATGCAACCCAGACCGAAGAAACAGCTGCCGCCGCACCGGGCAAGGTGGAGAAGGTCAAGGCTCGCGACCGTCGTGCAAAGGAAAAAGCGCTGCTGAAAGATGCGTTTGCGTCGTCGCAGCCGGGCACGGTGGAGGAACTCGAAGAGCGCCGCTCCAAACTGCGCGCGCTGATCAAGCTCGGCAAGGAGCGCGGCTTCCTCACCTACGCTGAAATCAACGATCACCTGCCGGATAACTTCACCGAGAGCGAGGCGATCGAAGGCATCATCAGCACGTTCAACGACATGGGCGTCGCGGTCTACGAACAGGCCCCGGACGCCGAAACGCTGCTGCTCAACGACAACGCACCCGCGGCTTCGTCGGATGACGAAGTCGAAGAGGAAGCGGAAGTCGCTCTGTCCACCGTCGATTCCGAATTCGGCCGCACGACCGACCCGGTCCGCATGTACATGCGCGAGATGGGCACGGTCGAACTGCTCACGCGCGAAGGCGAAATCGAAATCGCGAAGCGGATCGAAGACGGCCTGAAGCACATGGTGATGGCCATCTCCGCCTGCCCGACCACGATCGCCGACATCCTCGCGATGGCTGAGCGCGTCGCCAACGACGAAGCGCGCATCGACGAACTCGTCGATGGCCTGATCGACGCCGACGCGGAAGATGCCGACGGCTTTTCCGCGCAGGAAGCGGAAGCGATCGAAAGCGAGGAGGAGGAAACCGAGGAAGAGGACGAGGACGAGGAAGAAGACGATGGCACGGCGCAAGCCACGGCCAACGCCGCGCAACTCGAAGCGCTGCGTCGCGCGTCGCTCGAAAAGTTCGCGATGATCAGCGAATGGTTCGACAAGATGCGTCGCGCGTTCGAGAAGGAAGGTTACAAGTCCAAGTCGTACCTGAAGGCGCAGGAAACCATCCAGAACGAGTTGATGACGATCCGCTTCACCGCGCGTACGGTCGAGCGTCTGTGCGACACGCTGCGCGCGCAGGTGGACGAAGTGCGTCAGGTCGAGCGGCAGATCCTGCATACGGTGGTCGACAAATGCGGTATGCCGCGCGCGGAATTCATCGCGCGCTTCCCGGGCAGCGAAACGGACCTCGAGTGGGCCGACAAGATCGTCGCCGAAGGTCATGCGTATAGCGCGATCCTCACGCGCAACATTCCGGCGATCCGCGAACAGCAGCAACGTCTGCTCGATCTGCAGGCGCGCGTCGTGTTGCCGCTGAAGGACCTGAAGGAAACCAACCGCCAGATGGCGGCCGGCGAACTGAAGGCGCGTCAGGCCAAGCGTGAAATGACCGAGGCGAATCTGCGTCTCGTGATCTCGATCGCGAAGAAGTACACGAACCGTGGTCTGCAGTTTCTCGACCTGATTCAGGAAGGCAACATCGGCCTGATGAAGGCGGTGGACAAATTTGAATATCGTCGCGGCTACAAGTTCTCCACCTACGCGACGTGGTGGATTCGTCAGGCCATTACGCGTTCGATCGCCGACCAGGCGCGCACGATCCGTATTCCGGTCCATATGATCGAAACGATCAACAAGATGAATCGCATCTCGCGCCAGATCCTGCAGGAAACCGGTCTCGAACCGGATCCGGCAACGCTGGCCGAGAAGATGGAAATGCCGGAAGACAAGATCCGCAAGATCATGAAGATCGCGAAGGAGCCGATCTCGATGGAAACGCCGATCGGCGACGATGACGATTCGCATCTCGGCGACTTCATCGAGGATACGAACACGGTCGCGCCGGCGGATGCCGCATTGCACGCGAGTATGCGCGATGTCGTGAAAGACGTGCTCGACTCGTTGACGCCGCGTGAGGCGAAGGTGCTGCGCATGCGTTTCGGCATCGAGATGAGCACCGATCACACGCTCGAGGAAGTGGGCAAGCAGTTCGACGTGACGCGTGAGCGGATCCGTCAGATCGAGGCGAAGGCGTTGTGCAAGCTCCGTCATCCGAGCCGTTCTGACAAGCTGAAGTCGTTCCTCGAAGGGAACTGATCGCGGCCGGCGCGTATAGCTGGCAATGATGCAATTGAAGGGGCCTTCCGGTCGTTTCGCGCAAGCGAAGCGGTTGCGGAGGCCCCTTTTTCGTGTAGTATGTCGGCCAATCGACGAAATGGCCCGGCCTTCACGCCCGGGTCTTTTTCTTCCAGGGCCGGACGCCGTGTTGGTTGCAGGCAGCGGACTCATAATCCGCCTCCGAAAGGACGTCGTCGGTTCGAACCCGACCCGGCCCACCATCGTTATTCCATCAAGTTCCAGGACGCTCTGTGCCGTTAAGCATAGCGTCCCCACCTGAACACTCAGACTGCCGCGTCCGCCACCGCTTCGTGCTCGAAGCGCTCGGCGCGATACGGATCCAACTGGCTGACCCTCACCCTGTCCAGCAATTCGGTCGTGATGAGTTGCGACAGTCCCGCAGCGAGGCTGATACCCGCGTTCGTCGTGATTGACACAACGCCCGGCAGCGACGCTGAAGCGCTCACCACTGGCAGCCCGTCGGCGGGAATCACGCGCGGCGTTTCCGTAACCTTCTCGACCGCGGCGTCCCTCAGGCCCGGTAATACGCGCGCTGCGATTCGTACCAGTTCTTTCGGATCGGGAGTGCTGGGGTCGCCGACGGGCGAGCCTGAGAAGTGCTTCGCAATCACCACGCGGCCATCGACACGCTGAATCGCGTGGACGTGCGCCCCGAGAATCACTGAATCGAAAAGACGAGGCAACGGCGCGAGATGTACGACGCTGCCAGTGCTGTGGGTGAGCGGCGCCTTCAATCCCGTGCCTTCGACGAGATCCGGATTCGCGATGCCGCCTGCGAAGATCAGGATGTCCGTCTCGCGCTTGCCGCTATCGCTCGTAATCTCGTAGCCAGCCGCAGTCTTTCTGAAGCCTTGGTATGCGTCGTGCGGTGAATAGTGCGCGCCACGCGCAACCGCGGCCTCAAGCATCGTCGATGTCAGTTGTACCGGCGACATTATCCCTTCGTCCGGCGTGTAGAAGATGAACGCCTCGTCACCGGGCTCGAAGCCCGGCTCGATTTCTCGCGCGTCATCCGCGCTCACGCGATATGACGGGCTTCCCCAACGCATACGCCGGTCGAGTTCAGCGGCCAGTTCGACGCCTGTGCGCGGCACGGCAAGGTGCCGTCGCAGGTGCTGTTGCGCTGGATGATTCAGCAGCCGGGCGTCGCGGCGGTGCCGAAGTCGTCGAACGAACAGCGGATCGGCGAGAACATCGACGTGTTCGATTTTTCTCTCGACGACGACGAAGTGCGCCGGATCGGCGCACTTGCCCGACCCGACGGGCGGGTCAGCAAGGCGTCATGGGCGCCGCAATGGGACGTGTGAGTGACGATGTTCCGCGGGTGCCTCATGTACCGGAGCATCGAAAGCGACGAACACCGGTTGGTGACTGACAGCCGGAGCTTTCATCTGCAGCGCCCGATGCGGCAGTCGGCGCGTCCTACGCTTTAAGCGGTGCCCGGCTCTGGTCGTTGTTCAGATGGACGAACTTGCTCAGCAGGCGCATCAGATCGAGCGCGTCCTGTTCGCCCATGCCTTCAAACAGGCTGTCCCGCAGATCGTGCAGCAACGGCGTCAAGCTGTCGAGCAACGCCTCGCCTTGAGCCGTCAGCGCGAGGCGGCGCTGCCGTCTGGGCAGCAACTCTCTGACGATCCAACCCTTGGTTTCCAGACGTGCGGCGATGTCGGCCGTCGTCGACGTGTCGAGGGCCACCTTCTGCGCGAGCGTCACCTGATCGAGCCCGGGGTTCTCTTCGAGCATGCGCAGTACCGCGTACTGCACCGGCGTAATGTCACGACCGAGCTTTTCGTAAAACATCGCCACTGCGATCTGGTTGGCGCGCCGGATCAAGTGGCCGGGCTCTTCGTAAAGATGCAGGGACGCACGCGATGCGTCGGCTGCGTTGCGTTTTTTCATGGGGAGGCGAGCGGTAATGATTCGATGCGCCGCGTATGCGGCGCAGTGGCCCGTTGAGGGAAAACCAGTATACCGCCGTCCTTGCCGGGTCTCCCGACGCTCAGTACACTCGGTCATATTCAGTGTACTGAATGTGAGGATCGCTGGGTACGGTTCGCGTCGTTTGGATCGAACCGTGCCGACATCACGAGGAGACGAAAGCGATGTTTCTGAGGAACGCGTGGTACGTGGCGTGCACCCCCGATGAGATCGATGGCAAGCCGCTGGGTCGCCGCATCTGTGGCGAATCGATGGTGTTTTACCGTGGCGAAGCGGGCGAGGTGATCGCGCTCGAAGATTTCTGTCCGCATCGCGGCGCGCCGCTCTCGCTCGGCTTCGTGCGCGACGGCAAGCTGGTCTGCGGCTATCACGGGCTGCAGATGGGCTGCGACGGCAAGGCCTCGGCAATGCCCGGACAAAGAGTGGGCGGCTTTCCGCCGATCAGGCGCTATGCGGCGCTCGAACGCGATGGATTCGTGTGGGTCTGGCCCGGCGACAGTTCGCAGGCCGATCCCGCGCGGCTGCATCCGCTGCCGTGGGCGAGCGATGCTGGCTGGGCGTACGGTGGCGGCCTTTATCACATCGGTTGCGACTACCGGCTGATGATCGACAACCTGATGGATCTCACGCACGAAACCTATGTGCACGCGAGCACCATCGGCCAGAAGGAGATCGACGAGGCCCCGCCGAAGACCGTGAGCCGCGGCGACGAAGTGGTGACGAGCCGCTTCATGCACGACATCGCGGCGCCGCCGTTCTGGCAGATGGCGCTGCGCGGCAATGGCCTCGCCGACGATGTGCCGGTGGATCGCTGGCAGGTCTGCCGCTTCACGCCGCCCAGTCACGTGATGATCGAAGTGGGGGTGGCGCACGCGGGGCATGGCGGCTACGACGCGCCTGCGCAACACAAGGCGTCATCGATCGTCGTCGATTTCATCACGCCCGAGACGGAAACGTCGATCTGGTACTTCTGGGGCATGGCGCGCAATTTCAGGCCGGACGATGCGGAGCTGACCGCGCAGATCCGCGAGGGTCAAGCGAAAATCTTTGCCGAGGATCTGCAGATGCTCGAGCGTCAGCAGCAGAACCTGTTGGCCTGGCCGGAGCGTTCGCTGCTGAAGCTCAACATTGATGCTGGCGGGGTGTTGTCGCGCAGGGTCATCGACCGTCTGCTGGCCGAAGAGCGATCGCACCAGGCAGGGCGCGAGGGCTTGCCCATCGTGCCGGTTGCGCCGATCAAGCCGGTGGTGTCGACGAAGGAGGCTTCGTGAACGACGCCACGTTGACGGTGGAAGTCGTGCGCAGGTGGGATGAAGCGCACGGCATCTGCGGTTTCGAACTGCGTCGCCCGGATCGCGCGCCGCTACCCCGCTTCGACGCAGGCGCGCATATCGACGCGTATCTTCCGGGCGGGCTCGTTCGCCAGTATTCGCTATGCGGCAATCCGGCGCGCAACGACTGCTACGAAATCGCGGTGCTGCGCGATCCGAACGGACGCGGCGGTTCGATGGCGATGCACGATCAGGTGCACCAGGGTGACTTGATACGGATCGGTGCGCCGCGGAACCATTTTCCGGTGGACGCACAGGCGGCCCACCATCTGTTGCTCGCCGGCGGTATCGGCGTCACGCCGATCCTCGCGATGGCCGAGCATCTCGCCGCTCAGGACACGCCGTTCGACATGCACTACTGCACGCGTTCGCGCGAGCGTGCCGCGTTCGTCGATCGGCTGGCGGCGTCGGCATTTCATCAACACGTGCAGATTCATTTCGACGATGCGGCTGCGCATCAGGCGTTCGATATGGCGGCGGCGATCGCGGCGGCGAGCGCGCACACGCATCTCTACGTGTGCGGTCCGCGCGGCTTCATGGAGGCGGTGCTGGCCGAAGCGCGGGCGCAAGGCTGGGCCGGTCATCGACTGCATCATGAATTCTTCTCAGGTGCGGTGGCGAATGCGGATGCGCGTGAAGAGACCGGCTTCGTGGTGCGCATCGCAAGCAGCGGAGTGTCGGTCGACGTGCCGCCCGGATGCACGGTCGTCGAGTCGCTTGCGCAACACGGTGTGGACGTGCTGACGTCGTGCGGGCAGGGCGTGTGCGGCACCTGCATGACGCGTGTGCTCGAAGGCCAGCCCGAGCACCGTGACAGTTACCTGACTGACGAGGAGAAGGTAGCCGGCGAGTACTTCCTGCCCTGCTGTTCGCGCTCGCGCTCACCCGTGCTGGTGCTCGATCTCTAGTGCGTTCGGTCCCGCATCTGCGCCGCAATCAGGAACGCGCGGCGGGAGAAGGTCGTTTGCCTGTCGACCATCGGCGCGCAGGCGCGTGAGAGCAATTTGCTCACGCAACACACATTGATGCAGCAGGCACTCAGTGCGCTGCCGGTACCCATCACATTTCTGCGACCCGGCTGGTTCATGGAAAACGTCGCGTCGGATGTGGGACCGGCACGCGACGATGGCGTCATCGCCAGTTATTTGCAGCCGCTCGACCGACCTGTGCCGATGGTCGCAACCGAGGACATCGGTCGCGTCGCCGCGACGCTGCTTCGGCAAACGTGGACCGGTGTGCGCATCGTCGAGCTGGAGGGACCGCGTCGCGTGAGCCCGAACGACGTTGCCGCGGCGTTCGCTCGCGTGTTGGGCCGGCCCGTGCGTGCGGAGGCGGTGAACCGGCGGGATGGGGAGTCGCTATTTCTATCGCAGCGCATGAAGCATCCGCTGCCGCGAATGCGCATGCTCGATGGCTTCAACGAAGGTTGGATCCGCTTCGAAAGACCTGCCGATGAAATCCTGCGCGGGACGACTGAACTGGACACGGTGCTCGACGCGCTGGTCAAACGTTCCGCGTAGCAGCAAGCGCCCGAGCCGGCGGCGTGCCGCGCATGTACACGTCGCGGCCGGCTTGGGAGTGTGAGGAAGTTTGCAATCAGACACTCCCATCAGCGCGAGCGCGACCCGCCTTATGCCGTCGCAAATGATGCCAAAAGTGTCATTTGTGATTATGGTCAGCGGATCAGGTTGCGGCTAGACTGCAAAGCGTTCCGGCCATCGTGATCGTTGGCCATACCTTGAACACTAGAGCCAGTCATGCCCGAAATGGAAGTTACGAGTAAAGCCGGCGGCGCGCACGCGCTAGACGACGTCATCTGGAATGCGCTCACCGGCAAGCAACATGGCTTTGCCGTCGGAAGCGAGCGGGCACTGCGGTTCATGTCGCCAGTCGCGCCGTTTACTGCGATGGTCGATACGAGTCCGGCGTCGTTCGATGCGTTGCGCGAACTGATCGACGAGCATGGGCCAGTGGCGTTGGCGACCGTGCAGGCGGTCGAACCGGACGCCAGTTTCTCCATCGTCAGGCAAGCGTCGCTGCTGCAGATGGTCTGGCAACGCGACTCCGTTCCATCGCCGGCATTGGAGTACCTGAACCTCGACGAGCGCGACGTCCCCGAGATGCTTGCGCTGACCGCGACAACGCAGCCGGGACCTTTCGGTCCGCGCACTATCGAACTCGGCGACTATCTCGGCATACGCAAAGAAGGAAAGCTGGCCGCGATGGCGGGCGAGCGCATGAAGATCGATGGCTACACAGAAGTCAGCGCCGTCTGCGTGGACCCGGCTTTCCGCGGGCAAGGACTTGCGGCTGGCCTGATGAAGCGGCTGATCGAGGCGATCTGTGCGCGCGGCGAGACGCCGTTCCTGCACGTGCTCGCGTCCAATCCCGGCGCGCTTGCAATCTATCGGGCAATGGGCTTTGTCGAGCGTCGCGAGTTGCATCTGATGGTGCTTGAACGCGCGCCGCGTTGAACGCGAGTGGTTGGCGTGCTTTATCCCGCTACTTCGCGCTGCCCATACTGCCATCAAAGATCCAGTACGAGTCCTCCGATTTCGCGTGCGATACGAAGAGCACGATCCGTGCAGTCTTATCGTCGTCGCGCAGCACACGATCGCGATGAGCGGCTGGTCCCGAACACAGTCCCGTGCGGCATGATCCGCAGGTACGAACAGCGCCTCGATTCGCGACGCGCGATCTGACGGAGTTGCCAGGTTGCGAAGACTGGGGGCAAAGCCCGCCCGGCAGCGGAGAAATCGAACGCGGCTCGCACGCGATCCGTGTCGTCGCCTTGCTTGGCGGGCCAGCGCACAGAGTCTGGCCTGGGTGTGGCGATAGTCTCGTGACCGCTGGTATGAATTCGGTGCCGCGCGAGTGGCATGTCGTTTGCGACAGTCGGCTTCCACACCATATTAATAACGAGAACCATCATGCAACCCGACCACACCGCCGCCGAATTTGCCCAACCTCACGCCGTGGCCGGCGCACCTTCGGATGACGCCGACGACGCCGCGTGTCGGCCTGCGGTGCGGGCGCGCGCACGCGCGACCTTCTGTTTCGCGTGGTTGTTCGGGCTGGAGCCGTTCCTGAGCGCACCGCCCGACGATGCGACGAGGCTCGATCGTCATCGACCCATCGGGCGTTGAAAATAGCGTTTCCGGGCAACGCAATTTCTACAATCGGCTTCGCCTGATCCAACGTATGGGTGCGTGCCGGCCCTTTAACCGTTCGACCTGCGGGAATAGCCATTGCGCGTGACCAGCGATGGGAGACGTTCCCATTGAACTGGACATCCGCCATGCAAACCGACCCCACCATCGATCCCATCGCCGACCCCGCCAATCAGCCGCTCGACGAGCCCGGCGAACAGCCGCGACCATTTCCGGACACGCCGCCCGACAGCGACCCGCTCGCGCCGGGCTCTTCTCCCGAGGACGAGGACGCGCTCAGGCACTCACAGTGCAAGCCATAAGACCGGACCCGGCGGTATCAGGGAAACTCCGCGTAAAAAAGCTCGTGGCTGGGCCGTTAATTCAATACGGAAGGCTTCACTGATGTTTGCCATCCGCTTTCAGCGCGGGTTTTGTCACGCGGCGGCCGGCGCCGCAATTCACCTCCGGGCAACACCCGTGCTGAAGGCTTCTTCGCGCGCGCCCATATTTGATAAAGAACTCGCGGGCGTGTCGGCGAAAGGAAAATCAAAAGACAGCCGAGAAGCGCGCTCTTTCCGTATTGACGACTGACTTTCAGTTAGCTTCGGCTGGAGCGTTGAGCTGTCAACTCGGGCAGCGTGTCGGGCGGATTTGGTAATCGTAATTACGCGAATATCCGGCGTGATTTCAACCAGAATTAACTCGCCAATAAATGTGCGGTTGATGCGAATGACGGAAAAACGACATCACAAGCTTCGCGAAGTTCCTGGCTTTGCGAAAAACAAGCCCGATTGATCCAGAAGGCGACGTCTTCACTCACGCCATTTCAAGAAATCGCCGCACTTCAATTACGAATCGATCACGCCCATTCGCGGCGCAAAGCCTAAATCGCTGTTGTGAACGCGCAACTTTATTTTTGAGAGATTGCAAAATTCATCGAATAAGTGGTCGTAATGGATCGAGCTGTTCTTGCAATAAGCACCGCAAAAACAAGCACTTAACGTCTTCCGATCGCACATTGTTGCGCAATTCGAAAAATCCTGTTGTGTGATCTACCGGCGCCCCCTATTAGGGTGTCCCCCTACACTCACGCTTCGCTTCAAGGGTGCCAGGCCGACCCAACCGGTTCGGCCAGCGGGGGCGACAGCGACGCGATGCGTTCCCTGTCTGCGCAGGTCCCGCTCCCCGTAAAATTTTTCGAATTGGAGTTCCCATGAAAAAGAGTCTCATCGTCGTCGCGGCTGCCGCATCGTTCGCTTCCGTCGCTCACGCACAAAGCAGCGTGACCCTGTATGGCCTGCTGGACGCGGGCCTGACGTACACGAGCAACGTTAACCACAACTCCAAGTGGGCAGCAGGCAGCGGTGGCATCAACCAGAGCATGTTCGGTCTGCGTGGTTCGGAAGACCTCGGCGGCGGCCTGAAGGCAATCTTCACGTTGGAAAGCGGCTTCAACATCAACAACGGCAAGTTCGCTAACAACAACGGCATGTTCAACCGTCAGGCATTCGTCGGCCTGTCGAGCGCGCAATTCGGTACGGTCACGCTGGGTCGCCAGTACGACGCGGCGCAAGACTACCTCGCACCGCTGACCGCAACGGGCAGCTGGGGCGGCACTTACTTCGCGCACCCGTTCAACAACGACAACCTGAACACCAACGGCGGTCTGTCGGTCAACAACTCGGTCAAGTACTCGAGTGCTAACTACGCTGGCTTCACGTTCGGCGGCACGTACGGCTTCTCGAACCAGGCTGGCGCATTCGCAAACAACCGCCAGTACAGCTTGGGCGCTGCGTACCAGTGGCAAGGCCTGCACCTCGGTGCTGCCTACGCCCAGCAGAACAACCCGGCGGCTAACGCTAGCGGCGCATCGGACGGCATCCTGGCGAACACGTCGGGCGTTTTGACGGGCGACTTCCGTCAGCGTCAGTTCGGCGCGGGCGCTTCGTACGGCTTCGGCCCGGCGCTGGTCGGCGTGGCATGGACGCAATCGCGTGTGGACAACCTGGTCGGCGCAGCACCGGGTCAGCGTCAAGGCCATACCAACAACTACGAAATCAACGGCAAGTACAACCTGACGCCGGCTCTCGGCCTGGGTATCGCGTACACGTTCACTGACGCACGTGGCTACGGCGTCAACGCTGACGGCAACGACATGAAGACCCGTTACCATCAGATCGGCGTGCAGGCGGACTACGCGCTGTCGCGTCGCACCGACGTCTACGCTCAGGCTGTGTACCAGCACGCAATGGGCGACGGCGGCGTGGCTTCGATCTACAGCGGCGACAACTCGGTTCCGACGTCGTCGTCGAAGAACCAGACGGCTGCTACGGTTGGTCTGCGTCACCGCTTCTAAGCTTCTCAGAAGCTCCCTGTAGGACCGAAAAGGTGCCGTTCGCGGCACCTTTTTTTCATGCTTCGCTGACAAGAATTGACTTTTTCCCAGGCTCGCTTCGAGTAGTCTCGGGTTGATCGTTTTTTCGGACACTATTTCGTCGGCGACGCGAGCGCGGGTTTTGCGCGCACGCGCTTTTATGCATGAATATCCTTTCCTCCGAATCCATCGCGGCACGGCCGGTCATTCGTGAATTAACCGACGACCAATGGCAACGTATCGCGCCGCTGCTGTCCGGAACGCCCAATGACGGGCCGCGTCGCGGACGTCCGCCGCTCGATATTCGTCGGGTGCTCGATAGTGTGATGTGGGTGCTGCACACGCACGCGCCGTGGAGCGCAATGCCCGATCACTACGTGCCGTATCAGACTGCGCATCGCTACTATCTGCGCTGGAAGAAATCGGGCGTGTTGACCGCGATCATGCTTGCGCTGTTCAAGACCGATGCGGTCCTCGAGATGCGCGCGAAGCGCAGGGGCGGTGTGCGCGCGAGCCAGGTCGCGAGCGACTCATCAGCGCCGTAACATAGCGGCAGGCACTTGCCACGCCGTCGGCCGGATCACGTCCGTGGCGGCCTTTTTCCGGTCGCGGCCCGGCTTTCGCACCAGAAGCGCACCTTCGCGCGCACGACTCAGTCTGTTTCGTCTGAACGCGCATAGGTTCGAGATCGAGCACGTCGATCCAATAGTCTGACGGTTGTTCCGTTGCCGCGCTCTACCGTCCAGCGCACGCGCCGCCTTTCGGATGCTGCGCTGCGCGAGCGCGAACAGCTGCACCCGCGCCGGTGCGTGCGCGGGACGGTCGAGCGCCGTGCATAAGCGATAGGCGTTATCAAACCGCTACTGGGCAGGCCGGTTCCGATTTGGTCCGGGTACGCAATGGGCTCTACTCTGTCATTTGAATGACGGACAGTTCACGGCGACAATGGCTAGGCTTTCGGTCAGAAAGGCTTCCAACCAGAACCAGCAGCGGCGCGGCCCGCGCCTCAGGAGACAATGCGATGACACAGCACATGTTCGACGAAGGTCTCCAGCGGCGCGAGGCCAACTATGTCCCGTTGACGCCGATCGACTTCCTCATGCGCGCCGCACAAGTGTATGGCGAGCGGCTCGCGATCGTTCATGGTGAGATTCGCCGCACCTGGCGCGAGACCAGCGAACGCGCGCGGCGGCTCGCGAGCGCGCTGCGCCAGGCCGGTGTGGGTCGCGGCGATACGGTCGCGGTATTGCTGCCCAACATCCCGGCGATGGTCGAAGCGCACTTCGGCGTGCCGATGGCCGGGGCGGTGCTAAACACGCTCAACACGCGGCTCGACATCGCCTCGCTACTGTTCATGCTGCGTCACGGCGAGGCCAAGGCGCTGATCGTCGATACCGAGTACGGTGAGTTCGCGCATCGCGCGGCGCTCGACTTTCCGCATCTGCGCATCATCAGCGTGGCCGACGCGGGGCCCGCCGACGCCGCGCAATTTATCCGCGCGACCGATTACGAGCAGTTCCTGCAAGGCGGCGACCCAGCCTTCGAATGGACGCAGCCGGCCGACGAATGGGATGCGATCGCGTTGAACTACACATCGGGTACGACCGGCGATCCGAAGGGCGTCGTCTACCATCACCGCGGCGCGTATCTGAACGCGCTTAGCAATATCCTCGAATGGGACATGCCGAAGCATGCGGTGTATCTGTGGACGCTGCCGATGTTCCATTGCAACGGCTGGTGTTTTCCATGGACGGTGGCCGCGCGCGCGGGGGTCAACGTCTGCCTGCGCAAATTCGACGCGCAGACCGTATTCGAACTGATTCGCCGCGAGCGCGTCACGCACTATTGCGGCGCGCCGATCGTGCAGAACGCGCTCGCGAATGCGCCGGCCACATGGCGCGAGGGCATTACGCAGCATGTGTCGACGATGGTCGCGGGTGCGGCGCCGCCGCCCGCGGTGATCGCGAAAATGAAGGAGATCGGTTTCGATCTCACGCACGTATACGGGCTGACGGAAACCTACGGGCCCGCGGCCGTCTGCGCGAAACAGGACGAGTGGGACGCGCTCGACGACAACGCCCGCGCCGAACTGACCGCGCGGCAGGGCGTGCGTTATCACCTGCAGGCGGCGGTCGCGGTGCTCGATCCGGACACGCTCGCGCCCGTGCGGGACGACGGCACGACGCTCGGCGAGATCATGTTTCGCGGCAACATCTGCATGAAGGGCTATCTGAAGAACGGGCGCGCGACTGAAGCGGCCTTCGATGGAGGCTGGTTCCATACCGGCGATCTAGGCGTGCGCACAGCGGACGGCTATGTCCGCATTCGCGACCGCAGCAAGGACATCATCATTTCCGGCGGCGAGAATATCTCGAGCATCGAGGTCGAGGACACGCTGTACCGGCATCCGGCGGTGTCGGTCGCCGCAGTGGTCGCAATGGCCGATCCGAAGTGGGGCGAGGTGCCGTGCGCGTTCATCGAGCTGAAGGAGGGCGCGCAGGCGACCGAGGGAGAGATCATTGCGCACTGCCGGCTGTTTCTGGCCGGCTATAAACTGCCGAAGGCCGTGCGCTTTGGCGAATTGCCGAAGACCTCGACGGGAAAGATACAGAAATTCGAATTGCGGGCGCGGATCAAGGCGGAGCAGAACGGCTAACGCGCCGCCTGCCGCGAACGAAGCGCAAACATCGACGCACGCGCCCGCGCCGTCAGATCCCCACCTTGTGCGCATTCAGGATGAGCCGCAAGCCGAGCGCGGTCACCGCGCTTGCGGCGATCCGATCGATCCACGCCTTCCAGCGCAAATAGACTTCACGCGGGCGTTTGCTCGAAAAGCAAAGCGCGACGACCGTGTACCAGCCCGCTTCGATCGTGAAGATCGCCGGCGGCAGCGCGAAGTAACACCACATCGGCGGATGCTGCGGCAGCAGCGCGGCGAAAATACTGCCGTAATAGACGGCCGTCTTCGGATTGCTGAGTTGCGTGCTCAGGCCGATCCAGAACGATTTGCGCGGATTCCCACCGCCGGTCTGCTCAGCCTTGAACGCGAGCGGCTTTGCGGCGCCGCGCCAGATTTTCGACGCCAGATAAATCAGGTACACGCCGCCGGCAATTTTCAGACCGACATAGAGCCATTCGACCGTCGCGAGCAGCGTATACAGCCCGAGCAGTGCGATGCCGCTAAAGAACACGCCGCCGATGCCCATGCCGAGCGCCGTCGCTAGCCCGTCGCCGCGCGACAGGCCGATCGCGTTGCGCGCGACGATGACGAAGCTCGGTCCGGGACTCATCGCGCCCAGCAGCAGCGCGGCGAGAATCGTGAGAATGGCGGTCGAGGCGGGCATTATCGGGTCTCCTGGAAAGGGTGGCCGTCGATGGAAAAGTGAAGTGACGGGCCAATGGCGGGTCTTCTGACGAATATCGCATTGTCCGCCAATCGCGCCGCTTAAGTGACGAACACTGGAAACTCGTAAGCCCCTCGCAACAAGCGCTATTCGAGAAAAACGGGTGCTGCGAACAGAAGAAATTGGGTGCTAGAATGCCCGTCCATACGCTGAAGTTCTCTCGGAACAATGAGGCGAGACACGGGCGCAATTCGAACTGTAGCAAGCGAATTCGCCTGATTCTGGTAGCCGTCACGGTGCTTAAATTCAGGATCAACAGGGCATGTCTCCAGGTGCGCATCGTGACGCATCGGGATCGACGCCGTGCATTCGAATGGCCCCCGTTCTCTCTGAATTACGCATCGGCTTCGCGTCGTTTTGCGAAATTCCTGTTTGTCTAACGCCAGCATTAGCTGCGATATCCATACGTTATGAAAGAGCGACAAGGACAACAACGGCTGTTCGAATACGATGAAAATGCGCGCGAGCGCATGATCGTGTGGATCCGCAACCGCATGGAAGACTACGGCATCACGATGGAAGCGCTCGCTGAATCGCTCGAAGCCGATCGGAACGCGGTGCGAGCGGTCCTGTACCGCGACGCGTTTGGTAATACGTGGGATGGGTACGGGGATAAGCCCGCGTGGCTAGCGCGTGCGATTCACGCCGGACAGAGCATCGATCATTTCCGCTGTTGATCGCCCCGCACGCTGCTGCGCTCAAAGGCCGTCTGTGTGGTCGGTGAGCGCACGCGGACGGTGCTCACCGAAAAGCGCGCCGACACCGTGCTGCCGATTGCGTCGATATGTAGACTGATGAGCGCGGTCGTGTCGCTCGATGCAAAGCGTCCGTTGCATGGCCCGCACGATCCGTCGCCGACGTCGTGAGGATCGGTCGCTGGCTACGCTGTTCGTTGAAATAGGCCGCGGCGGCACAGCGCTTGGCGACGGCGGGTGACCGGTCAGTTTCACATCGCAATCACCTTGCCGGGGTTCAGAAGATTGTACGGATCGAGCGCGAGCTTGATTGCTTTCATCGCGGCCAGTTCGGCCGGCGAGCGCGACAGCGCGAGCAGTGTCAGCTTCTCTTCGCCGATGCCGTGTTCGGCCGATACCGAGCCGCCCATCTCTCCGGTCAGTTCATAGACGACCTTCTTGACGTCGGCGATAGTCTGCTTGGTCCAGTCCGGCTCCTGTACCACCACATGCAGGTTGCCATCGCCGAGATGGCCATACACGAGGATCGTCGCTTGCGGCCAGCGCGCGCGCAAGCGCTCGTCGCAACGCTGGGCCGCCTCGCCCGCCTGGGCCACCGCGAAGCTGATGTCGAACGAGATACGCCCGGGGATCAAACGCGGATACTCGGCCGGCGCGTCGCGAATCGCCCAGAACGCCGCGGCGTCCGATTCCGATTGCGCGATCGCCGCATCGACGATGACGCCGGCCTCGAGCATGTCGGCGAGAAACGCTTCGAAAGCTGCGTCCTGACGCTCGGGGTCGGCGCCGCAACTCTCGATCAGCACGTAGTAAGCGTGATCGCCCGCGAGCGGCGCGCGCAGTTCGGGCATGCGTTGGCGGATGAAGCCGGCGTAGCTCGGCCACATCACCTCGAATGCGGACACGCCGGCCGGCAGGCGCTCCTGCGCGCGGCCCAGCAGTGTGGTGACCGCATCGTAGTCAGGCATTCCGCACCATGCGGTCGACACCGCGCGCGGTTTGGCCCGCAGGCGCAGCACCGCGGAGGTGATCACCGCCAGCGTGCCTTCGCTGCCGGCCAGCAGATTGCGCAGATCATAGCCGGTGTTGTTCTTGATCATCTTGCGCTGGCCGCCGATCACGCTGCCGTCCGCGAGCACCGCCTCGACGTCGAGCAGCTGGTCGCGCATCATGCCGTAGCGGATCACGCGGTTGCCGCCCGCGTTGGTCGCGATATTGCCGCCGATCGTGCAGCTGCCGCGCGCGCCGAGATCGAGCGCGAACATGAAGCCGGCCTGCTCGGCCGCTTCCTGCACGAGCTGCAATGGCGTGCCGGCGAGTACGGTCATCGTCGCACTGACCGGATCGATTTCGACGATGCCGTTCATGCGCTCCAGGCTCAGCGCGATTTCACCGTCCAGCACGCAGGCGCCGCCCGCGTGGCCAGTCATCCCGCCTTGCGTGACGACCGATTGCCGGTATTGATGACAGATCCGCAGCGCGGTGGCGACCTCGTCGGTCGTGCGCGGCCGCACCAATGCCACCGGTATCGCCGCGGGTGTACTGCTCCAGTCTGCGAACTGGCGGTTGCCGAACTCGGCAGGCAGGCTCACGACGTCCGCGCCAAGCGCGTTGCGCAGCGCCGCGATTGCTTCTTCGCCGCCCGTCGTGCGCACACCAGCATGGTTTTCCTGCATCAGACGTCTCCTGATCGTTACACGAACGAAGCCGGGTCTTGCGCGGCTTGCGCGTACGCACGCGATGGCGCGATGTGTCGCCCCAGCCAGCGCAGATAGCTGCGATCGAGCGCCGAAATATCGCTGCAACCGAGCAAACCTAGCGCTCGATCCACCTCTGTTTTCAAAATCTGAATCGCACGTTCGGCACCCGGCTGGCCGCCGGCGCCAAGACCGTAGGTCGTCGCGCGCCCGAGCAGCACCGCATCCGCGCCGAGGGCCACCGCCTTCAGGATGTCCGAACCGCGGCGGAAGCCACCGTCGAGCATCACGCAGAGCTTGCCGCCGACCTCGTCGACGACTTCGGGCAGCACGTCCATCGCGGATACCGCGCCATCGAGCTGCCGCCCGCCGTGGTTCGACAGCACGATGCCGTCCACGCCTGCCTGCACCCCCTTCAACGCGTCCGGCGCGCCGAGCACGCCCTTGACGATCAGCTTGTTCGGCCACAGATCGCGCAGCCAGCGGATATCGTCCCACGATAGCGACGGATCCAGTTGCTGGCCCAACGTGATGGTGGCCCCTTTCACGCTGTTCTGCCCAGGCGGCAACAGATCGCCCAGATTGGCGAAGCGAGGCATGCCGCTGGGCCACAGCACGTTGGCCATCCAGCGCGGATGGCCCAGCACGTCGAACTTGTTGCGCCAGTCGAGCATCAACGGTTTGATGTAGTTGCGCAGGTCCCATTCGCGCTTGCCGAACACCGCGCTGTCCGTCGTGACGACCAGCGCTTCGATGCCGGCAGCCTGCGCGCGTTGCGCAAGCTGCGCGAGGAATGCGCGCGTGCGGTACATATAGACCTGCATCCACACGCGGCCGCCCGCGCGTCGCACGACGTCTTCCAGCGCGACGGTCGACACGTTGCTCAGCACGAACGGAATGCCGGCGGCCGCCGCGGCGCTGGCGAGCTTGACGTCGCCCTCGCGAAACATCAACCCGCTGTAGCCGGTGGGGCCGATCATAAAAGGCGACGCGCTGCGCTGCCCCAACAGCATCCTGCTCTGGTTGCGCTGCTCGACGTTCACCAGCGTGCGTGGCAGAAAAGCGATTTCGCCGAAGACATCGCGATTGCGCCGCAGCGTCGCCTCGTCCTCGGACCCGCCTTCGATGTATTCGAAACAGAAATTCGGCAACCGCCTGCGCGCCATCGCTCGCAGATCGTCGATGCTGTGCGCGCGGTTCACGTCGCGTCCCGAATAAAGGCGGCGTTTCAATTCAACTCTCCTGGGCTGGTCGATTGGTGTTTCAGGTGGCCCGCCGCAGCGCGGTGCTGCGGCGTGCACTGCGTCAGGTCACCACGCCCACCTGCCAGGGCACGAATTCGCTCTGTCCATAACCGTGCACTTCGCTCTTCGAGCGCTTGCCGGATGCGCAGTCGAGCATCATCCGGAAGATCGATTCGCCGAGCTGATCGATACTGGCCGTGCCGTCGACGATGCCGCCGCAGTTCAGATCGATGTCTTCCTCCTGGCGCTCCCACAACGCGGTGTTGGTTGCCAGCTTCAGCGATGGCGACGGCGCGCAGCCGTACGCGGAACCCCGCCCGGTCGTGAAGCAGATCAGATTAGCACCCGACGCGACCTGGCCCGTTGCCGACACCGGGTCGTAGCCCGGCGAGTCCATGAACACGAAGCCCTTCGCATCGATGCGCTGTGCGTATTCGTAGACTTCCACCAGATTCGTCGTGCCGCCCTTGGCCACCGCGCCGAGCGATTTTTCGAGAATGGTCGTCAGGCCACCCGCCTTGTTGCCGGCCGATGGATTGTTGTCGAGTGCGCCGCCATTGCGCGCGCAGTAGTCCTGCCACCACGCGATGCGCGCAAGCAGCTTGTCGCCGACCGCCTGGCTCGTCGCGCGACGCGTCAGCAGATGCTCGGCGCCGTAAACTTCCGGCGTCTCCGACAGGATCGCGGTGCCGCCATGCCGCACAACGCGGTCGACCGCGGCGCCCAGCGCGGGATTCGCGGAAATGCCCGAATAGCCGTCCGAACCGCCGCATTGCAAGCCGACGCACAGGTGCGAGGCCGGCACCGGCACCCGCTCGACGCGGTTCGCGTCGGCGAGCATCTCTTGCACCGTTGCGATGCCGCGCTCGATCGTCTTGCGTGTGCCGCCGCTGTCCTGGATCGTAAAACTGCGCAGTTTCGCGTCGTTGCGGCTCAGGCCGCCGGCTTCGAGCACGCCGTCGATCTGGTTGGTCTCGCAGCCGAGCCCGACGAACAGCACCGACGCGAAGTTCGGATGCACCGCGTAACCCGCCAGCGTGCGGCGCAAGATCGCGATGCCCTCGCCATGCGTGTCGATTCCGCAACCGAGCCCGTGCGTCAACGCAACGACGCCGTCCACGTTCGGATAGTCGGCGAGTGCTTCCGGATGCACATCGCGCCGGAAATGATCCGCGATGGCCCGCGCGACGGTGGCCGAGCAGTTCACACTGGTCAGCACGCTGATGTAATTGCGCGTTGCAATCCGCCCGTTGTCACGGCGGATCCCCATGAAATACGCGGGTTCGTCGACGTAAGCGGTCGGATGCGTATCGACGCCGAACGCATGATCGCGCGAAAACTCGGACATCCCGAGGTTCTGAACGTGAACGTGCTGGCCACGTCTGATCGCTTCGCGCGCGACGCCGATGATCTGGTTATAGCGCTTGACCGGCTCGCCCTTCGCGATGTCACGCGTCGCCACTTTATGCCCTGGCGGAATCAGACCGCTAACCACGAGTTGTTCCGCGTCGATGCGCGTGCCCGGCAGAAGCTGCCGGGTAGCGATGATCACATCGTCAGCGGGATGCAGGCGGATCACCACCGGCGCGACGCTAGTTTGAGTCGACATAAAAAAGCCTCGAAAACAGAATGAAGCGGTAGGTCAGATCGTGGAACCCGCGCTCTTCGCACTCCGGTGTTCGGATTCGAGCGACAGCGGCTCGATGCGGCCCACGATTACAAGATAGCTGAATGCGCCGAGAAAGCAGAAGCCTCCGGCGACGACCAGCGGGATCGTGAACGAACCCTTGCTCAGCGCGACCATCATGCCGGTGAACGTGGTGATTACGATGCCGGCCAGGTTGGACGCGAAATTCTGGATACCGCCGATCGACGCGACGTGGCGCGGCGTCGGCGCGACGTCGCCGGGCAGCGACCAGATGCTGGCCGCTGCGAACGCGAGACTGCCGTACGCGATGCCGAAAAAAGCGAGCATCAGATAGACATTGGACGTGAACGCCGACAGCGTGATCACCGACGACAACAGCATGCCGCCGACCATGCAGGTCTTGCGCGCAGCCGTCAGACTCCAGCCGCGCCGGAACAGCGCATCCGACACATAGCCGCCGAGCCAGCCGCCGGGAATCGCGATCAACGCCGGAATCATGCCGAGCGTGCCGAGCGATTTCAGCGAGAAGCCGCGGGTCTGCACGAGGTAGCTGGGGAACCACGTGATGAAGAAATAGATCACGAAGTTCAGGCAGAAAAAGCCGAGCATCATGCCCCACAGCGTGCGGTGGCGAAACAGCGATGCCCACGTGACCTTGCTTTGCTCATTGCCCGCGTTCTCGACGGGCGCAACGTCTTCGGCACCGGTCATATCGGCGTGCGCGGGGCTGCGGTAGATCACGAGCCAGCCGACGATCCATACCGCGCCGAGCAGACCGGTCAGGATAAACGCCGCTTTCCAGCCGAGCGCGCCGATGATCAGCGCGACGACCG
>NZ_DASXHN010000161.1:0-27324 GCF_036488505.1 Paraburkholderia sp. | reverse complement strand
GCCGCCTGGCCGCTCCAGCCGGTGAACGCGTGATTGACGATCGTCTCCGGCAACGGATACGCAACGCCGAACTGCCAGGCGGGGGGCGCCGGCACATGGCGCACCGGCAGCCAGTCGTCGCCCGATAGCCACAGGCCGCCGGCCGCCGCCGACAGTTCGGTGTCCGCGTCGCGCACGAAAAACGGATGTACGCCGAGCCCGAACGGCAGCGTCTCGCGTCCGGTGTTTTCGATTTCCAGCGCGACGACGAACGTCGGGCCGTCGAGCGTATAGGTCTGCGCCGCGCGGAACGCATACGGCTTGCCATCGGGGCGATCGAGCGTCAAACGCACCTGTTGCTGGCCGGCCTCGACGAGCTGCCATGCGGCGAGCCAGCCGTCGCCGTGAATCGGCAGCGGCTCGTCGTCGCGATTACGCGGCACGTCGACGCGCCGCCCGGCGATGCTGAATTGACCGCCGCCGATCCGGTTCGAATACGGCAGCAGCGGATAGCACGCGAGCTGGTTCGGCTGCGTGTCGGGGCCGACGTGGCGGCACCGCCGGAAGATCGGCGTCAGCGCACCGTCGTCGCGCCAGTCGAAGCGCGTCACGCCGCCGCCGAGCGTCGGCGCGACGTCGACGCGCAACTGCGCATTGGCGAGCGTGATGCAGGCGACATCGCCGGCACTGCCTTCGCCGAGCGCGACCGCGGACGTGCTCGGGCCCGCCAGCACCGGACTGGCCGCAGCGGCAAGTCGCGAGCGTCGGCTCTGCGAGGTGGGGGATGAGGCTGAAACGAGATTCGCAACAGTCATATCTGGCTCCATCGAGAGGCTTGGGACATTGCCGTCAGGCTGACGGATGCTACGGGCGTTTTTTTCTGACAGGTCGCCTTGGGTCCGAACTGCATACTGCCGCTTTGTTGCCGCTTTGTTGCCGCTTTGTTGCCGCTTGGTTGCCGATCCACTGCCAACGTACTGCTTCGGAACTGCACCATCGACTTGTGCTTCCACGTGGCCTGCACGATCGCGGCGCCGGCGCTCGGCCGGGGCTGCGTTATCCCGCGCTACGCGGGCGCGCCCTGAAACACCGGCTCGGGCATACCGCGCCGCGCGAGCGCCGCGACGAATACGCCGCCCGCTAGCGTATCGGCTGCGCGCGCCGCCGCATCGAGCTCCGCGTACGCGCTCGTGATGTACAGCGTGTCGAGTTGCGCGCCGCCATCCGGCCGGCCGAGAGCCGGACCGCCCAGCGCGACACAGCTCGGCTGCGCGGTCGGCACGTCGACGCGCTCGGTTTCGACGCCGTCCGGGCCGTAGCGGACTACGCGCGCGCCACCCCACTGCGCGTTCCACAGGCCGCCCTCGCTATCGACGGTCGAGCCATCGGGGATGCCGGTTGCGTCGGTCAGACGCGTGAACAGGCGATCGTTCGCGAGGCCGCCGTCCGCGCGATAGTCGCACGCGCGGATCTCGCGCGTCGGCGAATCGCAGTAGTACATCGTCGCGCCGTCGGGACTGAACGCGATGCTGTTCGAAATCGCCGGCGCGGGCAACGGCAGCCGTTCGAGCGACAGATCGCGATTCAGGCGATAGAAACCGGCAACCGGCTGCAACTGCCCGCTTTCGTCCTTGGTGCCGAATACGAAGCGCCCTTCGCGATCGCAGCGGCCGTCGTTCACACGCGTGTCGAGGCCTGGTTCGACGTCGACGATCCGCTGGGTGTTGCCGGTCTGCAGATCGAAAAAAGCGAGGTGCGACGCAAGTCCGACCAGCAGATAGCGCGGATCCGCGCACAGCGCAAATGTGGCGAGCCGCTCGGGCATGCTGAAGGAATCGCTGTGGCCATCGGCCGGATCGTAACGCCACAGCCGCGCGCCCTCGATATCCGTCCAGTAGAAGCGGCCGCTGCGCGCGCACCAGGTCGCGCCTTCGCCGAGCTCGCACCGGGTGTCAAGCAGCAGCGCCGCCTGCGGGTTGCGCGCGCCGGAAGTCACGCCCAGCCTCCGTCGACGATGACGTCCTGCGCGGTGATCATGCGGCTGTCGTCGGCGGCAAGGAACAGCGCCATGCGCGCGAGATCGTCCGGCATCAGTTCGGCGTCGATGCACTGCCCTTCCTTGATCTGACGGCGGCCGTTGTCGTCGAGCCACAGGCGCTTCTGCTTTTCAGTCATCACCCAGCCCGGCACCAGCGTATTCACGCGGATATTGAAGGGGCCGAGGTCGCGCGCGAGGCCGCGCGTCAAACCCTGCACCGCCGACTTCGACATCACGTACACCGGATAGCCGCCGTTCTTCAGCATCCAGCTGACCGAGCCGAGGTTGATGATCGAGCCGCTGTTCGCGGCTTTCATGTCGTCGATCACCGCCTGCGCCGCGAAAAACTGATGGCGGATATTGACCGCGATGCCCGCGTCGAACGATTCGCGCGTGACTTCGGCGATCGTGTGGCGCTTGTCGTTCGCCGCGTTGTTGACGAGCACCTGGATCGGACCGAGCGCCGCTTTCACGTCGGCGATCGCTTTTTGCAGCGCGTCGATATCGGTCAGGTCGCAGCTCAGAAACAGCGGCTTGTGCTTCGAATCGCCGAGCTGGTCGGCGAGCGCTTCGCCCGCGTTCGCATCGATGTCAAAGAACCCGACGCGCGCGCCTTGCGCCGCGAAGTGCTCGACGAACGATGCGCCGATGCCGGTCGCGCCGCCGGTGATCAGCACGGTGCGGTCGACGAGACTGGGGTAGCGCGCGTAGGCGGTATCCGCGAGGCGGGCGTTGGCATTGGCCGGAGACGACATCGTTCGATTCCTTTCATGAGCTTGAGATGACGAGAAGCAACGCGGTTCGCGAGTCCGTCAATCAGTCGCGCGCGCCGCGGTTCTTCAACTGGTCGAGCAGCACGGCCGCGAGCAGGATCGCGCCGCGCACGAGGTACTGGTAGAACGCGTCGATGTTCAGCAGATTCATCACGTTCTCGACGGTACCCATGATCAGTACGCCGATCACGACGCCGGAAATCGTCGCGCGGCCGCCGAGCAGCGACACGCCGCCGAGCACGCAGGCCGAGATCACGTTCAGCTCGAAGCCTTCGGCGGCGTTCGGCTGCCCCGACGTGATCCGCGACGCGAGAATCACGCCGGCCAGCGCGGTGACCGCGCCCTGGATCAGGAAGATGTAGACACGCGTGCGCTCCACATTGATACCGGCCAGGCGCGACGCTTCCGGATTGCCGCCGATCGCCAGCGTGTTGCGGCCGTACACGGTCTGATTCAGCATCACGCCGAACACGATGAAGCAGATCAGCGTGACCCAGATCGGCAGCGACACGCCGAACAACGTCAAGCCGCCCAACGCGATAAACGTGTCCGACGACACGCCGACCGCCTGCCCGTGCGACACGATGAAGCCGAGGCCGCGGACGATTTCCATCGTCGCGAGCGTCGTGATCAGCGCGTTGATCCGCAGATACGCAATCACCGCGCCGTTGACGAAGCCGATGACGCCACCCGCGACGACCGCGGCAATGATCGCGATGAAGGTGTTGCCGGTCGCGTTGAGCACCATCGCGCACAACACGCCGGCGAACGCGACGATCGAGCCCACCGACAGATCGAAGTCGCGCGACGCGAGACAGAACATCATCGTGCACGCGACCATGCCGATCTGCGAAATCGACAGCGCGAGACCGAGCATGTTCTCGATCGAGAAGAAATGGTCGACGGTCAGCGACATCGTGACGAACATCACGATAAAGATCACGATCAGGCTGTACTCGGTGATCTGCTGCCACCATTTCGCCTTGTCGCTGGTTTGCGGAATCAGCGCGTCGGCCGCGCTCTTGGCGGCTTGCTGCGCGAGGTTTTCTCTGGCTTGCATGTTCGATACTCCTCCCGTTCCCCACGGGTTGTGGACTCGCGTCCAGATAAGGTTCAGGCCGCGTGCGGCGTGCTCTCGTTGGCAGCGTCCGGGTTCGCGCCTGGCTGATCAGGCAGCGCGGTCGAGCTTTGCGGCAACGCCAGACTCAGCACCGACTGCTCGGTCGCGTCGTTGCGCGCGAGCTCGCCGGAAATGCGGCCTTGGCGCATCACGACGATCCGGTCCGATACGCCGAGCACTTCGGGTAGTTCGGACGAGATCATCACGATCGCGCAGCCGCGCTCGGCGAGCTGATAGATCACGTTATAGATCTCGTGCTTCGCGCCGACGTCGATACCGCGCGTCGGTTCATCGAGGATCACGACCTTCAGATCGGGCTCGGCCAGCCAGCGCGACAGAATCGCCTTCTGCTGGTTGCCGCCCGACAGCAAGCGGATCTTCTGCCGGCGATGCGGCGTCTTGATCTTCAGCAGCGTGATAAAACGGTCGGCCGTGTGCGCCTCCTTCTTGCGGTCGAGGAACACGCCCGCGCGCAGATAGTGACGGCGGCAACTGATATTGATGTTCTCCGCGACGCTCGCCATCGCAACGATGCCCTCTTCCTTGCGGTCTTCCGGGCACAGCACGATGCCGTGTCTGATCGCGTCACCGGCGCTGCGCACCTTGATCTGCTTGCCGTCGAGCATCAGTTCGCCGCCCTTGCGGTGCCTCGCGCCATATACCAGGTGCATCAGCTCGCTGCGGCCCGCGCCGACCAGACCGAAGAAGCCGACGATCTCGCCACGCCGCACTTCGAAGCTGGCCGGCTGCGCGAGCGGATGGCCGTCGATCGCCTTCGCCGCGAAGCGCACTTCGCCGAGCGGACGCGCCGTGTAGCTATAAATGTCCGCAATCTCGCGTCCGACCATTTCGCTGACGATCGTGTCGCGCGACACGCCGTCGAGCGTCGGGTGCGACGCGACCTTGCGGCCGTCGCGGAAGATCGTGCACGCGTCGCACAGCTCGTAGATCTCGTCCATCCGGTGCGAGATGTAGATCATCGCGCGGTTGTCGGCGCGCAGATCGCGCACCAGCTTGAACAGCACCTCGGTCTCGCGATGCGACAGCGAACTGGTCGGCTCGTCGAGCGCGATCACGCGCGCGTTGCGCATCAGCACCTTGCAGATTTCGACCATCTGGCGCTGCGCGATGGAGAGCTTGCGCAGCTTCGCGTTCGGGTCGAGCGCCACACCCATCGCTTCGAGCCGTTCGCGCACGAAGCGCTTTGCTTCGCGCTTGTTGACCCAGCCGAGCGCGTTCGGCAACTGGCCGAGCAGCAGGTTTTCCGCGACCGTGAGGTCGGGCACGTATTGCAGCTCCTGGTGAATCACCGCGATGCCGGCGCCGATCGACGCGGCGGCGCTCGGAAAGCGCACCTCGTTGCCGTCGATCATCATGCGGCCGGAATCGGGCTGGTACTCGCCGCCGAGAATCTTCAGCAGCGTCGACTTTCCCGCACCGTTTTCGCCCATCAGGCCATGGACCTGGCCGGCGTTGACGTCGAAGGACACACCGTCGAGCGCGCGCACGCCTGGAAAAACTTTGCCGATATTGTCAAAACGTAGCGTCGCTGACACTTCGCCTCCTATTGCTTCGTAAGGCTCGCGCGTGGCTGCCGGATCTTTGGTGCTAACCGCTTCACGTCGTACTTCGCGTCGTTGCTCGCGTCGTTGCTTCGCGGTTGGCGCCACGCGTGGCCTGTATTTACCGCTCACCTTTCATTGCCGCCGCCGTCGCGGGCTTCTTCGTTTCATCGTCTTAAGAAACCCGCAGCGGCGGCTCACTTCGCACTAGCTTCGTGCTCGTTTCACGTGACCGCGCGAGCGCGGCACACGCTTACTTCGACGCGAGACCCATCTTCTCGCGCACCTCGGCGACGTTGTCGCGCGTGGCCAGCATGCCAGTCGTCAGCGTCAGCAGCGGCGGCTCCTTGCCCTGCGTGATCCACGTGTACATCAGGTCCGAGGTTTCCTCGCCGTGGCGCTTCGGGCTGATGATGACGGTGCCGAAGAAGCCCGTCGGCTGCGGCTTCTTGAACTCGTTCAACGCCGAGTCCGATCCGCCGATGCCGATGCCGATCATGTTGTCGGCCTTGAAGCCACGGCCTTCCGCCGCGCGCACCGCGCCGAGCACGCCTTCGTCGTTCAGCGCGTAGGCCACCCAGTGCTTGAACTGCGGGTTTTTCGTCAGCGCGATGTTGGCGGCATTGAACGCGTTTTCCGTGTCGGTCTTCGCCTGCGGCGCGGTGATCACGTTCGCTTTCGGGAAGCCCGCGGCAACCAGCGCGTCGGTCGCGCCGCTGGTGCGGTCATGCGCGGTCGGCAGTTGCTCGTAGGTCACGTCGATCGCGCCGACGTCCTTCATGTCCCAGCCGCGCTTCTTGATTTCGGCGGCGATGCCGTCGCCGACCTGCTTGCCGATGTTGTACGCCGAGATGCCCATATGCGGCACCGAAGCAATCGGCTTGCCCGCGCCGTCGACCAGCCGGTCGTCGACCGTCATCATCTTCAGCCCGTCGGCCTTCGCCTTCGCGACGATGCCCGGCCCGAGCTTGACGTCGGGCGTGCAGATCACGAAGCCCTGGGCCTTCTGCGCGGCGAGATTGTCGATCGCGCTCATGACCTTCTCACCCGACGGCGCGCCGATCTTCACCAGCGTGAAGCCCTTCTCCTTGGCGGCCATCTCGGCGAACTTCCATTCGTCCTGGAACCACGGTTCTTCCGGCTGCTTCACGAGGAAGCCGATCTTGACCGAATCGGCGGCCTGCACAACGGGTGCGTTAAAAAGGACACCCGCCGCGGCCGCTGCCAGCGTGAGGAAAATTCTGCGTTTCATGATGCGTGTCTCCTGACTAATTGATAACGAGAAGGTATCGGCCGCGTCTTCTTGTACCGGTGTGACACACGCGGCCAGCGCGTCGTCCGGTTTGCTGCTCGCGCCTGCCGGGCAAGCCGGCCGGCGCAGATGGGTTGCCGCTCAGTCGTGATACAGCGCCGAGCGTCCGCCATCGACGGTGATACAGCTGGCGTTGATGAACGGCGCCTCGTCCGATGCGAGAAACACCGCCGTCATCGCCACTTCTTCCGGGCGGCCGATGCGCTTCATCGGCTGCAGGTCGAGCGTCGCCTGCTTCGCGGCGACCGGATCGGCCTGTTCGTTCCACCAGTCGTGCGTCAACTGCGTTTCGATATAGCCCGGCGCGATCGCGTTCACGCGCACGTTGCGCGGCGCGTATTCGATGCCGAGCGCGCGCGTGAGGCCGAGCACGCCGTGCTTCGCGACCGGGTACGGAAAGCAGCCCGGAATGATCTTGAATGCGTGCGTCGACGCGATATTCACGATCGCGCCCGCACCGCGTTCGACCATCCCCGGCAGCACCGCGCGGCAGCCGTTCCACACGCCGTCGAGGTCGACCGCGAAGCAGCGCCGCCAGTCGGCGTCGGTCATCGTGAGCGGATCGCAGAACACGTTGATGCCCGCGTTGTTGACCAGCACGTCGAGCGCGCCGAATGCGCGTTCGCCTTCACTCACCGCCTGCCGCACCGAGGCCGCCTGGGTCACGTCGGTCTCGATCGCGAGCACCCGAGCACCGGTCTCTTTTTCGATCTGCGCGGCGGTGCGCCGTGCGGAATCGATATCCAGTTCAGCCAGCACGAGCGCCGCGCCCTCGCGCGCAAACGCAAGCGCAATCGCCGCGCCGATGCCGCGCCCGGCGCCGGTGATCAACGCGGCCTTGCCGGCGAGCCGGTTCATTTCTTCGCACCCGCGCGGGCGATCCGCAAACCGTTGATGAACGCCTTCGCATGCGACGCGGTCACCGCCGCGCTCTGCCCCGGCTTGTACAACGCCGAGCCGAGCCCGAAACCGTTCGCGCCGGCGCTGAGGAACGGCCCCATGTTGTCCGGCGTGACCCCGCCGACCGGCACCAGCGGCACCTGCGCGGCGATCACCGCGCGCCATGCCTTCACGACCTGGCAGCCAAGCTGCTCGGCGGGGAACATCTTCAGCACGTCGGCGCCATTCTTCAGCGCGATGAACGCTTCGGTCGGCGTCGCGACGCCCGGCGCGCACGCGAGGCCGCGTGCCTTCGCGGCGAGCACGACTTCCGGATCGCTATGCGGCATCACGATCAGTTCGCCGCCCGCCGCCTTCACGTCGTCGACGAACGCCGGGTGCAGCACCGTGCCCGCGCCGACGATCGCGTCGGCGGCCAGCACCTTGCGGATCGCGGCGATGCTGTCGAACGGCTGCGGCGAATTCAGCGGCACTTCGACGATACGAAATCCCGCTTCGTACAGCGCCTGACCGTGGTCGGCCGCGTCGGCGGGCGTTACGCCGCGCAGGATCGCAATCAGCGGACAGGCTTCGAACGCGGCGATCAGAGCCGCGTGCGGCATGTACGGTGCGGGCAGATTGATGTGTGGTTGCGGTTGCATGTCGGTTCCCTGGTTCCTGTGCATGTTGGGCGGCACGGCCGTCGGTCAGCCCGCGCGCGCCGCGTGAGCGGACGGTGCGACGAGCCCCGCTTCGACGGCGACGCGCCACAGGCCGCGCTCGGTTGCGTGCTTGATCAGCTCCACCTGCTGGCAGCCGAATTGCGCGAGCGCGAGGCGGTAGCGTTCGCACAGTGCGTCGTTGCCGATCAGCCGCAGGCTTTGCCGCGCGAGCGAGCTGTGCTGCTGCGCGAGCAGCGCGTCGAGCCCGGTCAGTTCGTGGCCGATCAGCAGGCCCGACAGGTAATCGGGCTGCGCCTCGCTCGACAGTTCGCCGGTCAGACCGAGCGTGCGCGTGCTGAATACGGTCGCGAGCAGGCCCGCCTGACCTTTTTCGCGCGAGATGTTCACGCCGCGCAAAAAGGCACCGGTATCCGGACGATCGGGTGTGACCATCGTGCGGCCGAGGATCGTGTGCTCGCGCAGCGCGGCGAATACCTCGCCGGTCATGAAGGTATGAAAGCGCTCGATCCGCACCGCGTCGACGACCGCCCATTTCGCGTGCGTGCCCGGCAGGCCGATCAAAGAGCGGGCGGCGGCGGGCGTGCTGGCGCCGGCGACGGCGTTGCTGGCGTGCGCGCCGCTTGCGTCTGGCGTAGCTTCGCTGAGCGCGCCGAAAATCTGCGTCTCCTCGCCGCGCATCACGTTCGGTAGCTCGCCGCGCTGCAGCACGCCCGGCACGATATGCAGCGTCGCGCCATTCGCCGCCTTCACGCGGACGATGCCGGCCACCAGCGCGTCCGCATTCGCGGGCGTGTCGACATACGGTGCCTCGAGCCAGCCCTGCGCGCTGCCGACCATCCCCGCCGCGATCACCGGCAGGTCGCGCGCGGGCTCGAGCCATGCGCCGCATGCATCGTCGAACGCGGCGTCGAAGCCGCCGTCGGCCGCGCCGCGCGGCAGGTTCATGATGCCGGCCGTCGATGCGCGGGTCGCCAGCACGCGCCCGTGCGCGTCGAACAGGTAGGCGCGCAGCGACGTCGTGCCCCAGTCGAGCGCGATCAGCGCGGCGCTCGTCAGGTCGACAGCGGCGGCTGCGCCGGCCTGCGCGCTCGCGTCGGGAGCGGCGGCGTCGTGGGGATTCGCCAGCGTGGCGGTGCCCGCCTGTTTCATCGCTTGATCCTGCGAGTGGCCGGTTGCGGAGCGCGCCAGCCGAGTTCTTCCGAGATCGCGCGCGCCTCGCGCTGCACGACCGTGATCAGTTCATCCATGCGTTCGAGCGGCATATACGGAATCGTGCTCGCGACCGACAGCGCCGCGACGATCGCGCCGGACGCGTCGCGCACCGGCGCCGCGACGCAACGGATCGCCGCCTCGTTCTCTTCGAGGTCGAACGTGTAGCCGCCGGCCGCGTAGTTCGCCATGCGCTGCATGAAGGTCGGCCCGTCGGGGCGGTTGTCGGGTTTGAAGCTCACGCTGGCCAGCGCGCGGCGCGACGCGTCGAACAGCGACTGCCACGCATCGGGCGGCAGGTCGAGCATCATCGCCTTGCCGATGCCGGTCGACGCGAGCGGCATCCGGTGGCCGACGCGCGAGCGCATTTCGAGGCCGCGCGTGCCGGGGATCTTGTCGATGTACAGCACGTCGTCGCCGTCGCGCACGCCGAGGTGAATGGTGTCGAGCGTCTGCTCGGCAAGCGACTCCAGATGCGGACGCGCGACCGCCGTCAGCGGCATCTGTTCCAGCGCGATGGTGCCGAGTTCGATCAGCTTGGGGCCGAGCAGATAGCCGCCCTGCACCTGGCGCAGATAACGCGCCTGCACGAGGCTGCTGACGAGCCGGTGCGTGGTGCTGCGCGTGGTGCCGAGCGCGGCGCCGAAGCTGCGCAGATCGCGTACGCCCGCGGCGGCTGCTTCGAGAATCGCGAGACCGCGCAGCAGCGTCTGCGTGCCGGCTTGTTGCGGCGTGATCTCGAGCAGCGTGACCGGCAGTCCGAGTCCGTCGACGGTCGCCGCGCGCGCGACCGGGCGCGGTGGCCGGGCGGTTGCGGGGGGGTGGGCAGCGGCGCCGGCGACGGTGATCGCTTCGCGCCGCCCGCTGCCGGACGCGCTGTCGGACGCAGTGTTTGCGTCCCGGTTCGGCACCTCGACCGCATCCGCCGGGCTGAGTTCGTGAGTCGGCATCGCTTTGTTCATCGCGATTCGCTTTCGAATGGTTTTTGCGCATCGTGCGCGGGGCCGCGGACGAACTCGGACATGCGCGCGGCAGGCATGATCGCGTCGCCGCGCTCGCGCGGCTGCTTTGGCTGGCTGCCAGACATGGTTGGCCTCGTCTCCGGTTCTTTTTGTGTCGCTAGTCGCGTTGTTCGAGGGCGTGGCGCCCTGATTCGCGGTGCGTGTTGGGGTGGATTGTAGGGCGACTTTGCGGAATCACCAATATGTGAATGTTGAGTCCATATAATAGGATTTTAGTGGTCGCTCAAGCGTTTGATGACGCGCGTCGTGGCTCCGTCGAACGTTCGACTGCCGTGCGAATGGACACAAAAATGCCCGCGCGCGGCGGGCTTCGATGGGGAAAATTTGCGAGATTACGGCTGGCTGGCTGGCACCGGCAGCGCGGGCGGACCTAGTCCGGCAACTCGGCCGCCCCCATGCGCCGCGCGATCACCCGCGCGCGCTGCGTCAGATACGTCGAATTGCGGTGTTCGTCGAAGTATCGCGGGCGCGGCAGCATCACCGCGAGCCGCGCCGACTGCGCGGCGGTGAGTTTCGCGGCCGAGGTCTTGTAGTAATACTGCGCGGCCGCCTCGGCGCCGTACACGCCGTCGCCCCACTCGACCGAATTCAGATAAATCTCGAAGATCCGCTGCTTGTCCATCAGCGTTTCGAGCATCCACGTGATGATCAGCTCCTGGCCCTTGCGGATGTAGCTCTTCTCGCGCGACAGGAACAGGTTGCGCGCGAGCTGCTGGCTGATCGTCGAGCCGCCGCGCACGATCCGGCCTTTCGCCTTGTTGCGTTCCCACGCCTGCAGGATCGCGTCGGTTTCGTAGCCGTTGTTGTTGACGAAGTTCGCGTCTTCGGACGCGATGATCGCGCGCTTCAGGTTGCGCGAAATCTGCTCGTACGGCACCCACGTGCGCTGCACCGGCAAACCCGGCCGATCCTGCGACAGACGCCACGCGTCCGAGCGCATGAACGCAGTCGAACGCGGATTCACGACATTCCACAGCGCGATCTGCGCGAAGTAGAACGCCTGGGTCGCGAGCCACGCGATCGCCGCCACGGCGATCAGATAGACGAGCCAACGCAGTGGTCCGGCTCGGCCCCGCGAACCGCCTGCCCGCCGCGTCGCTGTCATCGTGCGTCCAGTCCTCGAATGGGTGAATGCCGCAAGGTGATGAGATGAAACGACACGCGGGCGTTACGCGCGCGACGGCGCGCTCAGCAGCGCGCGCAGTTCCGCGAGCACCGGCGCGCCGTCCGGGCGCACGCCGCGCCACACGTAGAACGATTCGGCCGCCTGTTCGACTAGCATGCCGAGGCCGTCGGCGCCGCGCGCGCCGAGCTTCGCCGCGTGCTCGATGAAGACCGTCGGATGCGCGCCGTACATCATGTCGTAGGCCAGCGTGCCGTTGCCGAACGCGCGCTCGTCGCATTCCGGCAACGATGCATCGAGGCTGCCGGCGGTCGCATTGACGATCACGTCGTACGGCACTGCATCGATTGCGCGCGCACTGCCGCCAGCGAGACGGCAGTGCGCGTCACGCGCGGCCTGCGCGAACTGGTCGACCAGCGCGTCGGCCTTCTGCGCGGTGCGGTTGACGATGGTCAGCGAATGCGGCGCGCGCTCGAGCATCGGCAGCACCACGCCGCGCGCGGCGCCGCCCGCGCCCAGCAGCAGGATGCGCGCGCCCTTCAGTGGCACGCCGAGATTCACCTCGATGTCGCGCACGAGGCCGACGCCGTCCGTGTTGTCGCCATAGATGCCATCGGCATCGACCCGCAACGTGTTCACCGCGCCGGCCGCCGCCGCGCGCGGCGACAGCGTGTTCGCGAATGCGTGCGCATCGAGCTTGAACGGCACGGTCACGTTCAGACCGCGCCCGCCCGCTTCGATGAACGCGCGCACGTGCGGCACGAATGCGTCGACCGGCGCAAGCAGGTGACCGTAGTCGACCGGCTCGCCGGTTTGCGCCGCGAAGCGGCCGTGAATGAACGGCGACTTGCTATGGCCGACCGGATTGCCGATGACCGCGTAGCGCTCGCGTGCCCGGTTGCCGCTCAGGTTGCGGCTGAGGTTGCCGCTCATCTTGCCGGCGCCGTGATCGGCCGTTCGGGTTGTTCGTCGCCGGACGCGCTCGCGGCGTCGGACTGCCCGTTGCGATCGGTATCGCCCTCGGGGGTGGCGCCCGCGTCACCGTTCGCCGCGGCGGGATCGCCATCGGCGTCACGATCGGCGTTGCCATCGGTCTCCGCTTCGGCCTGCGCCTCGGCTTCGCCTTCGGCGCTGTCGTCGGCGGCGTCGAGCAGTTCTTCTTCGTCGCCGTCGTCCGCGGCTTGCGCTTCAGCGCCGCTCGTCACAGCCGGCGCGTCGAGCACGTGCAGCAGACGCACCGACGCTTCGATCGTCAGTTCGTCGATCGACATCACTTCCATCAGCATGCGCGTGCCGCGCGCATGCACGCCGAGACCCGGCACATGCAGCAGCAACGGAATTTCCTCGAGACGCACCAGGTCGTCCTTCACCACCGATGCGACGACCTGCTTGCGGTTCTCCTGCTTGAGCCAGCGCAGGCACCAGAAGTACTCCATGCGGCGCTGATAGTCGGCATACGCGGTGTAGGTGTCGTCGAAGCCCTGCACGACCGCAAACAGATCGGCGTCTTTCGGCTTGAACGGCGCGGCGAGCTTCGCGGTCACCCCATGCTGCACGCAGGCGATCAGTTGCCACTGATTCACGAGGTCGACGTAGCGGCGCAGCGGCGACGTGCTCCACGCGTACTGGGTGACGCCCAGGCCTTCGTGCGGCGCCGCATTGGTCTGCATGCGCGTGCGCTTTGGGCCGCTCGGCGTGCCGAATGCGCGCTGCGTGCGGTAGATGCCCGGCACGCCGTGATCGTGCAGGAACCCGCCCCACGACGAGTTCGCGAGAATCGCCAGCTCGGCGACGATCGTGTCGAGCGGCGAGCCGCGCCGGCGCGGCGTGATCGTGATGTGCTCGCCTTCCACGTAGAAATTGAAGTCGGTGTTGCGCTGCACTTCGCGGCGCAGCCCGTAGCCGGCGCGCGCGGTCTGGCGCTTTTCGAACAGCGCCTGCGCGAACGGCCACAGCACCGCGATGTCGTCCTTATGCGGGTACTCGCCAGTGCCCCCGGCGAGTGCCGCTTCGGTGACGACTTCGTCGAGCGTGTTATGGCGCAGGTTGCTCTTCACGAACACGCGCTCGGCGCGCGTTTCGCTCGCGACGATGTCCTGCGTCTCGCGATTGACGATCACATACAACGACAGAGCCGGCCGATAGCCACCCTCGGCGAGCGTGAAGGTTTCGACGACGCTGTCGGGCAGCATCGTGATCTTGTCGCCCGGCATATAGACGGTCGACAGACGCGCACGCGCGATCGCATCGACGTCGTCGCCACGCTGGATACCGAGCGCCGGCGCGGCGATGTGCACACCGATGCGCACGCGACCGTCGGCCAGATGCTCGACCGAGAACGCATCGTCGATTTCGGTGGTGGTCACGTCGTCGATCGAGAACGCTTCGACATCCGCTTGCGGCAGATCGTCGGGCACGCTCGCGGCGGCGACGGGCGGGAAGCCGGTGCCGTGCGGGAAGAATTCGGAAAGGAATTTCGCCTCGTGCAGCGCGCGCGGCGACGCGATCGCGCCGCATTCGAGCATCAGCCGCGCCTGCGAAATGCCGCGCGCGGCGGCGGCGCCTTCGAGCGCCTTGTATTCGATTGTGTTCTTGTCGGGTTTCGTGAGCAGCGCGAGCGCTTTTGCGCCCGTGAACGCTTCCGGCAGCCGGCCTTCCTTCAGCGCTTCTTCGTACTGCGCCTGCACGAGCGCCTGCTGACGCTTGCGCTCGAGGCCCGCGAGCGCCATCTTCAGTTGCTCCTCGGGCGCGCGCTGATACATGCCCCGGCCTTTGCGGCGGAAGTACACCGGCGAGCCGTGCAGGCGCAGCACCAGTGCAGCGCGCTCGACCGCGCCGAAGCGGTCGCCGAAGTACTCGGCGCCCAGCGACGCGAACGCGAATTCGTCTTCAGGCGCGCACTCCCACAGGAAGTCGAGGTCGATCTCCTGCGCGAGCGCATCGGCCTGCTGCATCAGGTCGGCCGCGCCCGGTTTGTCGAATTCGATCAGCACGTCCTTGCCACGCACCTTCGCGCGCCGGCCGCCCGGCAACTCGACCTGAAACGCGTCGCCCTGGCGCGACAGCACGCTGCCAGCCTTGAAACTGCCCGATTCCTCGAAGAAAACATTCACACTCAATACTCTCGTTCTGACTTGCATCCACCGGCGCGCCCGATCCTGTTCAGCGATCGATCACGGCGTGCCCGGCACGGCAACATGTTCGTGATAATGAAGCCGCGGCGCTCAGCGCGTCGCCGCGGGTTGAATCCTGTGACTGGCGGCGGCGCGTTGATGCAGCGTTTGCCGCGGCGTCCTGCGTGTGCACGCCGCGAGCGGCCTGAACTCCGTCAGCCCGGCTCAGGCCGCTTCGCGCGGCGCGGGCGGCTCGACATGGTCCGCGTCGCAAAACGCCAGCACCGCGTCGAGGTACTGCGCGAATTCGCTGATCGCATGGTCGCTGCCTTCGATCAACGTCGTGCGCGCGCCCGGATAGTGCGCGAGCATTTCGCGGTAGTCGAGCACCTCGTCGCCGGTCGCGGCCACCACATAATAGCGTTCGGGGCGCGTAATCGACGCGACCCCGAGCGCGCGCAGTTCATCCAGATGATGCGGTTCGACGACGATGCTGCCGCCGCCATGCCACAACGGCTGTTCGCCGAGATAGGCGCTCAGGTCGCGCTGCGGCACGACCGCCGGGTTCAGCAGCACCGCCGGCCAGCCGTGCTTTTCTGCAAGATGCGTGGCGAAGTAGCCGCCGAGCGAACTGCCGACCACCGTGACGCGCGGATTGCCAGCGTTTTTGCCAGCCCGCGCGTCGGCCTTCCCGACCAGCGACTCGACCAGCGCGATCGTCTCGAACGGCGAGACCGGCAGCATCGGACAGCACCATTCGTCGCTGCGCCCGAGTTCGGCGAGACGCGCGGCGAGCAGCCGCGCCTTGAATGAATTCGGCGACGAACGGAAACCGTGCAGGTAGAGAATCACGACGCGCCTCGCGCGGACAGTGCGTCGAGCAGCTTCTGATGCACGCCGCCGAAGCCGCCGTTGCTCATCACCAGAACCTGGTCGCCGGGGCGCGCCGCGTGGACGACGGCCTTGACGAGCGCGTCAAGCTGGTCGAAAGCCTGCGCTTTCCCGCCAAGCGGCGCGAGCGCCTCGGCGAGGTTCCAGCCAAGCGCGTCGCGGCCGCTCGGCGCACCGTAGCCGAATACCAGATCGGCGTCGGTGAGACTGGCCGGCAGTTGAGCCTTCATCACGCCGAGCTTCATCGTGTTCGAGCGTGGTTCGAGCACCGCGAGAATCCGCGTGTTGTCGCGGCCGACGCGCGCACGCAAACCGGCCACCGTGGTTGCGATCGCAGTCGGGTGATGCGCGAAGTCGTCGTACACGGTCACGCCGTCGACACTGCCGCGCACTTCCATGCGGCGCTTCACGTTACGGAAACCCGTCAGCGACTTCGCGGCCTGCGCAGGCGGCACGCCGACGTGGCGCGCGGCGGCGATCGCGGCGAGCGCGTTCATGCGGTTGTGCTCGCCCTGCACCTGCCAGTCGACGACACCGGCACGCTCACCGTTGTGATAGACCGCGAAGCGTTCGTCCACCGGCACGCCTTCCTCCGCCGCTTGCACTTCCCAGCCGCCCTGCACGCCGAAACGCTCGACTTCGCTCCAGCAGCCGCGCGTCAGCACGCGCTCGAGCGCATTCTCGCGGCCGTTCGTGACCACCCGGCCAAGCCTCGGCACCGTGCGGATCAGATGATGGAATTGCGTTTCGATCGCGGCGAGATCGGGGAAGATGTCGGCGTGATCGAATTCGAGATTGTTCAGCACCGCCGTTTTCGGGCGGTAATGGACGAACTTCGAGCGCTTGTCGAAGAACGCGGTGTCGTATTCGTCGGCTTCGATCACGAAGAAGCTCGAATCGGTGAGCCGCGCGGACACGCCGAAATTTAACGGCACGCCGCCGATCAGAAAGCCGGGATTGAGGCCCGCGTCCTCGAGCAGCCAGGTCAGCATCGAGCTGGTGGTGGTCTTGCCGTGCGTGCCGGCCACAGCGAGTACCCATTTGCCGTTCAGCACGTGCTCGCCGAGCCATTGAGGACCGGACACATACGGCAGGCCGCGGTCGAGAATCGCCTCCATCAGCGGGTTGCCGCGCGAGACGACGTTGCCGATCACGAACAGATCCGCGTTCAGGCCATTCAGCTGGTCCGCGTCGTAACCCTCGATCAGCCGGATGCCTTGCGCCTCGAGCTGCGTGCTCATCGGCGGATAGACGCCGGCGTCACAGCCGGTCACAGTGTGGCCCGCGCCGCGCGCGAGCACTGCGAGACCGCCCATGAAGGTGCCGCAGATGCCGAGGATGTGGATGTGCATAAGCCTGGTGGTGCCGCGCGGGCCTTTTTTGCGAGGGATGGGAGAGCCGCAGGACGGCCCGACAGCCGTCTGCAAAGGGACGCTTATTGTAACCGACGCCGCGCGTGGCGCCCTTCGGGTACGGCCTCCCCCGGCCGCCGGACGGCGTCGCCAACCTCGATCTAGTATCATGGACGGATGGTTCGCAAATCACATTTTGATCCGCAGCGCGTGCGCGAGGAAATCGCCATTGCTGCTGCGCGCATGATCGCGGAAGACGGTCTGGACTACGCGACGGCGAAGCGCAAAGCGGCCCGGCAAGTTGTCGGAGAGACGCGTGTTGCCGGCGAATGGCTGCCCGACAACGACCAGATTGAAGAGGAAATCCGCGAATACCAGTCGCTCTTTCAGGGCGACAGCCAACCCGCGGTGCTGCGGCGGCTGCGCCGCATCGCGCTCGACTGGATGGAACGGCTCGCCCCCTTCAACCCCTATCTGACCGGCGCGGTGCTCGGCGGCACGGCCGGCGAGCACTCGGACATCCATCTGCAGGTGTTCTGCGATAACCCGAAGGAAGTCGCGATCTATATGCTGAACGCGAACATCCAGTACGACGTGTCGGAAACGCGGCACTTCGCGGGCCGCGGTTACGTCGAGACGCTGAGCTTTCTGTGGCGCCCGGCCGACGAGCCGCGCGACGCCGCGCCCGCCGGCATCCACGTCGCGCTCTACGAAACCGACGACTTGCGCGGCGCAGTGCGCGCCGACGCGCGCGGTCGTACCGCGCGGGCCAATCTGCAGGTAGTGCAGGCGCTGCTCGACGGCGGCGAAGTCACTTCCGTCGCCAACTAAACAAATCGAACAGGTCACGATGAACACGAGACGGATTCTGGCGGGCGCGGTCGTCGCGCTGGCGGCCGCGGGCGGCGGGGTGCTGGCCAATCACTGGCTCACTCGCGATTCCGACGCCGCTTACGCAGCGCAACCCGACACGCATCAAGGCGCGGTGCAGCAGTTGTGGGCGGCGCCGGTCACGAGCGTCGACGGCAAGCCGCAGTCGCTCAGTCTGCTCAAGGGGCGCCCGATCGTCGTGAACTTCTGGGCGTCGTGGTGCGGGCCATGCGTCGAGGAAATGCCCGAGCTGTCGCAGATTCAGCGCGATTATGCGAACAAGGGAATCCAGTTTGTCGGGCTCGGTGTCGACTCCGAAAAGAACATCCGGACCTTCCTGCAGAAGGTCAAGGTGGCCTACCCGATCTACGTGACGGGCTTCGGCGGCGCCGACCTCGCCCGCACGTTCGGCAACAATGCGGGCGGTTTGCCGTTTACCGTCGTGATCGACGCAAAAGGCAACATTCGCTCGACAAAATTGGGCCAGATCGACCCCGCAGCGCTCAGACACACCCTCGATACGCTGTAAATTTCCAATCTTCCCCGTTGGCTTCGTTTTGCGCCACATTCCGCGCGCTACGAGCACAAATGCGCGCCGTTTCCGCGAATTTGAGCGAAGAAGCGTTATCCGTGACGGGCCCGCCCGCGCCAGCCGCTGCCGCGTACGCGCGCGAAACTAGACAAGTTTCTCTAATCGGCGCTAAAGTGCGCGCAATTCCACGGAAAAAGAAGCGACCATGACGCGACTGCTGGTACTGCACGGACCTAACCTCAACCTTCTCGGCACCCGGGAACCCGAGGTCTACGGCCGTGTGACCTTGCCGCAGATCGATCGGGCGCTTGCTGACCGCGCCGCCGACGCAGGCGCCGAGTTCGCGTCGTTTCAGAGCAATCACGAAGGCGCGCTGGTCGACCGCATCCAGGCCGCCCGCAGCGAAAAGACCGATTTCATTCTGATCAACCCCGCCGCTTACACGCACACGAGCGTAGCGATTCGCGACGCGCTCGCGGGAGTCGGCATCCCGTTCGTCGAGATACATCTGTCGAACGTGCATCGCCGCGAATCGTTCCGGCATCACTCGTATTTCTCCGACCAGGCCGAAGGCGTGATTTGCGGCCTCGGCTGGAAGGGCTATCTGTACGCGCTCGAATTCGCGCTCGACCGGCTCACGGCCGACTCGTCGCGCGGCTGAATCCAAACACGTCCAATTGAGCCGGCTACTGCACGACTGCACACGCCGGCACACTACGCATTGAAAGGGGCAACCTGATGGATCTACGTAAACTCAAAACTCTGATCGACCTCGTCTCCGAGTCCGGTATCTCCGAACTCGAAGTGACCGAGGGCGAAGGCAAGGTCCGCATCGTCAAGAATGCGCCGCCGGTTTACGTGCAACCGTCCGCCACTTACGCCGCGCCGCAATTCCAGCAAGCGGCTCCGGCCGCCGCCGGCGAAGCCGCCAGCGCACCAGCAGCACCGGCCGCCGCCGCGCCGCAGGGTCATGTCGTGACCTCGCCGATGGTCGGCACGTTCTACCGTGCGCCGTCGCCGGGCGCCGATCCGTTCGTGCAGGTCGGCGACACGGTGAAGGAAGGCCAGACCATCTGCATCATCGAAGCGATGAAGCTGCTCAACGAGATCGAGTCGGACAAGTCCGGCGTGGTCAAGGAAATCCTCGTCGAAAACGGCCAGGCCGTCGAATACGGCCAACCGCTGTTCGTGGTCGGCTAACGCGGCACCCAGTGTTCGCCGCCCGCGCGCCGTTCATCCCGAGGCGCGCGACCGATCCTCTGCGGCAGCCGGTGTCGTGACCGACCCCGCGCCCATTGATGAGTCGAAAACCCGCTATGTTTGAAAAAATCCTCATTGCCAATCGTGGCGAGATCGCGCTTCGTATCCAGCGTGCGTGCCGCGAACTCGGCGTCAAGACGGTCGTCGTCTATTCGGAAGCCGACAAGGAAGCCAAGTACGTGAAGCTCGCCGACGAGGCGGTTTGCATCGGCCCGGCCCCGTCCAATCTGAGCTATCTGAACATGCCGGCGCTGATCAGCGCGGCGGAAGTAACCGACGCCGAAGCGATCCACCCTGGCTACGGCTTCCTGTCGGAGAACGCCGACTTCGCCGAGCGCGTCGAGCAGTCCGGCTTCACCTTCATCGGGCCGCGCCCCGAAACCATCCGCATGATGGGCGACAAGGTCACGGCCAAGCAGACCATGATCAAGACCGGCGTGCCGTGCGTGCCGGGTTCGGAAGGCGCGTTGCCGGACGATCCCAAAGAGATCGTGAAGATTGCCCGCCAGGTCGGCTATCCGGTCATCATCAAGGCGGCCGGCGGCGGCGGTGGCCGCGGCATGCGCGTGGTCCACACGGAAGCAGCGCTGGTGAACGCGGTGAACATGACCCGCGAGGAAGCCGGCCGCGCGTTCGGCAACCCGCAGGTCTATATGGAGAAGTTCCTCGAGAACCCGCGCCACATCGAGATCCAGGTGCTCGCCGACTCGTTCAGGAACGCAGTGTGGCTCGGCGAGCGCGACTGCTCGATGCAGCGCCGCCACCAGAAGGTGATCGAAGAAGCGCCGGCGCCGGGCATCGCCCGCCGTCTGATCGACCGTATCGGCGATCGTTGCGCGGATGCGTGCAAGAAGATGGGCTACCTCGGCGCGGGCACCTTCGAGTTTCTGTATGAAAACGGCGAGTTCTACTTCATCGAGATGAACACGCGCGTGCAGGTCGAGCATCCGGTGACCGAACTGATCACCGGTGTCGACATCGTGCAGGAGCAGATCCGCATCGCGGCCGGCGAGAAGCTCACGTTCCGTCAGCGCGACATCCAGTTCCGCGGCCATGCGATCGAATGCCGGATCAACGCCGAAGATCCGTTCAAATTCACGCCGTCGCCGGGGCGCCTGACCTCCTGGCATATGCCGGGGGGCCCCGGCATCCGGGTCGACTCGCATGCGTACAACGGCTATTTCGTACCCCCGAACTACGATTCGATGATCGGCAAGCTGATCGCTTATGGCGCGACGCGCGAACAGGCGATCAAGCGGATGCGCATCGCGCTCTCGGAGATGGTGGTCGAAGGGATTCAGACCAACATCCCGCTGCACCGCGAGCTGATGCTCGATGCGAAGTTCGTCGAAGGCGGCACCAGCATTCACTACCTCGAAAACCGGCTGGCCGCGCGTCAGCAGGTCGGCGAAGAAGCCTGAGTCATGAGCTATCGGGAACTGGTCGCCGAAGTGGCGCGCGAGCATGCGGAGCCATTCTCCGACGCGCTGCTCGAGCTGGGCGCGCTGTCCGTATCGGTCGAAGACGCCGACGCCGACACGCCCGATGAGCAGCCGCTCTTCGGCGAACCCGGTCTCACGCCGGATCGCAACGCGTGGCAACGTTCGCGCGTGATCGCGCTGCTCGCGCCGGAACACGACCCGGCGCTGCTGCTGATCGCAGCGGCGAATGAAATCGGACTCGACAGCGCGCCGGCCTATACCGTGCGCGACGTCGAGGAACAGGACTGGGTTCGGCTCACGCAATCGCAGTTCGATCCGATCCAGATTGGCGAGCGCATCTGGGTCGTGCCGTCGTGGCACGACGCGCCAGACCCGGGCGCGTTGGTGCTGGAGCTGGATCCGGGCCTCGCGTTCGGCACCGGCAGCCACCCGACCACGCGCCTGTGCATGGAGTGGATCGAGCAATCGGTGCGGGCTGGCCAGTCGGTGCTCGACTACGGCTGCGGCTCCGGCATTCTCGCGATTCTCGCGAACAAGTGCGGTGCGAATCCGGTGGTCGGCATCGATATCGATCCGCAAGCAGTCGAATCGGCGCGCCACAACAGCGAGCGCAATCGCGCCGACGTGACCTACGGCCTGCCCGACGCATGTCCGGCCGGCGCATTCGACGTGGTGGTCGCGAACATCCTGTCCAATCCGCTGAAGCTGATGGCGTCGATGCTCGCGTCGAAGGTTAAACCGGGTGGACGCATCGCGCTGTCGGGCATTCTCGCTCGCCAGGCCGACGAGGTGGCGCAGGTCTACGCGCGCTGGATCGACATCGGCGTATGGCGCGAACACGAAGGTTGGGTGTGCCTGACAGGAACGCGCCGCGAAAGCCATTAGAATAAAGCGTATCGTCCAACCAACGGCCCCCGGCTTAACAGTTCAATATGCTCCTGGCGACGCGTTGTCCCTTCTGTGAAACTGTTTTCAGCCTGCAACCGGCGCAGCTTGCGCAGCGCCGCGGTCTCGTGCGTTGCGGGCACTGCCAGGAAGTCTTCGACGCGTCGAGCAGCCTGTTCGACGTCAGCGAAGGTGGCGATTTTTCGAAGGCCAAACCGGTGGCCGCCGCGGCGGCGATCGAAGCGCTCTCGGGCGAGCGGCAAAACATCCCCGGTTTCAGCCCCGACGCGGGGAATCCGTGGGCGCCTGCTGCGACTCGCCCCTCGGGTAGCGCGCCAGGCTACAGCGCCGATAAGACCTCGGCTAATACGTCTCGCAGCGCATCGGGCACCACGCTCGACGATCGTCTGCACGACAGCGCGGCCAGCATACCGCTTGCGCCGCTTCCCGCAGGTGGCAGCCACGGGACACCGGCTGCCGCGCCCCTGCCGCGCGCGGCGACCGAGCCTGAATTGCGCGCCGGCGGCTTCACCACCCCATTGCCCGCCGATCACGAACCGACGCTGGCGGACGCGCCGCTCGAACCATTCGCTTATCCACCGGACGAGCCGCCCAGCGTTGCCGGGGCGCCAGCAGTCTCCTCCGCAGAGGCTTCCGCCGCATCGCCCGCGCCGGCCGCTGCCGCTGCTGTCGCCCCGGCGGCCGCCGACGAGGGCCCGCGCGTGTGGCACAAGACCGAACGCGCGGGGTCGTCCACTGTGGACGACTCCGCACTGCGCGAGCCGGCGAGTCTGCATGGCATCCCCGATAACGAGCCCCGCTTCGGCACGGCCGGTGCGGCGTCGACCCGCTTCGGCGCAGGCGCCGCTGCCGGCTTCGGCGCAGCGGCCGGCGGCTCGGGCATCGGTGGCCCCGGCGGCCCAGCTGGCCCACGGCCGCCCGGCGGCCCAGCACCTGCCCCATCGAGCGGCGAACCGTTCTCGGTCCGCCCCGTCCACGACGGCACCGATCCATTCCCGATCACGCGCGAGACACGTGCCGCCGAAGCGCGGCCGGTCGGTTGGCTCGCGGCCGGCGCGGTGCTCGCGGCACTGCTCGTCATCGCACTGCTTGCGCAGCTCGCGTGGTGGCAGCGCGAAGCCGTGCAAGTCGCGTTGCCGCGCTCGCAGATCCTGTACGCGAAGGCCTGTGCGTTTCTCGGTTGTCAGCTGAGCCCGCCGCACGACATCGACGGACTGCTCGTCGAGCCATCCGATCTGCGGCAGGTCGACGGCCCGCACAAGCTCGAGCTGAAGATGCCGCTGCACAACCGCCTGAACATCGCGCTCGCCTACCCGGCGATCGAACTCACCCTGCTCGACGATCAGAACAACGTCGCGGTGCGGCGCGTGCTGTGGCCGCAGGACTACGTGCCGCCCGGCACCGTGATCGCGGCCGGCCTGCCCGCGCACGCGACGCAGACGATGATCGTGCATCTCGATACCGGGACAGCGGTCGCGTCGAATTTTCGCGTGCAGATTTTTTATCCGTAACTCACCCCTGACGCCCGCCTGCGAGCGGCGTTTCACTGTCGGTTTCGCTGTCGTCACCGACGCAATTTCGGAGCACAACAATGAGCCAAGTCACACTGGGTGGCAACCCGATCGAAGTAAGCGGCACGTTCCCGTCGGTGGGCCAGAAGGCCGCCGAGTTCTCGCTGGTCGGCAAGGACCTGAAGCCGCTGTCGCTCGCCGACTTCGCCGGCAAGCGCAAGGTGCTCAACATCGTCCCGAGCCTCGACACGCCGACCTGCGCAACCTCGACCCGCAAGTTCAACGAAGCCGCCGCGAAGCTCACCAACACGGCCGTGATCGTCGTCTCCGGCGACCTGCCGTTCGCCGCGTCGCGCTTCTGCACGACCGAAGGCATCGAGAACGTCGTAACGGCGTCGACCTTCCGCGGCCATGAATTCGCGCAAGCGTATGGCGTCGACGTGACGAGCGGCCCACTGACCGGGCTGACGGCGCGCGCGGTCGTCGTGATCGACGAGAACGACAAGGTCGTGCACGCCGAGCTGGTCGGCGAAATCAAGAACGAACCGAACTACGACGCAGCGCTCGCCGCGCTGAAGTAAGTCTCGCGCGCACGAGCCGGCGCCGCGCCTTCACGCGCGGCGTTGTCGTATCGTTGCGCCTCTTCCCATCGCTTTTTCACAGGAACGCCCGCCTTGGCTACGCTCATCTGCGGCTCGCTCGCCTACGACAACATCATGACCTTCGAAGGCCGCTTTCGGGAGCACATCCTGCCGGAGCAGGTCCACATCCTGAACGTGAGCTTCCTGGTGCCGACCATGCGCCGCGAGTTCGGCGGCTGCGCAGGCAACATCGCCTATGCGCTGAATCTGCTGGGCGGCGACGCGCGCATCATGGGCGCGATCGGCGCCATCGACGCGCAGCTCTATCTGGACCGGCTCGCGCAGCTCGGCCTGTCGACGCAAAACGTGCTCGTCGTGCCGGATGCCTACTCGGCGCAGGCGATGATCACCACCGACCTCGAGAACAATCAGATCACCGCGTTCCACCCGGGCGCGATGATGCAATCGCACCGGAATCGCGCGGACGATGTAGCAGGCATCACGCTCGGCATCGTCGCGCCGGACGGCTACGACGGCATGGTCCAGCACGCCGACCAGTTGGCCGCCGCAGGCGTGCCGTTCATCTTCGATCCGGGCCAGGGATTGCCGCTCTTCGACGGCGAGACGCTCCGGCGCATGATTGAACTTGCTACCTATGTGGCGGTCAACGACTACGAGGCCAGGCTGGTGAGCAACAAGACCGGCTGGTCGACCGAAGACATCGCCAGCAAGGTCGACGCGCTCATCATCACGCTCGGTGAAAACGGAGCACAGATCTATCACGGCGACGGCGTCGAAGACATTCCGGCGGTCAAGGCAAAGCAGGTTCTCGATCCCACCGGTTGCGGCGATGCATTTCGCGGCGGCTTGCTGTACGGTATCGAGAACGGGCTCCGCTGGGCGACTACCGGCCGGCTCGCCAGTTTGATGGGCGCAATGAAAATCGAGCAGCAAGGCCCTCAAAACTATGCGCCCAGCCGGGCGGAGATCAACGAGCGGTTCAAGCAGGCCTTCGGATACGACCTGCCGTGATATCGCGAGCTATGGGAGTTTTGGAATGAGCACAACGAGTCGCCTGATCGTCGCCACACTGATCGCCGGTTCACTGGCCCTGTCGGGCTGCGCGGTCAACAGCAGTTCGCCCGACGTTTTCACCGCGTCGCAGGCGCAGCGTGAACAGACGGTTCGCATGGGCACCGTGGATAGCGTACGCGCGGTGCGCATCAGCTCGAACAACGGCCAGCCGAGCGGCGTCGGCGCACTCGGTGGCGCGGCGCTCGGCGCGCTGGCGGGCAGCACGATCGGCGGCGGCCGCGGCTCGGTCGCCACCGGTATCGTCGGCGGCATTGGCGGCGGGGTCGCCGGCAACGCGGTCGAAAACAGGGTGGCCATGCGCGACGGCCTCGAGATTACCGTGCGGCTCGACAACGGCGACATGCGCGCGATCACCCAGACTACCACCGGCGAGGTATTCCGCGCCGGCGATCGCGTCCGGCTTCTGTCGAGCGGCGGCGTCACGCGCGTAACCCACTAACGGACACTAGCGGACACCCAAGCCACCCACGGATTTCCCCTCTCGCGCGGCCGCGCGTCGTTCTCCTTCCGCGCCGCGACGACGACCTCGACACGCATGCGCCCTCACGGGTCCATGCGTGTTTTTTCGTTCACGCGTTTTTCGGCCACGCGTTTTTCGTCCACCTGATATTCGTGTGCGCGCCGGCGTGAACCGAGCGTCGCTGCGTCACCGCTCACGCGTCCCGCCATCGCCACTCGCGCCGGGCAAAAAAAAGCCCGCTACCGGAAACCGGCAACGGGACATTGACCGGGTGGCTCGCTCACAGCTCGAGCACGCCCCGGTCATCAGACACATCTGTCGATGCGCCGAAGTACTGTTACTGCTTACGGACGGCTGCCCGTCGGAAACGGCCATGCGGCTGCCGGGTTCAGCGCGGTCTTCACCGTCGCCGCCGGTGCGCTCGAGACAGCAGGAGCAGCCGGCGCAGGAGCAGCCTTCTTGGCAACAGCCTTCTTCGCAGGCGCAGCCTTCTTCGCAGGCGCGGCGGCCTTCTTCGCAGGCGCAGCGGCCTTCTTCGCGGCAGCCTTCTTCGCAGGTGCGGCTTTCTTCGCGGCAGCCTTCTTCGCAGGCGCAGCCTTCTTCGCGGCAGCCTTCTTCGCAGGTGCAGCTTTCTTCGCGGCAGCCTTCTTCGCAGGCGCAGCCTTCTTGGCAGCGGCCTTCTTCGCCGGTGCCGCCTTCTTCGCCGCAGTCTTCTTCGCCGGCGCCTTCTTGGCTGCAACCTTCTTCGCCGCAGCCTTCTTCGCCGGTGCCGCCTTCTTCGCCGCTACCTTCTTCGCCGGCGCCTTCTTGGCTGCAACCTTCTTCGCTGCAACCTTCTTCGCCGCAACCTTCTTCACTGCGACCTTCTTCGCAGCGACCTTCTTGGCCGGAGCGGCTTTCTTAGCCGGAGCGGCCTTCTTTGCTGCGGTCTTCTTTGCTGCGGTCTTCTTGGCCGCGGCCTTCTTTGCAGTTGCCATCATTTTCTCCTTCAGGTTTTTAGATGAGTCAGTTCAAACTTCACACCCTTCGTCAAAACCCGCTTCCCGCGGGACGCCTTTCACGGCGCGCGCTACGAAGCGGGCTATTCATCGGCGTACGCTGGTGCAACGCGCTTACGCTAATGAATGCGGTAAGGCGCGCGGTGCCCCGAGGCACCGCGCGCCAGATCTGGTCGGCGTCGACTGGCGACGCCGGCAATTGCTTGATCGGGCCGCCGGCGATCACGCCAGCGGCTTTTTCCGGGGGGAAGTTTGCCCATCCCACTGAAGGGTCCGCAAAGTGCCTGTCATGTTTGTGGGCCGTCAAGGCACCGGGCACGCTTTGCATCAGGCCGTTCTGCTCCTAACCCAGGCTGCCGCCGCCACAAGCCGGCGGCATCCCATCAATGAATACATCCGCGACACGCGTCCGGCTTACTCCCAGGACAGCGCGCCGCCAGTCTGATATTCGATCACTCGCGTTTCGAAGAAATTGCGTTCCTTCTTCAGGTCGATCATCTCGCTCATCCACGGGAACGGGTTTTCCTCGTTCGGGTACAGCGGATCGAGACCGATCTGCTGGCAACGGCGGTTGCAGATGAAGCGCAGATAGCTCTTGAACATCGACGCGTTG